>JAJYCT010000141.1 GCA_021778125.1 Myxococcales bacterium
CGATGCGCCCGAGCCAGGCGCCCAAGACGGGCGTCGAGTACTGGACGGGGCGCCCGGGCGTGCCGATGCCGGCGCCGAGCGCGATGCGCTCCGCCAACCAGCCCAACATGCCTCGCCGCGTGCAGTATGACCCGCGCGCGGGCGCGACGGGCGGTCCGGGAGCGCGTCGCGACGTGCGCGCGCCGGGGCAGCAGCCGGGGCGGCCGATGATGGGGCGCAACACCGGCGGCGCCGGAGCGCGCCGGAACCTGGGGCCGATGCCTCCGCGCAAGCCCGCGATGGTCTCGACCCAGGAGATGAGCGCGCACAAGAAGGTCATCCGTATCGAGGGCGACATCACGCTCCAGACGATGGCCCAGCGCATGAGCCTCAAGGCGACCGAGTTGCTCGTGAAGCTGCTGTCGATGGGGATGTCCAACGTCCACATCAACACGACGCTCGACGCGGACACCGCCAAGATCCTCGCCAGCGAGTTCGGCTGGGAGGTCGAGGACGTCAGCAAGAGCGAGGAGCAGACGATCGCCGAGGCGCGCGGCGAGGAAGAGGTGGCCGTCGAGAGCGAGACCGGAGCGGAGCGCCCGCCCGTCGTGACCGTCATGGGTCACGTCGACCACGGGAAGACGAGCCTCCTCGACCGGATCCGCAAGGCGAACGTCGCCGCGGGCGAGGCCGGCGGGATCACGCAGCACATCGGCGCCTACAAGGTCGAGACCAAGCAGGGCACGGTCGTCTTCCTCGACACACCGGGCCACGAGGCCTTCACCCAGATGCGCGCCCGCGGCGCTGGCGTGACCGACATCGTCGTGCTCGTCGTCGCCGCCGACGACGGCGTCATGCCGCAGACGAAGGAGGCCCTCGCCCACGCGAAGGCGGCGAAGGTGCCGATCCTCGTCGCGGTCAACAAGATCGACAAGCCGGGCGCCGATCCGGAGCGCGTCAAGCGCGAGCTGGTCGACCTCGGCCTCGTCCCCGAGGAGTGGGGCGGCGACACCCTGTTCGTAAACGTCAGTGCCGTGACCGGCGAGGGGGTCGACAAGCTTCTCGAGTCGATCTCGCTCCAGAGCGAGCTTCTCGAGCTGACGGCGAACCCCAAGCGGCCCGCGAGCGGTACGGTGCTCGAGGCGCTGCTCGATCGGGGCCGCGGCCCCGTGGCGCGCGTGCTCGTCCAGGACGGCACCCTGCGCGTGGGTGATTTCGTCCTTGCGGGCGCTGGCTTCGGCAAGGTGCGCGCGATGACGAACGAGCACGGCAAGCAGGTCGCCGAGGCCGGCCCGGCCACGCCCGTCGAGATCCTCGGCCTGAGCGAGGTCCCGAACGCGGGCGATCGTATGGACGCCGTGAAGGACCCCAAGAAGGCGCAGGAGATCGCCGAGAGCCGGCGGGGCAAGATGGCCAAGAGCCTGATCCCCTCGACCGCCAAGGTCTCGCTTGAGGAGCTCTCGAAGCGCATCGCCGACAGCGGGCAGCAGGAGCTGCGCGTCATCATCAAGGGCGACGTGCAGGGTTCCGTCGAGGCGCTGGCCGACGCGCTGGCGAAGCTTTCCACCGAGAAGGTCAGGCTGGCGATCATCCACGCGGCGGTCGGTGCGATCACCGAGGGTGACGTCAACCTCGGCATCGCGTCCAAGGCCATCCTGGTCGGCTTCAACGTCCGGCCCGCGGGCAAGGCCTCGGCTCTCGCGGAGGAGAACAAGATCGAGATCCGCCTCTACTCGATCATCTACAACGCCCTGGAGGACGTGAAGGGCGCGATGGAGGGCTTGCTGCCCCCGACCCTGGTCGAGAAGCAGAACGGCAAGGCGGAGGTGCGCCAGCTCTTCAAGGTCAAGGGCATCGCCGTCGCCGGCTGCTACGTGACCGAGGGCAAGATCGTCCGTAACGGCAAGGTTCGCCTCGTACGCGAGGGGGCCGTCGCGTGGGAAGGCAAGATCAGCAGCCTGAAGCGCTTCAAGGACGACGCGAAGGAGGTCGTCGAAGGCTTCGAGTGCGGCATCAGCCTCGAGGGCTACAACGACCTCAAGGAGAAGGATGTCGTCGAGTGTTACGAGGTCGAGGAGATCAAGCAGAAGCTCTAGCCGGGAGCGCGATGTTCGTCGGTTTGCTCCGTCTGACCTTTCACATCCCTCACGCTCGAACGCTCAAGGACAAGCGCCGCGTCGTGCTCAGGTTCCGCGATCGTGTGCGTGCACGCTTCGACGTGTCGATCGCCGAGGTCGGCGCGCAGGATCTCCTGCAGCGCGCCGTGTTCGGCGTGGGGGTGGTCTCCGCGGAGGCAGCCGTGTGCGACTCGGTGCTCGACCGCGTCGCCCACCTCGCTGAGACCCAAGAGAACGCCGTGCTCACCGATCGTTCGACCGAGGTGATGTCCGTGGGGGACGAGCTTCACGACGGAGGTCCGCATGGGCGATGAGCACGCCACACGCGTTCGACGGGTGGCCGAGGGGGTGCGCATCGAACTCGCCGACCTCCTGGCCAGCGAGGTGAAGGACCCCGGCGCCGCCGGCGCGATCGTCACGCGCGTCGAGCTGACCAACGATCTGCGCAGCGCGAAGGTCCTCGTCCGTCTCCTCGAGGGGGGAGACGATCTGGCGCGTCGCAAGCGCCTGCTCGACGGCCTGGCGCGGGCGAAGGGCCTGCTGCGGCGCGAGGTCACGCAGCGCCTGGGCCTGCGGCACGCCCCCGAGCTGCGCTTCGTCTACGACACGGGCCTGGACCACACGGTGCGCATCGAGCAGATCCTGGCCGAGATCGACGCGGATCGCCGCAAGTAGACCGCCGCCCCGTCCTCAGCGAAGGCGCGTGACGTACCAGGCGCCACGCCACGCCCGCATCTCCTGGATCGAGACCGTCAGCGTGTGTCCGTCGACGAGGTACGTCAGCCGCGACCCGTGGACCGTCCAGAGCGGCTTCTTCCAGCCGTGACGACGAGCCGGCTCCTGCACCACCGCGTGCCCGAGCTCGAGCGAAACGAACCGCGCGTCGGCCATGTGGTGGCGGGAGAGCACGCGGAGTGCCCGCCGGAACGGCTGGTCGACCTTCTTGTCCCAGTCCTTGCCGGGATCGTCGACGTCGCGGAGGGGAAGCCAACCCGCGCGCGGAAAGACGATGTCCGTCGCGAGGTCCGGGTCGTCCTTCGCGATGGCCTCCAGCAGGTGTCGCGCGCGCGTGCTCAGCTCGTCGCTCGACGTCGCGGGAATGACGTCGTCGGCGGGGGGGCCGGCGTCCGCGAGGACCGGCGCAGAAGGTGACGACGACCCCGCGGTCGCAGCGGACATGGACGGGGCCGCGCCGGGCCCTCCCGCGTGGGGGCGGGCTCCCGATGCGTGATCCTTGCAGCCGGCGGTGCCGGCCGCCCAGGCGACGAGCACGAGCGCCCACGGCTGGACCACGCGGGGCATCAGGCGAGCATGGGGAGCGTGACCAGATCGACGTGGAGCACCTCGTCGAACGCCCGCACCTCGGCCAGGCAGGCCTCGGTCGGACGCGACAGCAGGCGCAGCTTGGCGCAGGCGGCCACGCCGGCCTCGAAGACCGTGTTCGTGACCTCCTCGACGTTGATGCCGTGCCGCTTGAGCACGCCCAGCACGTTGGCGAACGTGCCGACCTTGTCCTGCATGCGGATCACCAGCTGAAAGCGAGAGGCCGACGACGAGGAGACGTTGACGACGTTCGGCACCGTCCCTTCGAGCAGAAACGAGCGGATGACGCGCACCGTCTCGGTCGCGATCGAGAGCTGCGCCTGGTCGGTCGCGGCTGCGATGTGCGGCGTGCCGTACACCAGCCCCCCCGTGGGCGAGGCCCGGAACAGCTCGGGCGTGGGGAAGACCTTCGAGCCGCGAGGCTCGTTCGCGTAGACGTCGACCCCCACGCGCAGCCCGCGCTTGTCCACGGCCTCGAGCAGCCGATCCATCTCCACAAGGTCCGCGCGCGCCGTGTTGATCAGCATCGCGTGGTCGTGGAGGAGGTCGATGACCCGCCGGTTCACGACGTGCTTGGTGCGCTCGGTGAGCGCGAGATGGAGCGACAGAACGTGGCTCTTCGCCGCGAGCTCGTCGAGCGAGGCGGCGTAGGTCACGCCGAGCTCGGTGGCGCGGGCTGGCGTAAGCGAGCGGCTCCAGGCGAGCACGTTGAGGCCGAAGCAGCGGGCCCGCGCCGCCACCTCGCGCCCGATGGCGCCCATGCCCGCGACGCCGAAGGTCTTGCCGTACAGCCCCTCGGCCTTGCCGTACTCTTGGCGCTCCCACTTGCCCGCTCGCAGCGAGGCCACGGCGTCGGGCAGACGGCGGTCGAGCGCGAGCATCATGCCCAGCACCAGCTCCGCGACGGCCGACGCGTTCTTGCCCGGACAGTTGGCGACGTAGATGCCGCGCTTGCTCGCAGCGCGGACATCGATCGTGTTGTAGCTGGCGCCCGCGCGCACGATGAGATTGAGCTGCTTCGTGCTCTCGATGGCCGCCGCAGTCACCTCGGTCGAGCGGACGACGAGGATCCCCACGCCGGCCAGGTGCTTCTCGAGGGTCTCCTTCGTGAGCTCGGGCTCGTAGACGACCTCGAGCGGGAGCGTGCGGAGCTCCTCGATGGCGCGCGGGTGAAGCTTGTCGGCGATGAGCAGACGCATGGGGCGGCAATGTTAGCCGAAGCCGCCCTCTTTGGCTCCGATTGCGTGGACATTCCCGCCGATCTTCGCCGCCGGCCGACCGCTCGCCTCGACGAGCACCGGCTCCAGGGACGCCTGAGCGTGCCTCGAGAACTTCGCCTCGAACGGTCCAGCTCGGGCCTGGCGCTTCACCGTGGCGTAGAGCGCTCCATCCGCGCCGACGCGCGTCGACTCCGGCTCCCACGTCTCCTCCGTGCCGTCGCTGAGCACCAGCGTGACGCGGTCGGGCTCCAGGCGGAGCGAGCGAACCTGGTACGGCGCGTCGTCGACCGCGAAGTACGTCCAGTCGTACCCGTTGCTCAGGACGTAGCGCCCGTCGTCCGGGTGGCGGCCGATCCACGTGTGGAGCGCCGCGATCATCGCGACGTTCTCCACGCGGGCGCCGTCGTGCCAGAAGCGACCCTCGGCGTCGAGCCGCAGCGTGCTCTCGCGCGAGCGCCCGGGCGGGGACGGCAAGCGGAAGAACTCGCTCGAGTCGGCCGGCCTCATCGCCCTTCGTCCTCCCATGCCCCCTTCCCGTCGGGCGCGCAAGGCCGTCTTGACGACCCTCCGGGCGGGGCCTAGAAGCCTGACGTTCAAAATATTTTGAACGGCTATTGGGAGGCGTGACGATGGCGTGGGACGGCCTGGGCGCGTTCGTGCGTGCCCTCGAACAGCGCGGGGAGTTGGTCCGCGTTCGCCGCCCCCTGGACCCGCACCTCGAGATCGCGGCCCTCGCCGATCGCGTCATGAAGGCGCACGGGCCCGCGCTCCTCGTCGAGGACGTCACGGGCGCGCGCTTCCCGCTGCTCGTCAACGCGTACGGGTCGCGCCGTCGCATGTCGATGGCCCTCGGCGTCGACGATCTGGAGGAGCATGCCCGGGCGATCGAGGTGCTCGTGCACACGCGCGCTCCCTCGAGCGCTCGCGAGCTCGGGCAGCTCGCCCTCCGGCTCCCGGAGCTCGCGCACATCCCGCCGCGCAAGGTCGCGACCGGCGCGTGCCAGGACGTCGTCCAGCTCGGCGACGACGTCGATCTCGGCGCGCTTCCGATCCTGACGTGCTGGCCGCACGACGGCGGTCCGTTCATCACGCTGCCCCAGGTCATCACGCGCGACCCGGAGACGGGCGTCCGCAACGTCGGGTGCTACCGGATGCAGAAGCTCGACCGCCGGACGACGGCGATGCACTGGCAGGTGCACAAGACGGGCGCCCGGCACTTCCGTCGCGCGAAGGAGCTCGGGCTTCGCCGCCTCGAGGTCGCCGTCGCGCTCGGGGGCGATCCGGCGCTCGCGTACACCGCCACGGCGCCGCTTCCCGACGGGATCGACGAGTGGATGTTCGCCGGCTTCCTCCGCCGGCGGAGCGTCGCCACCGTCGGCTGCAAGACAGTGGACCTCGAGGTCCCCGCCGACGCGGACCTCGTGCTCGAGGGGTACGTCGACCCGCAGGAGGATCTCGCCCTCGAGGGTCCGTTCGGCGACCACACCGGCTACTACACGCCGGTCGACAGGTTCCCACGCTTCCACGTGACGGCGCTGACCCACCGCGACGGGGCCGTCTTCCCGGCCACCGTCGTCGGCCCGCCTCCGATGGAAGACGCGTGGCTCGGCAAGGCGACCGAGCGCCTGTTCCTGCCGCTGCTCCGGATGCTGTTCCCGGAGATCGTGGACATGAACCTGCCCGTCGAGGGGGCGTTCCACAACCTCGTCCTCGTCTCGATCAAGAAACAATACCCCTTCCATGCCGCGCGCCTCGCGCACGGGATGTGGGGCTCCGGCCAGATGAGCTTCTCCAAGGTCATCTGCGTGGTCGACGAGGACGTGGACGTCCAGGACGTCGGTCAGGTGGCGTGGAGGCTGCTCGCGAACCTCGACCCCAAGCGCGATCTCGCGTTCGTCGACGGACCCATCGACCAGCTGGATCACGGGGCCAACCAGGCGCTTTGGGGCGGCAAGGTGTGCGTCGACGGGACTCGCAAGTGGAAGGACGAGGGCTACGCGCGCGAGTGGCCGGAGCCCTGCCGGGTCGACGCCGCCACCCGGGCGCGCATCGACGCGCTCGTTCGCGAGATCGGTCTCGACGCCTCGCCCGCTGCGGTCGCCAGCGGCGCCCACGCGGCGGGCGTGCTCTCGCGGGTGCTCGGCGCGGCGCGCGGGGTCCTGGAGCGGAGCCGCGCATGAGCGCCGCGCCCATCCCCGAGGTCGGCGCGCGTGCCGGGCGCGAGGGGGCCCACGCCGACGCTGCGCGCGGCATGTTCGGGCGCATCGCGCCCACGTACGACACGCTCAACCGCCTCATGTCCGCGGGAGTCGATCGCCGCTGGCGGCTCCGCGCCATCGCGGAGCTCTCGTCGGCGCCGCCAGGGCCGGTCCTTGACCTCTGCGCGGGGACCCTGGACCTCACGGCGCTCGTCGCGTGCGCGCGCCCGGGCGACAGGCTCGTCGCCGCCGACTTCTCCCCCGCGATGCTCGACGCGGGCCGCCACAAGGCGCCGCGCGCCGAGACCGTCGTGGCCGACGCCACGAAGCTCCCCTTCGGCGCGGGCGAGTTCGGCGCGGTCGTGTGCGGCTTCGGCATGCGTAACCTCGCCAGCACCGAGGCGGGGGCGCGCGAGGTGCTGCGCGTGCTCCGGCCCGGTGGCGTCTTCGTCACGCTCGAGCTGTTCCGTCCCGAGCGGCTCGTGACGCGTGCCTTCCACCGCGCCTACGCGCGCGTGGTCCTGCCCACGATCGGCGGGTGGCTCTCGGGCGATCGCGGCGCGTACCAGTACCTTGCGCGCAGCATGGCCGGCTTCGTGACGCGGCGCGAGTACGAGGTCCTCCTCGCGCGCGTCGGCTTCGGCCGCGTGAGCGGGTTCGACCTGACGTTCGGCGTCGCGTCGATCGTGCGGGCCGAGGTGAGGACATGAAACGCAAGATCGTGGTCGGGATCACCGGGGCGAGCGGCGCGCCGTACGCGCGCCGGCTCATCGAGGTCCTCCGCTCGCGCGACGACGTGGAGCTCGCGGTGTGCGCGTCGCAGACGGCGCCCGAGGTGTGGGCGCTCGAGTGCGGCGGCGACCTGCGCGAGGCCGTGGGGGCGCCGCCCTGGGGCCTGCGCGACTACAGGGCGCCGTTCGCCAGCGGGAGCGCCGGCTGGCACGCAATGGCCGTCGTCCCGTGCTCCATGGGCACGGCGGCGCGCATCGCGCACGGCATCTCCGACACGCTGCTCACGCGCGCCGCCGACGTCATGCTCAAGGAGAGGCGTACGCTGGTCGTCGTGCCGCGCGAGACCCCGCTCGGCCTCGTCCACCTCGAGAACCTCACGCAGCTCGCGCGCCTCGGCGTCACGGTCCTGCCGGCCATGCCCTCCTTCTACGGGAAGCCCGAGACCCTGGGCGACGCCCTCGACACCGTCGTCGGCCGGCTGCTCGACCACCTCGGGATCGCGCACCAGCTCGTGCGCCGCTGGGGGGAGCGATGAGCGCCCTGGTGGAGCGGGCCATCGGCCAGGCCGGCCTCGACGAGGTCGCCCGCGCGCGGCGCGCCGGCCCGCTGTCCGGCGAGCACCTCGCTCGACTCCGCGCAGCCGATCTGCTCGTGCTCGGCGCGCTCGCCGACCGGGTCCGCGCCGACGAGGTGGGCGACGAGGTTCGCATCTTCACGGGCGAGTCCGCCGCGGACGACGACGGCGTGACGGTGCTCCCCGCCGACGGCCCGGCCCCGACGGGCCTCGACCTCCTCCGCCAGGTCGCGCTCGCGCGCCTGTCGCTGCCGCGCGGCGCGCGCATCCGCATCGAGTGGACGCGCTGCGGCCTCGAGCTCGCGCAGATCGCCCTCGGCTTCGGCGCCAGCGAGCTCGCGGGCCGGATCTCCGACAAGCGCGGGCTGCCGCTCGCCGAGGACGACGTGCTCGGCGTCGGCAAGAAGTCGCGCCTCGTGTCGGCCGAGGCGTTCAAGCGGCGAGAGCTCGAGGGGCTCGTCCGTCGCGCCGGGCGGACCCCCTCGTTCGCGCAGGAGAACCAGTGATGCTCGAAGCGATTCGTTCGAAGGTGGAGCGCGGCGAGCGGCTGTCGTTCGACGACGGGGTCGTTCTCTTTCGCCACCCCGACGTCGTCGAGGTCGGCCAGCTCGCCAACCTCGTGCGCGAGCGGCTGCACGGCGACCGCACGTACTTCAACCGCAACATGCGGATCGAGACGACGAACGTGTGCGTCGCGTCGTGCCTCTTCTGCTCGTTCGCCAAGCTCGAGGAGGGGGCCCCGGGCGCGCGCACGATGCGCGTCGAGGAGGCCTGGCGCGAGCTCGAGGCGCGCCTGGACGATCCGCCGAGCGAGATCCACGTCGTCAACGGGTTGCACCCCGGCCTGCCGTTCTCGTACTACGAGGAGCTCCTCACCGGCTTCAAGCGCATCAAGCCCGACGTGCACCTCAAGTGCTTCACGGCCGTGGAGATCCACTTCTTCGCCGCGCACTACGGGATGACCCACCGCGAGGTCCTCGAGCGCCTCCGGCGCGCGGGCCTCGACAGCCTCCCGGGCGGCGGCGCGGAAATCTTCGACCCCGAGGTCCGCACCCGCATCTCGCACGACAAGGCGACTGCCGACGAGTACCTGGAGGTGCACCGCGTGGCCCACGGCCTTGGCATGCCCACCAACGCGACGATGCTCTACGGGCACATCGAGACCTTCGAGCACCGCGTAGACCACCTGCTGCGCCTGCGCGCGCTGCAGGACGAGACGCGCGGCCTGCAGGCCTTCATCCCGCTCGCGTTCCACCCTGATGGCAACGGCATGCGCAGCCTGCCCGCGCCCACGGCCGTGGACTCGCTGCGCACCGTGGCCGTGTCGCGGCTTCTGCTCGACAACGTCCCACACCTCAAGGCGTACTGGGTCAGCATGACGCCCGAGGTCGCGCAGATCGCGCTGCGCTTCGGGGCCGACGACGTCGACGGCACGATCGTCCACGAGACGATCTACCGGGCGGCCGGCTCGCGCGCGCCCGGCGCGCTCACGGCCGCGCAGCTCGTCCGTCTCATCCAGGAGGCGGGGCGTCTCCCCGTCGAGCGCGACACGCTCTACCATGTCGTGCGCGAGCACCCCCGCGCGGCGCTGCCCGAGGCCGCGCTGAAGGTCCGCGAACGCAAGGCTGCCAAGCACCTCGAGGTTCTCCCGTGACCGACTCGCGCCTGCGCGTCGCCGCCGTCGGCTACCTCAACGCCCGTCCGCTCTATGAGGGGCTCGACCGCGATCCCGCCAGCGCCCGGCTGCGGCTCGACTGCGCCGTGCCGAGCGAGGTCGCCCGCCGCGTCGCGGAGGACGAGGCGGACGTCGCTCTCATGCCCGTGGCCGCCGCCGCGACCATCGGGGACCTGCGCCTCGTCCGCGGCTGCGCGATCGCCTCGCGCGGCCCGGTGCGCAGCGTCGTCCTGGTGGGCGACGCGCCGATCGACGAGCTCGACGAGATCGGTGTCGACCTGTCGTCGCGCACGAGCGTCGTGCTCGCGCGCCTGGTGCTCCGCGCGCGACGCCGGGGCGGGGAGCCCCGCCTCGTCGGCCGCGCGCCGCGCGAGGCGCTCGAGCACGTGCGCGGGCGAACCGGCGCTCTGGTCATCGGCGACCCGGCGCTCGAGGTCGAGGGGCGCCACGCGCACGTCGTGGACCTCGCGCAGGCGTGGAGGGAGCTCACGGGCCTGCCGTTCGTGTTCGCGGCCTGGTGCGGTCGCCCCGGCGCGCTGTCGGGCGACGACGAGCGCCTCCTCGAGCGCGCCAGGGCGCTGGGGCTCGAAAGGCGCCCGGCGATCGCCGCCGAGTACGCCGCGCGCACGGGCCTGTCGGCGTCGTCGCTCCTCTCGTACCTGAGGGAGGCGATCGCCTACGAGCTCGGCGACGAGGAGCGCCGCGGGCTCGAGCGCTTCTACGACGAGGCCGCGCGCGCCGGCCTGCTGCCCCCCGCGCGCGTCCGCTTCTTCGACGAGGACCGCAAGGCCCCGTCCCCCGCGCCGTCGCTCGACGGACTGCTTGCCCGGGCGGCCGAGGGGAAGCGCCTGAGCGCGGCGGAGGGCGAGCGGCTCGGCCAGGAGGCGTCGCTCTTCGACCTCGGGCTCGCCGCCGACGCCGTTCGCTGCCGCCGGCATCCCGACGGCGTCGTGACGTACATCGTTGATCGCAACGTCAACTACACGAACGTCTGCACGACGAGCTGCCGCTTCTGCGCGTTCTACCGGCCCCTCGGCCACCCCGAGGCGTGGCTGCTCACGCGCGAGGAGCTCGGCAAGAAGCTGCAGGAGGTCGTCGACGCCGGCGGCGTGCAGATCCTGCTCCAGGGCGGCCTGCACCCCGAGCTGCGCATCGAGTGGTACGAGGACCTCTTCCGCTGGATGAAGCGCGAGTACGGGCTCGGCCTGCACGCGCTGTCGCCCGAGGAGATCCTGCACGTCGCGCGTCTCGAGGGGCTCTCGGTGCACGCCGTCCTCGAGCGTCTGCGCGCCGCGGGCCTCGACAGCGTGCCCGGCGGGGGCGCCGAGATCCTCGTGGATCGGGTGCGCCGCACGATCGCGAAGGCCAAGTGCACGAGCGACGAGTGGCTCGGCGTCATGCGCGTCGCGCACCACATGGGTCTGCGCTCGAGCGCGACGATGATGTACGGCACGGTCGACACGCTGCGCGACCGGGTCAACCACCTCGTCAAGGTGCGCGATCTGCAGGACGAGACGCGCGGCTTCACGGCCTTCTTCTGCTGGGACTTCCAGCACGAGCGAGGCACGCGCATCGAGCCGGGCGACAACGGCACGGTGCTCTACCTCCGGCAGCAGGCGCTCGCGCGCATTCTGCTCGACAACATCGAGCACGTCGGGGCCTCGTGGGTGACGCAGGGCCCCGAGGTGGGGCAGGTGGCGCTGCGCTTCGGCGCGGACGACTTCGGCAGCGTCATGTTCGAGGAGAACGTCGTCTCGAGCGCGGGCACGACGTTCGGCATGAACGCCGGCGCGATGGAGTCGCGCATCCGGGCGGCGGGCTTCCGGGCCGCGCGGCGCAACGTCCACTACGAGTGGCTCACGCCGCCCGCCTGAGGCCATGCGCGCTCTGCACGCCGACGCGCTGATCCGGGGCGACGGGGCGCCGCTCGTGGACGCGGCCGTCGTGCTCGACGATCGCGGGACGATCATCGACGTGGGCCCGGCCGCCGACGTGCTGCCGCGCCACGCGGGCGCCCCGCGCGAGACCGTGCGCGGCGTCGTGCTGCCCGGGCTCGTCAACGCGCACACGCACCTGGAGCTGAGCGGCCTGCGCGGGCGGGGCCGCGGCGGCGCCGGCTTCGTCCCGTGGGTGGAGCACCTCATCGGCGCGCGCAGCGAGCTCCGCCCCGAGGAGGACCCCGGGGCCGTCGACGAGGCGGTCCGCGAGCTCGACGTGTATGGCATCGCGGCGGTCGGGGAGGTCACCAACTCGCTCGTGGCGGTCTCCGCGCTCGCGCGGCGCGGCCTCGCCGGCTGCGTGTTCCACGAGGTCTTCGGCGTCGAGCGCGAGCCGCTCGAGGAGCGCGTCCGGGCGCTTCCGCGCGTCGTCGACGAGCGCGTCGGGCCGTGGCCGAGCCCCGACCTCACGTACGCCGCCACCCCGCACACCCTCTACACGACGCACGCCGAGGTCGTCGCGGCGCTTGTCGCCCGCGCCGCCGAGCAGGGCGTGCGCGCCAGCCTGCACCTCGCGGAGCACGGCGCGGAGCGGCGCTTCCTCGAGCACGGCGACGGGCCGGTGGTGGCCTGGTACCAGTCGCGACTCAAGCTGCGCCGCGACGCGCTCGCCTGGCCGGGCGAGGCACCCGTGGCGTTCGCCGACCGACTCGGCGCCCTCGCGTCGCACGTCCTCGCGGTCCACCTCACCGACGCGCGCCCCGAGGAGCTCGAGCACGTTGCGCGCCGGGGAGCGCCCGTCGTCCTCTGCCCCCGGTCGAACCTGCACATCGAGGTGCGCCTGCCGCCGCTCTTGCCGATGCGCGCGGCCGGCATTCTCCCCGGGCTGGGCACGGACTCGCTCGCGTCGTCGCCCTCGCTCGACGTGCTCGCCGAGGCGCGCGCGCTCGCCGACCGGTTCCCCTCCGTCCCGCACGCCGACCTCGTGGCCATGGCGACGTGGGGAGGCGCGCGCGCGCTGGGTCGCCCGGATCTGGGGCGCGTCGCCCCGGGCGCCCGGCCCGGGCTCTTCGTCATCGAGGGCGACCCAGGGCCCGATCCGGCCGCCTTCGTCCTTCGCAGCGTCCGCACGCCGCGCCGCTGGCTGTCGCGCCGGCAGGAGATCTCCCGATGACCGTGCTCGCCCGCGCCCGGACCTACGGCTCGCTCGTCGCCCTCTCGCACACCGTCTTCGCGCTGCCCTTCGCTGCCAGCGCGGTCGTCTTGTCCCTGGCCGTCCCGCACGAGGACCTCGGCCCGGCGCGGCTGCTGGCGATGCTCGCGTGCATGGTCTGCGCGCGCACGAGCGCCATGGCGTTCAACCGCTGGGCCGATCGCGACGTCGACGCGAAGAACCCCAGGACGCGGGGCCGGCACGTCCCGTCGGGCGCCGTCCGGCCCGGCGAGGCACTCGCGCTGGCCGCCGTCTCCGGCCTTGGCTTCCTCGCCGCTGCCGCGACGCTGGGGCCCTGCCCGGCCGCTCTCGCGCCCGCAGCCGAAACGTTTCCGCAAACCGCCGGCGATTCGGAGAGCGCGGGAAGCATTTGCCGATCGATCGCAACGCGGCGAAGCATTTCCGCCGACCAGTCGCGCGCGGC
>JAJYCT010000142.1 GCA_021778125.1 Myxococcales bacterium
AACCAGCAGTCGATTGGGTGAGCGCGCCGACGGGGTGGTAGGCGCCCGAGCAGGGGTGCGCGCTTGCACAATCGACTCTTGGACGGAGCCGATGCGCGGCAGCGGCGCGGCGTCGTCAGAGGCGGGTATGGGGAAGTTGGCGCAGCGCGAATCGTTCGCGGGGACGGCTCGTGCGTCCGCGCGGCGTGCCATGCGGGGAGTCGCGTCGCGATGGCGGGGGTCGAGCTGGCTCGAGGCGTGAGGCTGGGGCGTCCGAGGCAGGGTTGGGGAGGCGCGGACAGACGGGTGCGCGATCGCGAACGCGAACTGTCGGAGCGTGGGGGGCCATCATGCGGCCGCCGGCGGAGCGCGGGCTCTGGGGTCGGGCAGCGCGGTGCGCACGAGGGCGGGCGAGTGACATGCGGAGCAGACGCTCAGGTCGATGCCGGTGAGTCGCAACAGGAGGGCGGCGACATCTTCGCGCTCGTGGCGCGGGGGAGGTGTCGCGTGAGGAGCGAGCCTCTTTCGAGCGACGGCGAGTCGCGTGGTGGCGTGACTTGCGGCGTGCAAGCCGTAGTGCCGGATCTTGACGAAGCGCGGGGGCAGGACGTGCTGGACGAAGCGCGCGAGCAGTTCCTGGGGGTCGACGGTGACGCACTTGCCGTCCTTGGTGCGGAAGGTGACGCCGCGGTCGTCGCACCTGAGCAGCCGCTGGTTGGAGATGCCGACGCGGTGCGTGTAGCGCCCGAGGTAGCGAAGGACCTGCTCGGGCCCGCCGAAGGGCCGCTTCGCGTAGACGATCCAGGGCTTGGCTCGGAGCGCGTGAAGGTCGACCTGTCCGAGGTCGACGTGCCCGCGCGCCTGGGCGCGCTCGAGCGCGGCGAGCATCTTTCCACGAAAGAGCGCGCCCATGACTCGCACGGGGAAGAGGAATCGACGCCGAGCGCGGACGAAGCGCGCTCCGTCGTCGGACAGTCCGCCGCCGGTGACGATAGCGTGCACGTGCGGATGCCAGAGCAGCTCGCGCGTCCAGGTGTGCAGCACCATCGTCACGCCCAGCTCGGCGCCCAGGCGCTTCGGATCGCGCCCGAGCGCGAGCAGCGTGGCCGCCGCGCTGGCGAAGAGCATGTCGAACACCGCCTCGCGCGAGCGGCGGGCGACGGCACGACGCTCGGCGGGGAGCGTGAAGACGACGTGGAAGTAGTGCACGGGCAGAAGGCGCTCGAGGCGCGAGTCGACCCAGCGCGCCTGCGCGAGAGACTGACACTTGGGGCAGTGCCGGTTGCGGCACGAGTTGTACGACGGTTGCTCGTGGCCGCACGCGGTGCACACGTCGAGGTGCCCGCCGAGCACGGCGGTCCTGCACTGCGCGATCGCCCGCAGCGTCGCGCGCTCCTCGGGACGCAGCACGCGACTTCGGGCGAACGGCTCGCCGTGGGCGCGTACGATGTCCGCGAGCTCGAGGGGCGCGGCCGCCGCTGCGCGCGTGCGCACGGGCGCACACGACGCGTGCACGTCGCTCTCAGCCGAGCGCGTCGAGGGGGCTCGGGATCGCCTGCACGCGCGCGGTGCTCACGTGCAAGTACGCCATCGTGCTCTTGAGCGACGCGTGGCCGAGCAGCACCTGCAAGGTGCGCAGGTCGGTGCCGGCGTCGAGCAGGTGCGTGGCGAAGCTGTGGCGCAGCGTGTGCGGCGACAGCGGCTTGGTGATGCCCGCGCGCAGCGCCGCGCTGACTATCGCCGCGTGCACCCCCTTGCGCGAGAACAGCCCGTTTGCGCCCCGGCCCGGAAACAGCTGCGGCCCGCAGGGGCGCGACGTCTTCCAGTAGGCGCGCAGCGTCGCGAGCAGCTTGGGACTCAGCATCACGTAGCGCTCGCGCCCACGCTTGGCGTGCCGCACGTGGATTAGCATGCGCTTCGGATCGATGTCCTCGACGCGCAGCTTGCAGACTTCGCTGACGCGCAAGCCGGCGCCGTACGCGAGCATGACCATCGCGCGGTGCTTGTCGGTCTTGAGCGCGGCGAGAAGCTGCGACACCTCGACGGTCGTGAGCACGACAGGGATGTGCATCGGTACGCGCATGCGCGGCATGCGCGCGATGGTCTCAGGCCGGTCGAGCGTCACGGTGTACAGGAACCGGATCGCGGCGGCGTACACGTTGAACGACGACGGCGCGACCTTGCGCTCGTGCAGCAGGTACAAGAGGAAGGCGCGGATCTCGGGCGCCCCGAGAGCGCCGGGCGAACGCTCGAAGTGCTCGGCGAACCGCCGCGCGCAGTCCAGATACGTCGTGATCGTGCTGGCGCTCATCCCTCGCAGCTCGAGGTCCTCGCGCATCTTGTCCCGCAGCCTTTGCTTCGCAATCATCCGAGCCTCCTTCGGCCCCGCGCGCACCCACGACGGGGCGGACGGCGCGAAGACTCAGGATCGCCCGCGCAGCGCGAGACCTACGAGACGGACTCGCGACCGCCTCGCCGGAGGGGGGGATGCTCGCGCACCAGGCGACGACCTACATGCGAAGCGATGCTGCCGCGCAGCGGCTTCGTCCAAGGCGCGTTACGTCTTACGTCTTACGTCAGACGTGTTACGTCAGGGCGCCCCCCCTCGACGCCCGCACCCCGTTTCGACGGCCTGCTCGCACAGAGTGAGGCACAATGGGGGACAGGTGGATTGGACAGGGCTCGGCCTCTGCGCGCTCGCCGCGGCCCTCGCATTGGGGGGGGTGCCGGCATGCTCTTCCACAGTTACGCAGGGCGATGGCGGTGCCGAGACAGCCCCGCCGCCATCGGAGGCGGCTGCGCCGTGGCTCGGCTGCTATTCATGTACGACGTCCGTGGTACCGCAGCCGGGAGGCTTGCTCGACGCGGGCGTGACCTTCAATAGCGGCCTGGCTGTGTCGGCCAGCGGGGACGCGCTGACGGGGCGTGTTGCGACGCTGGACGATGGTGGGGGCTTCTATGTGTGCAGCATCCGTGCGACTGCGAGTGGCGGTTCTACTGCCACGCTCATTCCGCAGACTGACGCAGGGTGTCCAGTCATCTTTCCGGGGCACGGTCTCGGAATCGTAGACGCCAAGAGCGGGATTATGTCCCTAGATGGCGGCGACATGTCGGCGCAGTATGCGGTATCGATCGTCGTCTTCGATGCAAAGGAACAGCCGTTGGACGCAGGTCTTGGCAGCCCCACTACCGCTACCCGTCGGCCAACCAGGTGGGCGCACGTGGCGATCCGGAACGATCCGCACGCCGTGCGCAAGGCGTGCTTGGCGTACCTGTGGCTCACGATGCACGAAGTCGACCCCACGACGCCGCAGGACGTCTCCGACGCGTTCGCCAAGCCGCGGCCGCTGATGCCCGACGTGGTGGCGGGCTGTCCACGGTCGACGCCGAGGCGCGCGAGGTCGACGAGCACGTCGACCTAGTGGATGCGAAAGCTCCGGCGGTGAGTAAGGTAGAGGCACCTGCGATGCGCCGGCGCTTCCCCTTCCTGGACTTACTGGCCGTGGTCTCGAGCGCGCTCGCGGGAGCGTGCGGGGGCGCGACCGCCGCGGCGCCTTCCGACGGAGGCTCGGCGGACGCCGGCGGAGCGGGCGAAGCATCGGCGCGCGACTCGGGAGCCGCGCGTGACGCCAACGGTGACAGCGCCGGCTACGCTGCGGACGCGGCGCCGGCGTGCGGGGCGGTGGGCGAGAGCTGCTGCACGGGGGGCACTCCGTGCGAGGGCTCCCTGGCGTGCATCGACGGCGCCTGCGGTTGCTCCGCGAGCGCCGACTGCCCCGGGGGTGGCACGTGCACCGCGGGGCGATGCCTAGTCACGATCGCGAGCGGCCAGCCGGGCGTGTTTCCGCTCGCGGTCAACGGCACCAGCGTGTCGTGGGGAAACAATGCCGCCTACAGCCCCGCCAGCGTGTGGACCGCACCGCTCGACGGCGGGGCGCCATATCCGCTTGTCACGGGGGGGAGCGGTGCAAGCTCGCTCGTCGCGAACGCGACGACTCTCTACGGGAACTGGGACTGGACGTGGAACGGGAACGGGACCGCTCCCCCGCGCGTCTCTAGCATCCCGCTCGCTGGGGGACCGGTGACAACGCTGACCACCGCAGGCGGCGGCGCGCTCGCGATCGATGCGACGAACATCTACTGGACCGCGAGTACGATCTCCGACGCGGGGACGTTCTCGGGCGGAACGGTCGTCAAGCTACCGCTCGCCGGAGGGACGCCCGTCACGCTGGCAACGGTCGCGGACTTCGAAACGTGGGACATCGTCGTCGACACGACGAGCGTCTACTGGTCGAACAACTGCCCGCAGTGTGGGCAGCAGGGCGCGATCATGAAGGTGCCTCTTGGCGGGGGAAACGTGACAACGCTTTGCACGCTCGCCTACGGCCCGCCGTTCAATCTCGTGGTGCAAGGAGGGAGCCTCTACTGGGCGAGCTACGGCTCGATCGTGACGATACCGATCGGCGGCGGCGCCGTGACCTCGCTCGGCACCGGGAGGGCGACGGCGATCGCGGCCGACGCTTCGAGCCTGTACTGGGCGAACGGCGACGACGGCACCGTCATGAAGATGCCCCTCGCGGGTGGCGCGCCCGTCACGCTCTTCCAAGGCGACCTGCCCTACGCGATCGCCGTCGACGCGACGAGCGTCTACTGGACGAGCACCACGGGCGGGACGGTGATGCGCCTCAGCCCGAAGTAGCGCTCCTCAGCCCGGGCCGTCCGCGGAGGAGTCCCCGACCGCCGCGTCGGCCGACCCGGCGTCGGTGCAGAGGGACGTCTTCTGCGGCCATCCGCCGTATTCGAAGCACTGGTACGGGTACACGAACCCGGTCGCGCCACCCCCGCAGGCAATGAGTCCGTTGGTGTTCGTCCCCGAGGCCTCGAGCGCACCGGTGGCGGCGTCGAAGAGCCACCACTCCCCAAGGTCCCCGCTGCCCGGGGAGTCGGGGACCGACACCAGGATCGATCCCTGGCACGGCGGGCTGCCTTCCACGACCATGCCCCC
This sequence comes from Myxococcales bacterium, assembly GCA_021778125.1. GTDB lineage: Bacteria > Myxococcota_A > Polyangia > Polyangiales > Polyangiaceae > Palsa-1150. Next base: position 4,985 of record JAJYCT010000142.1, read on the forward strand.
CGTCGATGCACAGAGCGTCGCGACGGGGAAGTCCGCGAGCGACGTGAACCCCGCGTCGCCGAGCGGCCCGACGCACGTCGGCGGCGTGAACGACGCGTCGGGCGGCGTCCACGGGCCCGAGTCGACGGGGCCGCTGCTCCCGTCGAGCGCGGTATCGGAAGAGGCGCCGCCGTCGACCGTCGCGCTGCCGTCCCCCGCGTCGAGCTCCGCGTCGGCCGCGGTGTCGAAGCCGCCGTCTGCAACTGGAGGCAGGGCGCTCCCGCTGCTACCGCACGCCACGAGGGCCCCCATCGTCACACCCCACGAAACAAAGCCGGCGCGTACGCGCATGCGCGCACGATGCCACGAGATGCGCCGGCCTGCAGCTGCGACCGCAGAATGTCTTGGGCCCGCCCTGGCACGGCGGGGGGAGCGCACCCTCTTCCTTCGTGCGCACTCAGTGAGTGCGCCATTCCAGTAGCATTGAACGCCGCTTGAGCCGCTAAGGCGCGTTACGTCAGGGCGCCCCCCCTCGACGCCCGCACCCCGTTTCGACGGCCTGCTCGCCCGCTGGCGGAGCCCGAGAATTCCTCCTTCCCAACCTCGACATCAACCTGCTTCCGAATGTCACGATCAGGATCGTCAAATGAGTAGAAGCGAGTCAAAGGAGATACGGGGAGCCGCAGCAGTGGAGTACGCGAAGCGCCTGCGAAGGGTTCGCGCCAACCCTCAGACCTGGGAGGTTGAGTACGTCGATGAGGAGACGGGCGAGCATTGGGTCATGGACTACCCGCAGAGCGAAGTCCACGGGGGAGGCGAGCCACGCCTTCGTCCGAAATGAGAGTGGCCTTGGCGACGCCCAGGCGGCCCGTCTTCTTGCTTGCCATCCTCCTTTCGGGATGTGGAAGCAAACACGACAGGCCGGACCCAGTGCCCGAGTGCGTCCAGTACCAGGCCGCCCTCGACGCCTGCTTCCATCGCGACTCGGGCTTTGCTACCCAGCCCGCCATGATCCCGACGACTCGCGCAGACCGCGCGCACTTGCAGCAGGTCTGCAGCGAGAACCTCCAGCGCATCAGGACGGCATGTCGATGAGAGTCATTGCTCTCCGCGCAGCGGACGCAGTCCGCATTGCCGCACCGCTGCTCGCCCTGCTCCTAGCGCTCTCCTGCTCGGGGAGCAGCGCCGGAGGCACGCAGGCCTCCGCCACCTGTCTCGTCGTCGATCCGGACTGTGCACCGTGCACGGAGAACGCGTGCGCGACGGAGTTCTCGGCCGCCGCCGACGCGTGCATGGCCTGGATGTGCGATTCCGTGCACGCCCCTCTGACTCGGGTTTCGCCGTCATGCAGCGTCTGAGGCATCTCCCCATGCTCCGACTTCACCCCCGTCTCGCCAGGAGCTCACGAATGCGCGCCTTCCTCCGCTTCTCGCTTCCGGTCGCGGTCGCCCTCGCGAGCGTCGGTACGTCGGCCTGCGGCTCCGGGCGGCTGGCAGAAGCCATCTCCGATGCCGGGCGAGCGGATGCTCCTGACGACGTCGGCGTGGCCGTCGCGCCCGACGCCGCCTCGACGATCGACGCCGAGGCGGGAGCGTCGTTGACGAACGATGGCGGCGGTGACGCCTCCGGCCCCATCCAGGTGTCGGGCCACGTCGTGGACATCTACGCGGGGGCGTTCGTCGCGTCCAGGAAGGTCACGCTCGTCGACGCGACCGGTGCGCGCACCGAGGTCACGACCGACGCCAACGGGGCGTTCCAGGCCGACGGCATCGTCCCGCCGTACGATGCGTTGGTCGCGGCCGGTCCGTACGGGGGAGCGAACCCGGTCGTCTACCTCGGCGTGACCGTCGCTCACCCGCGCCTGCACGGTTGGCCCGACGTCGGATACACGACCGGGTCGGCGACCGTGAACGTCCTCCTGCAAGAGCCGAGTTGCGGGGCCTCGACCTGTCAGGTTTGGCTCACGGCGTTCGGATGCAACGGCGAGGAGGTGCAGTTCAACGGGGGCGTGACGACCTATCAGACGGCGACCACGGAGCCGATTTCGGCACCGACCGGCTGGTACAACACGACCTCGCCCTGTATCGGCTATGACGTCCTCGTGAGCGACTCGACGTTCACGCACTACTGGTACGCCGAGGTGACGGCGGGCACCGTGTCGAACGGCGCGACGGTGACGACTTCCACCGTGGTGCCCTCGCCGATCGGGACCCTCGGCAACGTCACGCTGAACGTGACGGAGGCGCCGCAGATCCCGTCGTCGTGGAGTCCCGTGGACCTCGATCTCTTCGTCGTCTATGGCCCCCAGAACAATCGTCGTGGCGTGCGCTTGCTGGGGAGTGGGACGTCGTCGGCGTTCGGTGTCCCGGCCCTCCAGGGTCCGGTGATGAGCGCCCAGGCGTCGATCGAGAACCCCACGCCGGATCCCTCGTTCTGGCAGTACGTGACGGCGTTCTCGCCCTTCGACCTGCCCCCGACCACGACGACCATCGACCTGTCGCTCGTGCCGCCGCAACCCCTGCTCGCTCCGGCGGAGAACGGGCCGATCTCCGCCGCCACTGGCTCGATCGGTGCCTGGACGTGGGCCTCGAGCGAGATGGTCATGCACGCCACGCTCGTCGCTCACGGCGAGGCCTCCGACACGACCGAGGTCGAGGTCCACACGAGCGGCAGCGCGATCGATCTGGGGCACCTCGCCGCCATGGGCGTCACGCTCATCCCGTCGCCGCACTGGGGATACTTCGCGGCGGTCGGCCGGATCGCCTCCCTCGACGCGATGCTCGACGAGACGAACCTCCAGTCTCCGGACGAGAGCCAGTACACGGCGACGAACATCGCCTTCACGATGACCCCGTAGGCCCCTGTGCGCTCGGTGGCCGAGAGCCCCCCGAAGGTCCCCTCGCCGAACGTGAACGCGAGGCGTGTGCCCGGCGGACGGGAGCGCGACTCGTCGCCGTGTTCTACGATGCCCGCGGATGCTCCGCGTCGGTCGCTCCGCGCTCCTCGTGCTGCTCGCGCTCCCCGGCGCCGCGTGCGGGCGCGCGCGCGTCGACGAGCTCCAGAGCCGTCCGGCGCCGGTCTCTGCTCCGCAGGCCGCCGCCAGCGTGCACCGGCTCTCCCCGCGGCTCTCTCGCCCCGCGCCCGAGCGGCTCGTCGCGATCGGAGACCTGCACGGAGACCTCGACCACGCCCGCCGCGCGCTGCGGCTGGCGGGCGCCATCGACGAGCAGGATCGCTGGATCGGCGGGCACCTGGTCGTCGTGCAGACCGGAGACGAGATCGATCGAGGCGACGACGATCGGGCGATCCTCGATCTCACCGAGTCGCTGAAGAAGCAGGCCGCCGCGGCGGGGGGCGAGCTCGTGGCGCTCGTCGGCAATCACGAGGTCATGAACGCTTCGCTGGACTTCCGCTACGTCACGCCGGGCGGCTTCGCGGCGTTCGATCGGTTTCCGGCGGCGGAGGGCGCCATGGCGCTGGGGCCGATCCCCGCGCAGGCGCGCGGCCGCGCCGCGGCCTTCGAGCCCGGCGGTTCGTACGCGCGCCTCGTCGCGGGGCGCCCGGTCGTGGTGAAGGTCGGCGACGCGCTGTTCGTCCACGGCGGCGTGCTCCCGAAGCACGTCGCGTACGGGCTCGATCGCATGAACGACGAGCTCGACGCGTGGCTCGCGGGGAGACGCCTCGAGCCGCCGTCGATCCTCGTCGCCGAGGACGGTCCCGTGTGGACGCGCGCCTACTCGAGCGAGGACGCCGCGCCGGACTGCGAGAGCCTCGCGACCGCGCTCGCGGAGCTGGGCGCCACGCGGATGATCGTCGGCCACACCGTGCAGCACGGCGGCGTGAACAGCGCCTGCGACGGCAAGGTGTGGCGGATCGACGTCGGCCTGGCCCGCTCCTTCGGCGGGCCGATCGAGGCGCTCGAGATCCGGGGGGACACGTTCTCCGTGCAGCGCGAAGGAGCGACGAAGTAGGCTGGGCGCCCCGCGCTGTCTTGGAGCTAACGCATGGTCACGGAGAAGCGGCTTGCCGTGGCGGCCCTCGCCACGGCGCTGGGATCGTTCCCGGCAACGGCATCGGCGCATCACGAGGCCCTGTTCGGTCCTCAGTCGTCGCTCGCCGTCGAATCCGAGGGGTTCGTCAGCCTGCAGGCCAGTGAGTGCGCCATTCCAGTAGCATTGAACGCCGCTTGAGCCGCTAAGGCGCGTTACGTCAGGGCGCCCCCCCTCGACGCCCGCACCCCGTTTCGACGGCCTGCTCGCTCGAGGTCGAAGTCGGGGTCGGGGTCGAGGTCGAGGTCGAAGTCGGGGTCGGGGGCGTGCGAGGGCTGTCGCACGCCACGAGGAGAAGGCACGGAAGGAGCAGGCGCCGCATGGTCACTCGTCGGGGGAACCCCTTGGAGTGTGACCGCGGCCTCCGGCTTGGCCCTACCTCCTCGTCTTCGGCGTCACCCACCGTCGGCACCACGCCTCTTGACCGCCCGGGTCCGCCACGATTCCCTCGCTCCATGGTCAGTCGCGCGGCCCGCTCTCGTGCCGCCATCGCCGGAGCAGCGGCTGTGTTCGCGGCGTGCAGCGGGCAGCTGGCCAAGCCAATCATCCCGCTGACGCAAGCCTGCGGCGACTACGCGAAAGCCTACTGCCACGCCGAATTGACGTGTGACGCGTGGTGGTTCCGGACGGACTGGACGGACGTCGGGACGTGCGAGCAGCGAACGACCCTTGCGTGCGCGGCCGGCATCCAGCCAGAAACGTCTGGCTCGCCGGCAGCAATCGAGTCGTGTGCAGAGGCTCTCCAGCAACTCCCGTGCGACGGTGGCACGGCGCTGACACTTCTGCTCCCGGCGGCCTGTCGTTCGCAGCTCGGCGCGCGACCGGACGGCGCTGCGTGCTCTGGCAGCGACCAGTGCCGCAGCGGCGTCTGCACCCTCGTCGGCCCCCCGAATGCGCCATGCGGCGTCTGTTCTCCGGTGTCGACCCCTGGAGAGCCGTGCCTCGGCCCGGCCCACGACATGTGCCAGGGTCCGCAGGGAGAAGAGCTGTTTTGCTGCGGACCTGACGTCTGCTACGGGGTCGGGGGGGCGAGCGTCCCAAGCCCGCCAACGAAGTGCGTGGCTGGCTTGAAGGCCGGAGACGCCTGCAACGTGCCGGGCGCGACCCCGGCGGTTCCGTGCGGCTGGGATGCGGACGCGACGAACCTCGACTGTGTCGGTCCGGCCAGCGGACCCGGAACGTGCGTTCGCGAGGCGAACCTCGGGCAGCCGTGCGACGACAACAAGGTCAAGGCGCCGGGTTGCTACTGGTCGTTGGAGTGCAATCCCACGACCGGTCTCTGCGAGCCCTTCCCTCTCAGCGCGGCCGGCGGCTCGTGTGACCTCGGGGCGAACGGGCCGATGTGCAGCGGACAGTCCGCGTGCGGCTCCACATCAGGAGGCCAGAACGTGTGCCTGGCCCCTCTGACCGACGGAGCGCCGTGCCAGCTCGATGCTCCGCCGTACTGCACCTACCCGTCTTCGTGCGTCCCGACGCAAGGCGATGCCACCTACGCAGCCGGTACCTGCGTCCTGCCGGGCACGGGACGGGGGTGCCCAGGATAGCGCCGCCAAGATCCGCGCTCCGCTGCTCGCGCCCGGCCTCCGTTCGAGCGTCGCCATGATGGCCCGGCGGAGCGTGACCCGGCTTGGGCCCCCCCGTCACTTCGTCGGCGTGCCGACCACCTCGAACGTGTGCACCGCCTCGTCCGTCACGGGACAGGTGTTCGTGGCGCGACCGGTCGCCTGGGTGAACGTCACGGCCTTCCCGTCGCACAGGAGGCTCGGGCTCGTGATGTAGTCCGCCGAGAGCGAGACCTCGTGCGGCAGGCCGTTCGTCGCCGTGGCCGCCTGGTACTTCACGATCATGTCGCCCAGCTTGGGCCGCTGGATCTCGAGCAGCGTGCCGGCCACGGCGCGCGGGAACGAGCGCGCCATGATGTGGGTCGTCGACGGCCGCTCGTTGCCGCTACTGTCGTGGAAGCCCCACGAGCCGAGGCCCGAGAACTCCCGTGCTCGAGGCGAGCACGCATTCGTACTGGGGGGTCGTGGGGAACTGAGCGGGCAGGAGGTCCGCCGGTGCAGGCCGATTGATCGGCGTCAACCGCGCGTCCGGCCCCGCCGGTAGCCTGGTGAGCGTTGCTCCTGCCCGATCGCGCGACGATCCTGGCGACGCCGGCCTCCCTGAAGCTCGACTTCATGTGCCGCGGATTGCGGGTGGAGGGCGACACGGCGGCGACGGCGCCGCGTCGGATGCGGGCGGGTCTCGGATCGGGGCTCGAGCTCGTCCTCCCCGACGGCGTGCGCCTCAACGCGCCTGTCGTCGAGACCTTCGCTGCCCGGAGCCCGTACGTCCTCCGCGCGCGGGGCGACGGTCACGAGATTGCCCGCGAAGACGGGCCGGACCTTCCCGGCACGCCCGTGGCGGTCGCCCCTCCCCCGGCGTTCGCCGGGCGCAAGACCTCGAGCGGCAAGCCCATGGGCCGCGTCGCGACCCTCCAGGGCACCGAGAAGGCCGACGACGAGATCGTCGAGACCGCGCTCGCAGCGCGCCGCGAGGGCGTGACCTTCATCCACCACATGTCCTTCTGCGTGGAGGCCGGCAACCCCGAGCACTTCGCGCGCGTGTGCCCCGGCAAAGCGGCCACCATCGGGCACGAAGCGTACTTCGATGCGATCGAGCACTGCGCCCGGCGGTTCCGGTCGGGCGCGGTGTCCGGGGAGATCATCGCGGGCATCGAGCCCGCCGCGGACACGCTCGCCGCGATCGACCGGATCACGCGCGCGGGCGCCTTCCCCACCGTATGCGTCTTCCGCCCGCTCGCCGGTACGGCGATGGCCGACGCGAGCCCTCCCGCGTTCGAGGCCATGTACCCCGTCTTTCGGCACCTCTACCGCCGCGTCGTCGACCGTGGCATCCCCGTCGGCCTCGCCCCCAACATCCACGTGAGCATCATCGTGACGCCCGCCGAGGCGCGGGCGTTCGCGGAGCCCGGTGGCTTCTCGCCACGTTGGCACGCGTATCACGCGACCCTCGCCGGCAAGCGCGTGCTCGGCAACCTCCACTACCGATACCGGTCGCGGGGCGTGCCGCCACGGACCCTCGACGCATGACGATCGAATGCTGCGACGTCGCCGTGGTCGGCGCCGGACCCGCGGGCGCGACCGCCGCGTTCCACCTCGCGCGCGGCGGGCTCGACGTGATGCTGATCGATCGCGCCTCGTTCCCCAGGGACAAGGTGTGCGGCGACCTCCTCGGCGCCGACGCCCTGGAGGAGCTCGCGCAGCTCGGCGTCGATCCGGCGAAGGAGTGGCCCGGACGGACGCGCACGGCGAAGCGGTGGCGCGAGGAGGGCCCCGACGGAGAGGTGAAGGAGGGCGTGGAGAACTTCGGAGCCGGTCGCACGACCGTCCACTTCGTCCGCCGGTCGGATTTCGACGACACGTTGCGGCGCCTGGCTCTGTCGGCGGGGGCGCGCTGGCGGAGCTCAGTGAGTGCGCCATTCCAGTAGCATTGAACGCCGCTTGAGCCGCTAAGGCGCGTTACGTCAGGGCGCCCCCCCTCGACGCCCGCACCCCGTTTCGACGGCCTGCTCGCCGAACCTCACGTCAATGGACAGCGAATTCCCGCTACGACGCGAAGAATGGAACCACAAAGTGCGATACCGCGAACAGCGCTGGATCTCGTGAACGGGTACGCGTTGAGACGGTCAAGGTCGTTAGGGCGCTCGCGCCGCTCGGAGTGAGTGCGGGCCGCGCGAAGGCGCCGGTGCGCGGCGGGAATATAGGGGCTGACTAGGGAGGAGCGCGCCGTTCTCCGCCGGCGGGCAACGAGTCGTTGGCCGTCCGCTCGCCCGAAGGTCCTTGCCGTGGATGTCGGGGCGAGCGTGGCCATCGGTGGACCTGTCGGCTGGCCGTCGGGTCACCGCGACACCGCGACGGGTCCGAGCTGCTTCGGCTCGGCGATCTCGGTCGCGTCGGACGTGTCGCCGTGAACCACCGCCCCGACGACGCGCGTGGTCACCTCGTCGAGGTAAGTCTGGAGCGTCGCGCTGAGCTGCTGGAACTCGGGCCACAGCGTCTCGCCCACGAAGCGCTTCGCGACCCGCACCATGATCGTGGTCCGGCGCTGCCCTCGATACCGGTACGGCTTGAGCCCGTATCGCCGGAGCAAGGCGAGCAGAAGCCGGTGCGACCAGGCGTCGGCCAGCGTGAACTTGTACTCCACCGGCGGGTCCGCCTTCTCGACCTCGCGAAGGCGCTCGAGGATGCGCTCACGGGCTCCGGCAGCTGCGGCGCGTTCGCCCTCGGTCGCGGCGCCCGCGAACAGGGCCTCGATCTTGGCGAGCTTGGCGATGAGCGCGGCTTCGTCCACGATCGCTAGCCCATCCCGCAGCATTT
>JAJYCT010000143.1 GCA_021778125.1 Myxococcales bacterium
CTCGAGCTGGGCGCGCTCGAGCGCGTCGAACCGCCCCTGCTCGGCGAGCAGGCCTTCATAGAGCGCCGCGATCTGGCGATCGCCCGCGTCGGCCGCGTAGCCGCGCGTGAGCATGCCCTCGGCCTCCTCGGGAGCGAAGCGTCGCGCGACCCGGGACGCGCGCAGCAGCAGGCGCGCCCGCCTCGAGGCGTCGCCCGCGTCGCTCGACTCGCGCAGCAGGCCCGCCAGGTGCTCCTGCCACGAGCCCGCCTCGACCTGCGCGTCCGCGAGGCACGCGCTGGCCTCCGGGTTGTTGCCCCCGCTCGCTCCGAGGCTGCGCGCGTAGGTCGCCGCCGCCTTCTCCCAGTCCCCCTGGTCGCAGAGCACGTCGCCGAGCTCCAGCCAGAGCGCGCTCGCGTGCGCTCCCTCCGGGCCCGCCTTGAGCTCGAGCTCGAGGAGCTTCTGCACCATGTTGAGCTTGCCGAGATCCCAGTAGATCGCGCGCGCCGCCCCCAGGCTCTCGATGAGCGCCGGATTGAGCTTGTACGCGTCCTGGAAGTGCTTCAGCGCCTTCACCCCGGCGAGGAACTTGCCCTCGAGCAGGTGCCCGAGCTTCAGGTGGAACTGCGCCTTGTCCGCGTTGCTCGCGGACGACGCGATCCCCTTCTCGAGCTCCTCGGCGAGGCCCTGCCAGTCCCGCACACTCTCCAGATACGAAAGACGCTCCGCTAGCTCCATCGATCGCCTCGGTTCGTTCGACCGCTCAAGGGGAAGACATGGCGCCGCACCGCTTGCTCACGCGGACCTCCCCGGCGGCGACGGCGCTGGGGAAACGGCGCAAGGCAAACGGTACCAGAGCGCGACTGCGAAGTGGGCGCGTTCCTGCGGCGCCCGTGGCGACACTATACCGCCGAAGGCGGTGGGATCCGTTCGTGATTTTTCGCTGGCGCGCGCACACACGTCCCCCGAGCGCCTCGCCGACGGCCAGGGGCGGAAGGGCACCCGCACGAGCTACTGAAGCGACCCGCCCATGCGACGGACGATCTCCTGCGACTGGGCACACTGGTCGGCGAACTTCGCCGCGAGCGCGCCCTTGCAGGTGATCTTCCAGAACGACTGGAGCTGCTGGATGGCTTCGTTCTTCTTCGGAGGGTTCAGCTCGGAGTAGGAGGCCCCCAGGTAGAAGTAAGCCTCCTTGTGGTCGTTGCACTTGTTGCTGTCGCAAGACTTCTTTCCGGCCTCGTACTCCGTGACCGCACGCTGGATGTCGCCCTTGTTCTCGTACACGTCGCCGAGCAGCGCGTGGAGGTTGAACAGGTGCTTGTCGTCCTCTTTCGCGAACGAGAGCCCCTCGCGGAGCACCTGCTCTGCCAGATCGTACATCATCAGGCGGCGGTACTCGTCGGCGAGCAGCACGTAGTACTGCGTCTCGTCGGGCTTGACCTCGAGAGCCTTCGTCCAGTTCTGGATCGCGCCGGCCTCGTCGTCACCGTGCAGGAGCACCATCGCGAGCTCGCCGTACGCCTGGCCGAGGTTCGGATCGATCTGCGCGGCGGCCTGGAAGGGCGCCTTCGCGTCGTTCCACGGACCGTCGCCCTTCTCGGCGAGCTGCTCGAGCGCGTAGCCCTGGCGGAAATAGTAGTCGGCGTGCGTCTTCTTCTTGTCGGCCTTCTCGGCGGCCTCCTCGGCCTTGGTGCAGGCCTGGGCCATCTTCTGCCAGTCTTCCTTCTTCTCGTACCCGAGCGCGAGCTTCCACCAGATGCGCGCGTTGTCGGGGTCGAGCTTGGTCGCCTGCTCGTACTTCGAGATCGCCTCGTCGATGTTCGCCGCCTTGGCCTGATCGCCCTCGTTCGCGAGGTTGACCGCCTCGATGTTGCTGCGGCTGCACGCGGCAGCGGCAAGGGCAGTGACGGCGACGACGACCAGGGACTTCGCGGTTTTCGCGCTCATGACGAGGCGCGAGTCTACGGGAATGGCGCGCGCGCCGTCTACTGCCTCAACGCCACAAAAAGACGCGCGCGGAGGACCTGGTCGGCCCACCGCGCTGCCGTGCTCTCTACGGGGGCCGCGTGAGCTCCCGCCGGGAAGCTCGAGGGGAGCGGCGCGCTCCCCTCGAACGCGCTCAGTCGCCCGGGTTGAACATGATCGGGTACACGACCGTGACCATGCCGCCCTCGGGCTGCGGGAACGAGAGGTTGCCGAACCCGCGCACCACGCACCCGACGACGGCCGCATCCGGGATGTCGCTGCCTCCGTCGGCGGTCATCGCGACGGCCCCGCTGCGGTCGATGACGAACTTGACCGTCACGCGCCCCTGGAGGTTCGGGTTGTTGCGCATTCCGTTCTCGTAGCAGAGGCGGAAGCGACCGAAGTTCTGACGCACGATGCGCTGGATGACCTCCGGCGGCAGGCGTCCGTTGACGCTCGTCGCACCCTCACGGATGCGCGGCGCCTTGACCTGGTGACCGCCGCCGAGGCGGCCACGGCCGCTGCCGATGCCCTGCCCGGTCCCCGTCCCCGCGCCGTGACCGAGGCCGCCGAAGTTGCCGAGGCCGATGCCCTCGCCGCGACCCCCGCCGCCCTCGCCGACGCCCGACAGGCCGAGGCCTCCCGCGCCGAACGAGTCGCCGATGGTGTCGCCGAACATGTTGCCGCGGGCGCTCTTCTCGTCCTGGCCCGACGACTCCTCCCGCCCCCACGGAGCGGTGGGCGCGTTCGGATCGCCACCGCCCATCGTCGAGATGAGGCCGATCATGCCGAACTGCGCGGCCTCCTGCAGGGCGGCCTGCTTGGCCAGGTGCGGATCCGGGTTGTCCTTGGGCCCCTGGACGCCGTATTTGTGCCCGCTGTCCTTGGTGTTCGGGTTGCCCATCGAGCCTTCTTCGCCCTTGGCTCGCGTCCCGGTGCCGCCTTCCTTCTGATCGGGGCTGGTCTCGGTGACCTCGCTCGTGTCGCGCTCCTCCTGCTCGCGCTCGGCGGCGGCGTTGAGGAGCTTCTGCATCATGAGGATCTGATCGCGATCGATGTCCTCGCTGTCGTCGCCCCTCATGGCGGGCATGAAGAAGGCGAAGACCGCCACGAGGCCCATGTGCAGAAGGAACGAGAGGCCGGTGTAGAGGAAGGCCGCAGGCTCGCTCGTCGCGAGGATGCCCACCGGCACGCGCTTGCCCGCGTTGACCGCGCTGACCTGGAACGCCAGGGCGCTGCCCTCGAGCTCCATACGCGCCTTCGCGCCGGCGGGCAGCTCGAACTCGTACGCACCGCTCATCTCCGTCGACGGGCGCGCGCGCCCCGAGGAGATGAGGTCCGCCAGGCTGACCTTGCCCTGCCCCTGGAGGTCGACGTACCCGCGCGAGCGCGGCAGGATCACCAGCGACGCGCCGATGCCGCGCGAGACCACGACCGGCGCGCGCGTCGTCCCGAGCGTCTCGCTCGGGACGAAGAAGTCGCACGACACCTTCTCGCCCATCTCCTCGCCCACGAAGAAGGAGCGCGGAGGCGTCAGGTGGGAGATGTGCAGGACGTTCGAGTCCCAGAGGACCATCACCTCGATCGCCGAAAGGTGCGCGACCTCGACCTCGTCGGGGCTGACGTCCGGCCCGCTCTTCACCATCGAGTAGGTGAAGCCGGTTCCTCCGTCCATCGCCGGCTCGAGCCCGAGACCCGGTCCGATCAGCGCGGTCGAAGGGGCGGCCGCGGCCGCCGCGAACGGCTGCGACGGAGCCTCGAACGGGGACGCCGGCGCGGACGGGGCCGCAAACGGGTTCGAGCCCGCGAACGGATTGGCGCCGGCCGCCGGGGCGGCCGCGAACGGGTTGGCGCCGCCGAACGGGTTGGCGGCGGGCGCGCTCGGCGCCGCGGCCACGGGCTGCGCAGCCGGAGGCGCGACCGCCGCGAACGGGTTGGCCGAGGGCGCCGGCGGAGGCGGAGGCGGAGCCGGAGGCGCGACGGCCGCTCCGGCGGCGTCCGCGCTCTCGAGCACGATCAGCGTCGAGCCGATCTGGATCTGATCGCCCGGGCGGATCTTGCACTTGTTCACGCGCTGGCCGTTGACGAGCGTCCCGGGCTCGTTGCCCAGGTCGATGAGCGTGATGTCCGCCGTCGACGCGACCTCGATGACCGCGTGCATGCGGGACGCGAGCTCGTCGTCCACGCGCAGATGACTCCGCGGGTCCTTGCCGACCTTCACGATGTCCTGCGCGATGGTGTCGCGTCGAACGAGCTGGTCGCCCTGATACAGCGCAAACGTGAGAGCGACCTTCGCCTTGCCCTGGCTATCCATCGATGACCTCTACCCGCGTGCGCGGAACGTCCCCCATTCGAAGCGAAGCGTGTCTCAGATGTTCTCGACCGACTTGAGCATCTCGGGCACGAACGACGTGCGCGGACGGATGAGCGTCGTGCGCACCGGCCCCGGACGGACCCGAATGGTCGCGTCCGACGGGCCGAAGCCGCCAGCGCTCAGCGGATCGTCCTCGAACTTGTACCCGTAGTCGCCGTTGCCCTTGTCGCCGCCCCCGCCCGCGGCGCCCGCACCCGCCGCCGCGTCCTGCGCGAACGACTGCACCGAAATGAGCAGCAGGGACGCGACGATCGACCCACCCAACACCCACCGAGAACGCTTCGCCTGCTTCATGGCCTGACTCCGCTCAGAGAGGAATTGTCCGCCGTAATTACAGTATAAGTGTACGTTGGGAAGGGCCTGGGGTCAATCGCTTCGGTGTCACGCGGACGTCTCTGAGGACGCCCGATGAGACACCCGCGCGGGCCGCAGGTTCCCGACGTCACGGGTGCGCCGACCCGGCGGGCGCCGCCGAGCCCGAGGCGGCGGGCGCGGCCGCCGAGCTGTCTGCAGGCGCCCCGGACGCCGCGGCGGAGGGCGTCGACGGCCCCCCCGCCTGCAGGAACGTGATGGTGTCGTCGATGTCCTGCGTGCGCTCCTTGGCCTTCTTGACCGCGCCGTCGTACTCGCTCTTGCCCGACGCCTTGTCCATGAACGTCTGGAAGACCGTCTTGGCCTGCTGGTAGACCGCGACCGCCTTGTCGGTGCCGCCCGCGCTCTTGGCCTTGTACTCCTGCGTGAGGATGCCCTCGTTGAAGTACGCGTCGGGGCGCGCCGCGTCGATCTTCTTGCACGCGTCGAGCTCCGCCTGCACGGCGGCGACCTGCTTGTCGTAGTTCGAGTCGTCGATCTGGCCGCGCAGGGCCAGCGCCAGGCCGAGGTGCGCGTCGTAGTCGTTGGGGTGCATCTCGAGGGCCTTGCGGTACGCGGCCTCGGCCTTGTCGAACCCGCGGAAGCTCAGGTTGATCGCGGCGAGGTTCATCTGCGCCTCGAAGAAGTGCGGATCGAGCTGCGCCGCCGCCGAGAACTCCTTCACCGCCGTGTTGACCTGCCCGAGCTCGTTCAGGATGAGCCCCGAGGTGTTGTGGATCGGCGCGTAGGTCGCGTTCTTGCGGACCGCCTGCGAGCACACGAGCGCCGCGAGGCCGAGCTGCTGGACGTCGCCGCGCTTGCCCATGGCCGCGTTGGTCGCGATCGTGCGACCGATCTTCTTGCCCGCCCCGCCCGCCTTCTTCTTCGCGCTGCCGAAGTAGTAGAGGGCGAGCTGGTTGAAGGCCGGCATGTAGCCGTCGTCGATGGCGAGCGCGCGCTGCAGGTTGAGCTTCGCGCAGTCGAAGTCCTGCAGATCGACGTCCTTGCCCCCGGCGCGCGTGTGGCAGTTGGCGCCGATCTGCGTCGAGTCGCGCGTCATCTGGAACATCGCCAGGTCGACGAGCGCCGGCACGTCCTGGAAGTTCGCGTCGGTGACCGCCTGCTCGAGCGCGCTGATCGCCGCGTCCTCGTTGCCGTCGGCCTTGTACTGGTAGAGCGCGAGCTGGGCGCGGGCGTAGTGGAACTTCGGGTCGTCGGAGAGGGCCTGCTGGAACAGGGCCTTGGCCTCCTTGTCGTTGCCGCAGCGCTGGTAGGCGAGCCCCGCGTCGTAGGTCGCCTCGGGGAACTTGCCGCTCGCGTTGGCCGACACCGCGCTCGTGAACTGCTTGGCCACGTCGGCGCACGACGAGTCGCTCCAGTCGTTGGCCTTGTCGTGACCGTTGAACGCGTCGAGCGCGGAGTTGAAGCGGTCGAGCGCCTTCTGCTCGACGTGCGTGCTTCCGACGCCGACCGGGCCGCCCTTGACTCCGCCCGTCTTGGCTTCCTTGCCGCCGCCGCCGCCTCCGCCGCCGCACCCGGCGGCGGCGAGGGTCCCGACGATGGCCAGCGCGAGAATTCCTGCGTTCTTCATGGTCGTCGCCCTCTTCGCGCTCACTTCTTTTTCTTGCCGCCGGCCTTCGCCGCCGGCTTCTTGCCCGAGTCGGTGTTGCCCGAGTCGACGACGTCGACCTTCTCGGTGGCAGGACCGCTCTCGATCGGGTGCCAGAGCTGACCGCCGAGGATGAGCGGCGGCGGACGATCGTCGAGGCCGCTGTTGGAGAGCGTCGGCGCTCCGCGCAGCTCGTCGACCACGTGGTATTCCGTCTTGTAGTTCTTCGCGAGCCACTTCTCGCAGTCGCGCGAGAACTCGTCGAAGTACTGGTACTTCACCGAGTCGTCGAGGCAGCGCTTGAGCGCGGGCTTGGCGCGGTCGCGCTTCACCGGCTCGGACTGCTCGTCGAGGTGCTCGAGGTAGGTCGCCTTGACCTCGTTCCAGGAAAGCGTGTCGCCCGTGCCCGGCACGAAGCCCTTCTTGTCCCAGTCCTTGGGGTACGGGGCCTTGCGGAAGTCGTCGACGAAGTTGCCCCACATCATGCCGGCGCGCGACGCGGCGGCGATGACCCAGCGGGGCGGAGGCACCGGCTGAAGCTCGGTGATCTTCTGGTACTCCTTGTCGACCTCTTCGATGACCTTCTGCTTCTTCTGGACCCACGGGGCCAGGGTCTTCTGCATGTACTTCTGGATGTCGTCCTTGGAGCCGCTGCCCTTGTAGACGGGGAACGGGACCGAATCGACCTTGTCGTGGCGCTTGTCCTCGGAGTCGAAGAACATCGCCTCGCCGACGGCGTCGAGCGCCTTGCCCAGCTTGCGGGCGCGCGCGTCGTCGCTGTCGCTCTTGTAGGCGTCGGCGATCTTGGCCTGCGCCTGGGTGCCGTCGCCCCAGATCCTGCGCACCGTGGCGTACTCGCCGCGGGCCTGCGCGGCCGACTTGAGGTGCGCGAGCGACCGCGCGTAGGTCGCGTGCGCCTGCACCTGGATGTCCGGCGGGGCCTTGGAGATGGTGCCGAGCGCGCCCGCGAGGGCCTTGCGCGCCGCCTCCCAGTCCTCCTTGTCGGCGTAGTGCGCGCCGATCGCGAAGGCGATCTGCGCGGTCTCCGTCGCGTTGGAGGCGCCGTAGTCACGCTGGTACTGCTTCACGTCGGCGACCGCCTGGTCCTCCTGGCCGAGGCCGAGGCGAAGGACGATCGCGTCCGACAGCGCCTTGCCCGCGGCGCACTCGCCCCCGCCCACGCAGGTCTTTCGGTGCGGGTTGGCGTTCGCGTACTTCTCGAACCAGTCGGCGGCCGAGTCGTACACGGCGATCGCCTGGAAGTTCCCGCCGATGCGGAACATCGCGTCCTTGGCGAGCTCGCCCTTGTCCATGCGGTACTGCGGGTTGAGCAGCACCATGCGCGCCTTGATGGCGCTGGCGACGAGGTGGCCGGCCTGGAAGGCGCGCGCCGCGTTCTCGACGATCTCGTCGAGCTTCTCGCACTGCGGCTGCTGGTTGGCGCGCAGCGGCGTGGCGCCGTACTTCTCCCAGAGGTCGAAGTACGCCCGCCCGCCCTTCTCGAAGAGCGCGAGCGCGTTGTTGCCGCCCTTGTCGGCCTGCTCGACGATCTTCTGCGCGCGCAGGCGCTGGATGTCGCACTGCACCTTCGCGAGGATGGTGCAGGTGTCCTCGTTCTTCTGCGCCTTGTCGCCCGTGCAGAACAGATCGAGGAACTTGGGGACGTCCCCGATCATGTCGTCGAGGCACGCGGTCCGGTTCGGGTTCCCGTGGAACGTGAGGACGTTGATGCTCTCGAGGTAGAGCTGCGCCGCGTACACGGCCGAGTCGTTGTCCGAGTTGTTGTACGCGATGTCGCGGAAGCAGGCGGCCGCCTCCTCCCAGTGCTGCGCCTCGAAGTAGAGGCGGCAGCGCGCGTACTTGACCTCGACGAGCTGCTTCTGGCCGTCGGCGTCGCCCTTGTCGGGCTGGATGTAGCAGACGTACCGGTTGAAGGACTGCGTCATCGCCTTCTGGGCGTCGGTCATGTCCTTCGGCTTGTACTTGTCGTCGTTGTCGGCCTTGATGTCGTGGCCGACGCCCGGCAGGTTGCCGCTGCCCTTCTTGTCCGCGCCCTTGGCGTGCGTCTGCAGGTAGATGTTCTGGTAGCAGAGCACCGCGGCGTACGCGGCGTCGGCCGCGTTCGCGCCCTTGGGGTCCTCCTGGACGACCGCGTCGAAGGCCGGGCCGCACTCGGCCCAGCGCTCGCGGTAATAGAGGAGGTCGGCCATGTTGTATTTGATCTTGTAGATCGTCGGCCAGTCCTCCTTGACGAGGCGCGGGAACTCGAACTTCGAGAACTCCGCCGCCGTCCAGGTGTCGCCCACCTTCTTGTAGAGCAGCGACGCGAGGTCCATCGTCTTGGGGTCGCTGGTGCCGCGCTGGCCCTGCGAGCCGACGGCCTCGAGGTGCCACGCCATGGCGGTCTCGGTCGCGAGCGCGGCGGTGCGGTTGGCGCACTTCTGCTTCGCGTCGTCCTTGTGGTTCTCCTGCTTGAACTGGGCGTAGACCTTGAACTGGTTGTTGATCTCGCTGACGATCGCGACCTTGTCGCCCGACTTCATCGCCATCGTGGCTTCGGTGATGCGCGACTGGTACTCGCACAGCTTGTCGCTCTGCGCGTCGCGGACCTTGAGGTCGCGGTAGAGGGCCACGGCCTCGGGGTAGTGACCGGTGTCCAGGTAGTTCTGGCCCAGGTCGTCCATCATCTTGAACGTCTTGTCGTTCGAGCCCGCCGCGTCGCCGCTCAGGTTCTTGAAGAAGTTGTAGGCGTCGGTCGGGTTGCCCGCGAGCGCGTACACCGGGACGACGTCCTTGCGGGCGCTGTCGGCGAGCTTGGTCGCGTTGGGCAGCTGGGCGTACTGCGTGCCGAAGTCGATGACCTTCTTGAACGCGTCGAGCGCGTGCGGCAGATCGCCCTGGTTCCAGAAGACGTAGGCGAGCTTGTACCAGGCGTAGCCGTAGACCTTGTTCTCGGGCGGCGGCTTCGCGATGACCTTCATGTAGGCCTGCTTCGCCGGCTCCCACTTGGTCGGGTCGCCCATCGCCTCGTTGAAGAACAGCTCGCCGAACGCGAGGTACGCGTTCGGGATGTACTTCGAGTTCGGCGTCTTGGTGATGAGGTCGAGGTAGACGCGGCGCGCGTTGCCCGTGTCGCCCGACTGCTCGTACTCGTACGCGAGGTAGTAGTAGACCTCGTCGAGCAGCGGATACGCCGGCGGCGGGTTCGACGCGAAGCGGGCCGACGGCTGCCCCGAGTAGTCGTCGACGAGCAGGGTGTAGTACCCGATGGCCGCCTTGCGCGCGCGCTCCATCGTCGTCTTGCGCGAGTTCGCGATCGCCTGCTGCTTGCCCGCCTCCCGCGGGTTGGTCTTGCGGAAGTTGTCGCGCTTGATCTCCGCCTCGGTCTTCTCGCGGAAGGCGGCGTTCTCGAGCTCGACGTAGTCCTCGGCCATGCGCCGCAGGAGCATCGGGCGATCCTTGGAGCGCAGGTCGGTCGTCTTGTAGAGCGACTCGAGCTGCTGGATCTCGGTGATGAGCAGGGCCAGGACGCGCTGCTTGAGCGCGGAGGCGCGCTGGTCGCGGATGCCGGCGAGCATCGCGACGTCGGCCGTGCCGACGCCGATCTGCTTGGTGCCCTTCTTGAGTTCCTCCACCTTGGAGTGGAAGGACATCTGCGGCTGCTTGCCCTGCGTCGGGTGCAGCTGCGGGCCGCCGGGGCACGACGTCAGCGCGCTCTTCGCGCTGTCCGAGATGCACGCCGACGACGACGCCGACGGGGTGGAGGAAGAGGAGCCGCCGTCCGCGCGGGCGACCCCGCCCACGGCCAGAAGCGCGGCGACGACGACGAAGAACTGAACGACCCGATTCATCCCCTTACCTCCCGCACTTCGACGTGATCGTCTGGCGGTAGAACCCGAGCTCGTCGCGCCAGTACTCGCCGTTGAACGGCCAGATGACGTGCTCGTCGTCGGGCTTGACGATGTTGGCCTTGGACTCCTCGACGGTGACCTGCGCCCCCTGCATGGCCTGGTCGAGCTGGTTGCGCTGCGCGGCGGTGATGTCGATGAGGATCTTCTGGCCGTTGCGCAGCTGCTCGTTCAGGTCGGCCAGGTTGCGCTCGTAGCGGCCCTTGGCCAGATCGCCGGCGTTGCGGATCGCGAGCTCGCGCGCGTCGTGCACCGAGTCCTTGACCATGTCGGCGACCTTGGCGCCCTTGAAGCTGCTCGGCGACTTGTCGAAGCGCTTGCTCTCCTCGTCGAGCAGGCGCACGTACTCGAGGTTGCGCAGCAGCTGGCGGTCCGAGAGCGACGTCTTGACGATCGGCGCGATCTTCGGATCGAGGTTCGCCTTGTCGCCCTGGACGTCCTTGAGAAACTTGTAGAACGCCTCCTCCGGGTTGCCCGACTTCTTGAACTCGTCGAGCTTCTTCTGGAGCGCGTCGCGGATCGGCTCGTAGTGGCCGCGGAACTTGGCGACGATCGTGAGCGCGTCGTCGTACTGGCAGTTCGCGAAGTAGATGACCGCCTTGAGGACGTCGGCCTCGGGGTAGTTCGCGTGCGGGAAGTACGGCGACTCGATCGTGTGGATGTTGCCGAGCGCGTGGCTGTAGTCGCCGGCCATGAAGTACGCCCACGACTCCTCGAAGAGCGCGTCGAGCCAGTACTCGCTGCCGACGTCGACCTTGTTCCAGTACTTCACCGCGGCCGACAGGCGCGTCTGATCGACGGTCGGCGCGTTGGTGTTCTCGTCGAGCTTGATGCTCGCCGAGTAGAACGTGCGCGCCATCGACAGGTAGGCGAGGTCGCGCATGCGCGCCTCGTCCTCGACCTCGACGTCGCCCTCCTCGATCGCGCCGAGGATGCGCTGGAACGCCTGCACCGCCGGCTTGCTCTGGCGGAGCTGCACGTTCGAGATGCCGCCGAAGAACTGCGACTGGACGTAGAACTTGCTCGAGCGGTTGACCTTCTCGAAGAGCGCGAGGGCCTCGGGGTACTGCCCGTTGCGGTACTTGTACCGGCCGAGCAGGTAGTTGAGCTGCCAGTAGAGGTCCTTCTGCTCCTTGTTGTTGAACTTGCCGACCTGCTCCTCGTTGTACTTGCCGACGCGCTCGACGATGTCGGCCGGCTCGGGCAGATCGGTCGCGAGCTTCGCGAGCCAGAGCAGCGTCTCGTTGTACTTGAGGTGATTGGGCTTGTCGGCGATCTCGCTGAAGATCGAGTACGCCGCCTGGTAGAACTTGAGCTTGTAGAGGGCCTTGGCGAGGTTGAACTGGGCGATCTGCTTGTTGCCCTCGTCGTCGCCCGTCTCGCCCGACGACACGCGGAAGAGCGCCTGCGCGGCGTCCCACCACTTCTCGCTCTCGTAGAGGCGCTTGGCCTGCGCCGCGGCCTCGGTCGGCTGACCGGCCGTCGCGGGCGGCGAGGTGTCGACGGCCTTGCCGGGCTTGCCGCCCTTGGCCGGAGGCGCGCCGCTGTCGGCGTCGAGATCGACGGGCCCTCCTCCCGCGGGGGCCGCGGGCGCGGGCTTCGGCTTCTTCTTGCCCCGCTGCGCCTCCGCGGACGTGCCCGTGAGCACGATGGCCGCCGCCAGCACCGTCACTCCGAAACCGCGCGTCAGCACACTACGCATCGTTCGTGCTCCCTCAATCGGTGGCGCCTCGAGACCGAGAACCGAGAAACGAAAAATCCGTCGATGCGCCGGGCCCTTCCCCCGAGCTCCCTCCCGGGCGCATCGAAAAACTCAACGATGTTCGCAAGATACTCGCGTCGAGCGGCCGTGATGGTAAGGAGTGGAATTCGTTATTGTCAAGGCAAAAGGCCGCGGCGTGGGGGGCCGGCGCGCGCGTGGAGCAAGCGCGATCCAGGGCGCGGGCCGCACGGTGTGGGAGCGCGCGAGCGTGAGACTGCAAGGCGACCGTGTCATCACAAGACGCGCGCGGGCGCGGCGCGCTTGGGCGGCGCGGGGCGGCGCGACGGAACGGGGACGCGCGGGCCATTGGCACCGAGGGGCACCGAGTATCGTCTTGACGTCGTTTCTCGCCGTCGATTAGCTTTCGCGAGACTTCTCGCCTGCGCGTGTCATCGCGGGCGATGGGCTGCCTCGCTCACCCCGTGCCGGAGCGCCGATCCCGATGACCCGTACGTACCTGGCAGCACTCACCGCCACCGTCTCCGTCGCGTTCGTGGCCGTCGTCTCGGCCACGGGCTGCCAGTCGAGCGGCGTCGGCGACCCGTGCACCCCGGAGGCGGAGTACGCCCCGTCGTTCATGGGCTTCGACGAGAGCGAGGTCAACGTCGAGTCGAAGAGCTTCCAGTGCCTCACGCGCCTCTGCCTGGTGAACCACTTCCGCGGCCGCGTCTCGTGCCCCTACGGGCAGAACGCCGGCGCGACGATGGCCGACCAGGCGAGCGCCCCCACGGGCTTCCAGTGCGACGGCAAGAGCGCGAGCAACTCGCCGGACACGCAGTGCTGCCTGCCCGGCGTCGACACGCCGGTCATCTCCGCGGCGGACTGCCCGAGCGGCAACTGCACCACGGTCCCCGCCGGGACGTCGCACTCGGAGGTCCAGCCGAACTGCACCGACCGCACGGCCGACAAGGCCGTCTACTGCTCGTGCCGCTGCGCGAACGCCGAGGGCAAGACCGACGACGGCGCGAACTACTGCGCGTGCCCCAGCGGGTTCAGCTGCACGCAGCTCGTCGCGCCGATCGGCGTCGGCAACTCGGGCCTCACCGGCGCGTACTGCGTCAAGGACAAGACGGCGTACAACAAGGCGACCGCGTGCTCGAGCACGTGCGATCCGACGGCCAAGTCGGGCAGCCTCGGGTACTGCGGGCCCACCAACAACGCGCAGAACTGAGCCCCTGCGGGCCGGCCTGGCCGGGCCCCAGGCGAGCGAGGGGGGCCTCGCGCCCGACGAGGCGCGGCGGCGCGCGAGGCAGGGGGGGCTCGCGGCCCGAGAGGCGTCGCTCGCCGCGAGCGAGATCTGGCTCGGAGCCAGCAAGGCCTCGCTCCGGGCCAGCGAGGTCTCGCTCCGGGCCAGAGAGGTCTCGCTCGCCCCGAGCAAGGCCTCGCTCCGAGACAGAGAGGCCTCGCTCGCCTCGAGCAAGGCCTCGCTCCGAGACAGA
>JAJYCT010000565.1 GCA_021778125.1 Myxococcales bacterium
TCGTCCCCGTGGTCGTCGTGGGCATCTCGCTGATGTCCGCCTGCATGGCGCCGGGAGGCGGGCCCACCCCAGCCACCCTCTGCAGCGGGAACGGGAACGACTGCCCGAGCGGCGCGTCCTGCTGCGGCGGCGCGTGCGTGTCCGGCGACCGGTGTCCCGCGGGGCAGACGCAGTTCTGCGGGTCCGCCTCCGGCGCGGGGCCGTGGTGTGCGCCGGGCGAGTGCTGCCTCGCGCCCGGCCCCGGCGGCCTGCCGGTGGGGACGTGCGGCGGCTGCCCACCCGGAACCGACGCGGGCCTCGACTCCGGCAAGGACAGCGCGGCAACCGACGCGGCGAACGACGTGGCGAACGACGGTCCGCCGGTCACCTTCACCGTCGGCGGCTCGATCAGCGGCCTCTCGGGCACGCTCGCCCTGCACGAGACGAGCGGCGACGCCCCCCAGAGCTTCACGGCCAACGGCGCCTTCACGTTCTCCGCGTCCCTGGCCGCCGGCAGCGCCTACGACGTCAGCGTGGCCGCCCAGCCGGCCGGGCAGACGTGCGCCGTCACGCACGGCAGCGGCACCGTGGGAGCGGCCGACGTCCACAGCGTGCAGGTGACGTGCGCGGCGCCGCCGCGGCTCGCCTATGTCGCGAACAGCCAGGGCGCCTCGGTCTCGGCTTACGGCATCGGCGCCAACGGCGCGCTCGCCCCGGTCTCCGGCAGTCCCTTCGGCAGCGTGCCCTACGCCGCCTGGATGGCCGTCCACCCCGCCGGCACCTTCGCGTATGTCGCGAGCTCGACCGAAGCCTTCGTCTGGGCCTTCGGCATCGGCGCCGGCGGCGCGCTCACGGCGGTGCCCGGCAGCCCCTTCAGCACGGGGGTCATGCCCACCTCCGTGACCGTCAACCCGGCTGGCACCTTCCTCTACGTGACCAACGCCTACGGCGCCGTCCCCGGCGCGGTCTCGGCCTACGGCATCGGCGCCGGCGGCGCGCTCACGCCGGTGTCCGGCAGCCCGTTCGCGGCGGGCCATGGAGCCCGATCGGTGGTCGTCCACCCCGCCGGCACGTTCGCCTACGTCGCGAACGCCGCGGACGCGACGGTCTCGGCCTACGGCATCGGCGCCGACGGCGCGCTCACGCCGGTGTCCGGCAGCCCGTTCGCCAGCGTCGCCGGCGCCGAGTCCGTGACGGTCAACCCCGCGGGCACGCTCGCCTACGTCATGGCGACCAGCGGCTCGGTCTCGGCGTACGCGATCGGCGGCAACGGGGGGCTCACGCTCGCAAGCGGCCCGTTCACCACGACGGGGACGGGCGTCTGCTGCATGGCCGTCAACCCTGCCGGCACGCTCGGCTATGTCGTGACCTCCAGCGGGGTCGAGGGGTACGCCATCGGGGCCAGCGGCGCGCTCACCGCGGTGCCGGGCAGTCCGTTCGCGGCCGGGGACACTCCCGATTCCGTGGCGGTCGACGTGGCAGGCGCGTTCGTCTACGTCGCGAACTCGCTGAGCAACGACATCTCGGCCTACGGCATCGGCGTTGACGGGGCGCTCACGCCCGTGGCCGGCAGCCCGTTCGCGGCGGGCGGGGCGCCCGGCTCGGTGACGCTGGTGCACTGATCCCGCCGAGGGCCCGGCGCGCGGTGGGGCCCGCGCGAGGACGACAGGGAGAAGACATGGTTCTCACGAGGATCGCCCGGGCTGCGGCAGCCGGGCTGGCGTCGATCAGCTCAGTGAGTGGGCCGTTCCAGTGGCGGTGAACGCCGCATGAGCCCCGAAGGGCGAGTATGGGGCGAGCTTGTCGACCATGACCTGCGACCTGCGCCGAAGCCCGTTGCGCTCCGACGGCTCGACGGTGAGGCGCAGCAACGGCGCGTCGACCAGCGAGGAGGTGATGAGGCACACGACGACCGACGCGTGGGTGTCGTTGAGGAGATCGGTCTGGACCACGACGGCGGGGCGGGGTTTGCCGTCGTCGCCGGTCGCCGCGACCGTCACGATGTCGCCGCGCTTCATTCCCAGCCGTCGAGCCGTTCGCCCGCTCAGAATCGTCCCACCCAGAGGGGCGCGACCGCCGCGACGGGCAGCGCGCGCTCCTCCGGCGTGCGCTCGCGCCACGCGGGGGCGGGGGGCCCGCTTGCGGCCGGGGGCGGAGCGGCGGGGGCGGCGCTCGCCTGGCGCACCGACGTCGTCGCGTCGTGCACGAGGAGGACGACGCCGCCGATCACGACGGCCGCGCCGAGGCCGATGACGATCTCGCCGGGTACGGGACTGGGAGGCGGCGGCTGGATCGCCTCGGAGCCGCCGCCCGAGGCGAGGGCGGCCAGCGTGAGATACGAGCCGCCGAGGATCGCCAGCACTCCGATGGGCACGAGGAACAGCCCCGTCGCGAACCGCCCGCTCGACCCCGGCGCGACGTTCAGCGTGACGCGGCCCCCGGCGGGGGCGTCGAGGTGGAACGTGGAGGAGGTCCGCAGCCCGTCGCCGTCGATGCGGGTCGCGGGGCCGAGGGGGACGAGCGCGTCGCACGAACCCGTGCAGACCGTCGTCCACTGGCCGTCGCCCTTCGCGTCCTGCTGCACGACGGCGTCGGGGGCTCCCTCGACGTGGACGAGGACGCGCGGCACGTCGGGCGTCACGTTCGGCGCGGTCGGAGGAGCCGGAGTCTGCGCCAGCCCGAGCCGCGGCCAGGCGAGCGCCGCCAGCAGCAGAGGAGCCGCCGCAGACGTGCGCAGGTCACGGCCACCCATGCTCACCACTCGCCCCTGCCGCGCGC
>JAJYCT010000144.1 GCA_021778125.1 Myxococcales bacterium
TACGCTCTTCGCGGAACGCGCGATTCGCTGGTACGCCAGAATGAGCGTGTTGAACTCGAGTCGCTCGAGCGCATTGAGGACGACAACGATCTCCAGAATCGCATCGCGAGCGGCTCGCTGTCCACTCCGGGGCCGCTCGCGCTCCCCTGCCAGTCCGACGCGTCGTGCGGCACGCACCGCTGCAACCCGCAGTACGGCAGGTGCGTGTTCCCCTGCCAGACGGCAACCGACTGCCAGACCAGCAACTGCGTGATGGGCGTGTGCATGCCTGCCGCTCCCTGAGCGCCCTGGCCCGCGGGACGCGAATCGCTTGACGGAGGGAGCGAGTCGTCCCAGCGTTCGGCCTCGCCCCATGCGTTCGGCTCCTCGCCTCTCCGCCGTGCTCGCCGTCGTCTCGCTGGCCTCGTGCGCAGCCGAGGCCCCCCCTGCCGCTCCGCCCCCGAGGGACGTGGCGCCGCCGTCGGCGCCGGCGGCGATCGCGCCTTCCGCGCCTCCGCCGCGCGAGGACGGGCGGCTGCCCGCCACGGTGATCCCGCAGCGCTACGCCCTGTCGCTGCGCATCGACCCGTCCGGGGAGCGCTTCTCGGGGATCGCGACGATCCAGGTCGACGTGCCGGCCCCCACCTGGCACGTCGTGCTCAACGCGCGCGACCTCCGGGTAGCGCGGGCGCTCGCGCGCTCGGGCGGCGGGGAGCTGGCCGCGACGACGACGGCGCGCCCCTCGCACGGGGGCACGGCGCCCGAGGAGCTCGTGCTGACCTTCTCGCGCCCGCTGCCCGCGGGCCCGGCGCAGCTCGAGATCACCTACGACGCGCCGTTCGCCGACGATCTCGCGGGGCTCTACCGCGTGCGCGAGGGCGGCGCCTACTACGCGTACAGCCAGTTCGAGGCGACCGACGCGCGGCGCGCGTTCCCCTGCTTCGACGAGCCGGACCACAAGACGCCCTACGACGTGAGCGTCGCCGCGCCCCGCGGCCTGATCGCGCTGACCAACGCGCCCGAGGTCTCCCACGAGGACACCGCCGACGGCCTGGTGCTGCACCGCTTCCAGACGTCTCGCCCGCTCCCGAGCTACCTGGTCGCGTTCGCCGTCGGGGACTTCGACGTCGTGCAGGGGCAGGCCTCGCCGTTCCCGATCCGGGCCGTCACCACCAGGGGCCACGGCGCGCTGACGGCGCGGGCGCTCGAAGCCGCCGCGGCGCTCGTCGCCCGCCTGGGCGACTACTTCGACGTCCGCTACCCGTACGAGAAGCTCGATCTCGTGGCCGTCCCGGACTTCGCCGCGGGCGCGATGGAGAACCCCGGGCTCATCACGTTCCGCGACTCGCTGCTGCTGCTCGACCCCGCGCACACGTCGACCACGCAGGCGCGGCACCAGGCCGAGACGATCGCCCACGAGCTCGCGCACCAGTGGTTCGGCGACCTCGTCACCCCGGCGTGGTGGGACGATCTGTGGCTCAACGAGGGCTTCGCGACGTGGGCCGAGGCCAAGATGGTCGACGCCTGGCGGCCGACGTTCGGAGCGGTGCGCGAGCAGGTCGCCGACGCGCAGCGGGTCATGGACACCGACGCGCTGCGCGCCGCGCACGCCATCCGCCAGCCCGTGCGCTCGACCGGCGACGTGCTCGAGTCGTTCGACGACATCACCTACGACAAGGGCGCGGCCGTCCTGCGGATGCTCGAGAGCTGGCTGGGGCCGGACACCTTCCGCCGGGGCGTGCAGCGCTACGTGCACGATCACGCGTGGAAGAGCGCGCGCGCGAACGACCTCTTCGACGCCCTCGACTTCGTGTCGGCCCAGAAGGTGGGCAAGCTCGCGGGCGCGTTCCTCGACCAGGCGGGCGTGCCGTCGGTGTCGCTGCGGTGGGAGTGCGCGCACGGCGACACGAAGGTCCAGCTCCACGAGGCGGAGTGGCGCCCCCTCGGCGGCGCCGGCGCCGGCGCCGGCGGAGGCGCGGCGCACGGCTGGACGCTGCCGGTGTGCGTGACGACCGACGCGAGCAAGGGCCGGACCTGCTTCACGTTCGGCCCCTCGCCGATCGAGCGCGATCTGGGCGCGCGGTGCCCGACGTGGCTCTACCCGAACGCCGACGAGGCGGGCTACTACCGGTTCGTCCTCGACCGCGCGCAGCTCCTGTCGCTCGCCCGGGCCTCGCGCGCGCTCGATTCGCTGGGCCGCCTGGGCCTCCTGTCGAACGCGTGGGCGGGGGTGCGGCAGGGAGCCCTCGCACCGGCGGACGTGCTCGACGTGCTCGCGCTGTTCGACGGCGAGCAGGAGAGGCTCGTCGTCGAGCAGATCGCCGACACCCTCGACGCGATCGACCGGACGCTCGTGACCGGCGCGGATCGGCCGGCGTTCCGGGCGTACGTCGCGGCGCGGTTCGCGCGCCGCAAGGCCGCGCTGGGCTGGGAGGCCGCGCGGGGGTCCGCCGAGAACGACGAGGCGGCCCTGGCCCGGCGAGCGACGCTGGGCACGATGGGGATGCTCGCCCGCGACGAGCGCACGCTCGACGAGGCGGAGCGCTACGCGCAGCGCTGGCTGCACGATCCGTCGAGCGTCCCGGCCGACACGGCGTCGCTCGCGGTGCCGCTCGCGTCGCTGCGCGCGGGCGCCTCGCGCCTGGCCGAGCTGCGCGCGGCGGCCCGCGACGCGAAGACTCCGGGCGACCGGATCGTGGCGCTGTCCGCGATGGGGACCTTCGAGGACGTGTCGGTCCTGCAGCAGGCGCTCGATCTGACGCTGACCGACGAGGTCCGCGCGTCGGAGCTGCTGTACGTGCTGCGCCCGGCCCTGCGCCGCGAGAGCTCGGCCGCGGCGCTCCTCGCGTGGGAGCGGGAGCACTGGTCGGCGCTCGACGCCCGCATGGACACCTACGGGCGCCCCATGCTCGTCGCGGTCGCCGGCGCGATGTGCAGCCGGGCCGGCAGCGACGAGGCCCGCGCGTTCTTCGGGGGCCAGGGTGCGGCTGCCCTCGAGGGGGCGCGCCGCGCGCTCGACGAGCGCCTCGAGGAGGCCGACCTGTGCGCCGCGCTGCGCGAGCACGGCGCGGGCGCCGTCGCGGAGTACTTCACCCGTCGGCGGTAGCCCGGATCACTCGGCGCTCAGCCACTTGGCGAGCGTCTTGGTGTCGATGCCGAGCGCCTCGGCGGTGCGCGTCCTGTGGCCCCCGAGCTTCTCGAGCGCCCACGCGGCGTAGCGGCGCTGCACCTCGCGGATGCCGAGGATCGGACCCTCGAGCGACAGCGGCAGGTCCTCGGCCGGCGACGTGCGCACGCTCGGCGGGAGATCCGCGGCGACGACGTCCGGCCCCCTGCCGAGGACCACGACGCGCTCGATGACGTGCGCCAGCTCGCGCACGTTGCCCGGCCAGGGGTGATCGAGCAGACGCGCCATCGCGTCGGGCGCGATCCGCTGGACGGGCGACGCTGGATTCTTCGCCCGCGCCTCCGCCAGCAGGCGCTCGACCAGCAGCGGGATGTCGTCGCGGCGATGACGCAGGGCCGGGATCTCCAGGGTCACCACGTCGAGGCGGTAGAACAGGTCCTCCCGGAAGGCGCCCGACTGGACGCGCTCTTTCAGGTCGCGGTGCGTGGCCGCCAGGATGCGCACGTCGACGTGCCGCTCCTTGTTCGTGCCGACGGCGCGCACCATGCCGCTCTCGAGGACGTTGAGGAGCTTGGCCTGCAGCGCGGGCGACATCTCCGCCACCTCGTCGAGCAGCAGCGTGCCCCCGTCGGCCTCGGCGAAGAGGCCCTGGCGCGCCTGGGTCGCCCCCGTGAACGCCCCCTTGGCGTGCCCGAACAGCTCGCTCTCGAGCAGCGCCTCGGGCAGCGCCGCGCAGTTGACCGTCACGAAGGGCCGCGCGGCGCGCGAGCTCGTCGCGTGGATGGCGCGCGCGAGCGCCGTCTTGCCGGTGCCCGTCTCGCCCAGGATGAGCACGGGGTTCGCCGCGTCGGCCACGCGCGAGGCGAGGTCGAACACCTCGCGCATCGCGGGGCTCGCGGCGACGAGCGTCCCGAGGCCGACGCGCGCCTCGAGCGTCTGGCGCAGATCCCGCGCCTCGCGGCGGACGCGCAGCTCGTCGAGGGCCCGGCGCAGGAAGAGCTCGAGCTCGTCGATCGAGAACGGCTTGGTCATGTAGTGGTAGGCGCCCTGGCGAATGGCGTCGACCGCCGTCTCGATGGCTCCGTACCCGGTCATGACGACGACGGGGCGCTCGGGCGCGGCGCGCCGGGAGCGCGCGAGCAGGCCCATGCCGTCGATGCTGGGCATGCGCAGGTCGGTCACGAGGGCGTCGAAGGCCTCGTTCTCCAGGCGCGCGGCCGCCTCCGTGGCGGACGCGCACGGGACGGCGTCGTAGCCGCGCTCCTCGAGCCCGTCGGCCAGCATCTCGGCCATGGCGAGATCGTCGTCCACGACGAGGACGCGCGCCGGCGTGGACCGGACGCGATCGTGGGTTTCCAGGGTGCGCGAGCGCATGGGGGCCGACCCGGGCGAGTCTACCCGAAGTCGAGCCCGCCTCGCGCGCGCCAGAAAATTCGGAGGCCCGGCCTCAGCGACGCGCCACGCGGTAGATGTAGAAGTTCTCCTCCTCGATCATCGAGTCGTACAGCTCGGCGACGCGCACGACCCGGCGGCCGTCGACGAGGTCCGGAAGCAGCGGCCGGTTCATGAGCAGGACGGCGTCCCGCCCGCGCTCGGCACCGAAGCGCGCCGCGTAGCCGAGCGCCTGCGCGTCGGAGGGCTCCCACTTGCGGTCGCGCGTCCACCGCACGAACGAGAAGCGGCGCCCCGTGCGCGGCGAGAAGGCCCACGCGCGCGGTCCGAGCTGCCCGAGCACCGCGGTGGCCGGGTAGTCCACCTCGGCCACGAGCGGCGCGTCGGCCAGCCCCTCGCGCCGGAGCACGTCGGCGGCGCGCCCTCCGGAGGAGAACACGTAGCGCGCGTCCCAGTAGAGGGCGATGGGGGTCCCGGCCACGTGGGCGACGAGCACCAGCGCGAGCGTCGCCCGCGCGGCCCGCGCCCGCAGGTCTCCGGCGGGCCGCTCCTCGGCGGCGAGCCACGCGCCCATCAGCAGCAGCACCCAGTAGAAGCCGTGGTGGCGGACGTCGCCTCCGTACACGAACGCGAAGAGCACCCACAGCCCGAGCGAGCCGAGCGCGAACAGGATCGCGGCGCTGCGGTGCGACGAGAGGACGAACACCACCCAGAGGCCCGCCGCGAGCGCGAACCAGGCCGCGACGGCGCGGAACGGCTCCCACCACATGAGCGCGCTCGAGTTCCAGAAGAAGAAGTCGTTGTGCGGGATCGGGACCAGCGCCACGAGCAGGCGCGTGAGCGCCGTGTCGTCGGGGAGCGCCGTTGGCCAGCCGACGTGCGCGACCGTCGAGTCGGCCGGGGGCCACGTGCACACCGCCGCGCCCAGGCACGCCGCGCCCGCCGCCGCGATCGGGACGAGGGCCCGGAGCGCCCCGGGGCGACGGCGCCGCGCGAGGTCGATCGCGTCGATCGCGAGCGTCGCGGTGTACGCGATCGTCACCACCGTCGCGACGGTCGCCGTGAGCCCCAGGAGGACCAGGAGCAGCGCGGTGTGCCACGGCCGCGCGAAGCGCCCCCGGTGGTTCACGCAGAGCAGCAGCACCAAAAGCAGCGCGAGCCCGTAGCAGCGGCTGAGCGCGACGTACTCGTACGCGAGGAAGTACCCGAACGGGAACAGCGCGCGCACGGGGCGGCCGAACGGCGCGCGGCTCGCGAACACCCACACGACCGCCGCCGCGAGCGCGACGTGGACGATCTGCATCGCGAGCGGCGCGCTCGAGACGCGCTGCACGAGCCACAGCAGCCAGTACCAGAGCGGCGGCTGACCGTCGTAGACGCGGGCTCCCACGACGTCCAGAAGCGTGGCGCTGTCTCGCGCTACGAGCCAGCAGTGCAGCTCGTCGCGCCACATCTCGTGGTGCGAGATGGCGAAGAGGGCGACGGGCAGGTACGCCGCCAGCACGGCCGCGGCGAAGGCGCGATCGGGCCTGCGGCGACTCACGCGCGGCAGCCTACCTCAGGCGGCGCGCTGCGCGACGTCGGCTCGACGCTATGCTGCGGCCCCGATGAACCACCGCCCGTTCTTCCTCGCCGCGCTCCTTGCCCTCGTGCTGCCCGCCTGCGCTCCCGCCGAGCCGCCCGCCTACCAGCACCGCTTCGAACACGCCGAGCGGTGGTCGAAGGAGTTCGACGATCCGTCGCGCGACGCCTGGCAGCAGCCCGACCGCGTGATCGCGGCGATGCAGCTCCAGCCCGGGATGACCGTCGCCGACGTGGGGGCCGGCACGGGCTACTTCGAGCCGCACCTGTCGCGCGCCGTGGGCGACGGCGGCCACGTGCTCGCGCTCGACGTCGAGCCCGACATGGTCCGCCATCTGACCGAGCGCGCCGCCCGGGAGAAGCTCGCCAACGTGGTCGCCCGGCAGGTCACGCCCGACGACCCCTCGCTCGAGCCGGCCTCCGTCGACCGCGTCCTCATCGTCGACACGTGGCACCACGTCTCGGGCCGCGCGGCGTACGCGGCCCGCCTGCGCACGGCGCTGCGCCCCTTCGGCAAGCTCGTGATCGTCGACTTCCGCCTGGACGCCCACCGCGGGCCGCCCCCCGCGCACCGCCTCGCGCCCGAGGAGGTCATCCGCGAGCTGCAGGCCGGCGGCCTGGACGCCGCCGTCGTCGACGCCGGCCTGCCCGAGCAGTACGTCGTCGTGGCAACGGCGCCCGTCGCGCGCTAAGTCCCGCGCTCCCTCGTGATCCGCCTCGACTCCATCTCCAAGCAGCACGGCCAGCAGATCCTCTTCCTCGAGGCGTCGATGAGCGTCTTCCGGGGGGAGAAGGTGGGCCTGGTCGGCCCCAACGGCTCGGGCAAGTCC
Organism: Myxococcales bacterium; assembly: GCA_021778125.1. Lineage (GTDB taxonomy): Bacteria > Myxococcota_A > Polyangia > Polyangiales > Polyangiaceae > Palsa-1150. Next base: position 6,910 of record JAJYCT010000144.1, read on the forward strand.
ACCGTCTTTCGCATGATCGTCGGCGACGAGCACCCCGACGCCGGCCAGGTGGCCGTCGAGAAGGGCATCAGCGTCGGCTACTTCAGCCAGGACGTCGGCGAGATGAAGGGGCGCGCCGTGGTCGAGGAGACCATGGCCGGCGCCGGCGAGGTGTCCGAGGTCGCGCACGAGCTGCACGCGCTCGAGCACGCGATGGCCGATCCCGGCCGCGCGGACGAGCTGGAGAAGCTGGTCGATCGCTTCGGCCACGTGCAGGCGCGCTTCGACGAGCTCGGAGGCTACGCGCTCGAGTCGCGCGCGCGCGAGATCCTCGCCGGCCTGGGCTTCCGCCCCGAGGTGGTCGACGACGACGTGGGCAAGCTCTCGGGCGGCTGGAAGATGCGCGTGGCCCTCGCGCGCATCCTGCTCATGAACCCGGACGCGCTGCTGCTCGACGAGCCCACCAACCACCTCGACATCGAGTCGATCATCTGGCTCGAGCGCTTCCTGCGCGACTTCGAAGGCGCGCTCGTCATCACGTCGCACGACCGCGAGTTTCTGAACCGCCTGGCCACCAAGATCGTCGAGATCGACGGCGGCGAGCTCACCACGTACAGCGGCAACTTCGACTTCTACGAGCGCCAGCGCGAGATCGCCGCCGCGCAGCAGGAGGCGCAGTTCGCGCGGCAGCAGGCGATGCTGGCCAAGGAGGAGGCGTTCATCGCGCGGTTCAAGGCGCGCGCCAGCCACGCCGCGCAGGTGCAGTCGCGCGTGAAGAAGCTCGAGAAGATCGAGCGCGTCGAGCCGCCGCGGCGCCGCAAGGTCGTCGAGTTCGAGTTCCGCGCGCCGCCGCGCTCGGGCGAGGACGTCGCCAAGCTCGTGGGCGTCGTCAAGCGCTATGGGGCGCGGACGATCTACGACGGGCTCGATCTGCTCGTGCGAAGGCGCGAGCGCTGGTGCGTGATGGGCGTCAACGGCGCCGGCAAGTCGACGCTCCTCAAGCTCGTCGCGGGCGAGTCCAGCGCCGACGACGGCAAGGTCTCGCTCGGCGCGAGCGTCAAGCTCGGGTACTTCGCGCAGCACGCGATGGAGCTGCTCGACGCGGAGCGGAGCGTGCTCGAGACGCTGCAGGCGGCCTTCCCGCTGGCGACGGTCGGCTCGATGCGCTCGCTCGCGGGCGCGTTCGGCTTCTCGGGCGACGACGTCGACAAGAGCTGCCGCATCCTTTCGGGCGGCGAGAAGGCGCGCCTGGTGCTCGCGACGATGCTCTACGACCCGCCGAACTTCCTGGTCCTCGACGAGCCCACCAACCACCTCGACATGGCGACCAAGGAGATGCTCGTCAAGGCGCTCGCCGGGTTCGAGGGCACGATGCTCTTCGTCTCGCACGACCGCAGCTTCCTCGCAGCGCTGTCCAACCGCGTGCTCGAGCTCACCCCCGACGGCGTGCACAGGTACGGCGGTGGGTACACCGAGTACGTGGCGAGCACGGGGCACGAGGCGCCCGGAGTGAGCTGAGCGTCCCGGACGGGCCGAGCTGGCTCGACCCTTGCATTCCCCACGGTGGAAGGAGCGTTCGCCATGGCTTCGACCTCGTCGCTGAGACTGCCTGGTGTGGCCCACCGCCCCTCCCGGCCGAGCTCGGGCACGCACGACCGCTGGTCGTGGGGCATCGGGCGCCTCTTCGGCATCGAGGTGCGCGTCCACGCGACCTTCCCGCTGCTCCTGGTCTGGGTGGCCATGAACCACCTCATGGCGCACCAGGGGCTGGCCGCGGCCGCGATCGGCGTCGCGTTCATCCTCGCGGTGTTCGCGATCGTCGTCCTGCACGAGCTCGGCCACGCCCTGACGGCACGGCGGTTCGGTGTCAGGACTCGCGACATCACCCTGCTGCCCATCGGCGGCGTCGCGCGCCTCGAGCGCATGCCGTCCAAGCCGTGGCAGGAGCTGCTCGTCGCCCTCGCGGGCCCCGCGGTCAACGTGGTGCTCGCCCTCGTGCTGCTGCTCGTGCTGCTCGCCAAGGGCGCGGTCGAGGAGGCCACGAGCGTCGCCCTGGTCGGCGGCCCGCTGCTCGGCCGCCTGCTCTGGTTCAACGTCGGCATCGCGCTCTTCAACCTCCTGCCCGCCTTCCCCATGGACGGCGGGCGCGTCCTGCGGTCGCTCCTGGCGATGCGCGTGAGCTACGTGCGCGCGACCGACATCGCCGCGCGCGTCGGCCAGGTCCTCGCGGTCGTCTTCGGGATCGTGGGCCTGTTCTCCAACACGTTCCTCGTCTTCATCGCGCTGTTCGTGTGGGTCGGCGCGCGGGCCGAGGCGCGCCTGGCGCGGGTCCACGCCTCGCTCTCGGGCGTGCCCGTGTGGCGGGCCATGGTCACGCGCTTCGCCGCCGTCGCCCCGGACGCCCACCTGGCCGAGGTCGCGCACTCGATGCTGACGGGCTTCCAGGGCGACCTGCCCGTCGTCGACGGAGGCCGCCTCGTCGGCGTGCTGGCGCGCGAGGACGTGCTCCGCGCGGCGCGGGAGGGCGACCAGGGCGGCGACGTGGCCTCGAGCATGCGGCGCGACGTGCCCGCGCTCGACGCCGACGACGGGCTCGACCTCGCGATGGACCGGCTGCTGGCGAGCGGGATGCAGAGCCTCCCCGTCGTGCACGAGGGCCAGCTCGTCGGCGTGCTGCCGATGGAGACGGTCGCCTACGTCCTGCAGACGGCGCGCCTCGAGGGCGCCCAGGAAGCGTGACGGTCACCGGCGCGCCCGTGGCCCGTCGACGGGCCTGGCCGTCAGCGCAGGGCGCCGACGCGGGCCTCGGCGGCCCGCACGATCGACCCATCCGTGAGCAGGCCGGCGATCGCCGCGATGTCCTTGTAGAGCGGGCGGTCCTCGGTCAGCGGCGCGACGTGGGCGCGCACGGCGGCGTGGGCGCCCGCCACGCCCCGGCTCGGCGACAGCGGCGCGCGCTGGTCGAGGCCCGCCGACGCCGTGAGGATCTCGATCGCCAGCGACTGCCGGACGTTGGCCACCACCTGCTGCAGCTTGCGGGCGCTGACGCTGCCCATGCTCACGTGGTCCTCCTTGCCGGCGCTCGACGGGATCGAGTCGACGCTGGCCGGGTGGCAGAGCACCTTGTTCTCGCTGACGAGCGACGCGCTCGCGACCTGCGCGATCATCAGGCCCGAGTGCAACCCGCTCGCGGGCGCGAGGAACGGCGTCAGGCCCGTCGACAGCGCCGGGTTGACGAGCTGCTCGACGCGCCGCTCGCTGATGTTCGCGAGCTCCGCCACGGCCATGGCCGCGAGGTCGAGCGCGAGCGCCAGCGGCTGCCCGTGGAAGTTGCCGCCGCTGATGATGTCGGCCGTCCCGTCGGGCTCGAGGAAGACGCTCGGGTTGTCGGTGACCGAGTTGACCTCGCGCTCGAGCACGCCGCGCACCCACGCGAGCGCGTCGCGCGACGCGCCGTGCACCTGCGGCATGCACCGCAGGCTGTAGGCGTCCTGCACCTTGCCGCAGTGCGCGTGGCTCTCCATGATCTCGCTCTCGGCGAGCAGCGCGCGCAGGTTGCCCGCGACGACGGCCTGGCCCGGGTGCGGCCGCGCGGCCTGGAGCCGCGCGTCGAACGGGCGCGCGGAGCCCTTGAGCGCCTCGAGGCTCATCGCCCCCGCCACGTCGGCGATGGTGCACAGGCGCAGCGCGTCGAGCACCGCCAGCGTGCCGAGCGACGCCATGTACTGGGTGCCGTTGATGAGCGCGAGCCCCTCCTTGGCCTCGAGCGCCACGGGCTTCACGCCCGCGCGCGCCATCGCCTCGGCCGACGGCACGAACGGACCGGCGCCGAGCTGCGCCTCGCCCTCGCCGATCATCGCGAGCGCCAGGTGCGCGAGCGGCGCCAGATCGCCCGACGCGCCCACCGAGCCCTGCGCCGGGATGCGCGGGTGCACGCCCCGGTCGAGCATGGCGCAGAGCACGTCGACCAGCTCCGGCCGCACGCCGCTCGAGCCGAGCGCCAGCACCTGCGCGCGCAGGAGCATCATGCCACGCACCTCGGGCACGCCCAGGTCGGGCCCGACGCCCGTGGAGTGCGAGCGCACGAGGTTCTTCTGGAGCTGGCGCACGTCGGCCACCGAGATGCGCGTCTCGCTGAGCGCCCCGAAGCCCGTGTTGACACCGTAGACGCGCGGGCCCTCGTCGCCCCCCGCGGCGATGGCGTCGATGGCCGCGCGCGAGCGCAGGACCCCGGCCCTGGCCGCGTCGTCGAAGGCGACGGGGCGGGAGGCCCGCGCGACCTCCTCGAGGGCTTCGAGCGACAGGGGGCGACCGACGAGGACGGGCGGGGAGGACATGGCCTGCCCCAAGTACCTTGACCCGACTCGGGGATCCACTGTCTCCTCCAGGCTGCCGGCCCACTCGATGAGGCGCATCCTCCCCCGTCTCGCTCTCGCGCTCGTCGCGCTGCCCGCCGCGGCACGCGCCGACGACGTCCCGGCGGACTTTTCCCGCCTCGTGCTCGACACCGGGCGCGTCCCCGTCCGCCCCGCCGAGCCGGGCCTCGTGTCCCTCCAGATCCACGGCGAGGAGCAGTTCCGCCTCCAGGGCGAGCGCAGCTTCCTGCTCGATCCGACGGCGACGGCCGTGTTGAACACGACCGGAGGGCGACTCCTCGGCGACTCGATCGGCCAGAACGTCTTCCTGTCGCACTGGCTGCGCCTCACGCCGACGCTGCAGATCACCGACAAGCTGACGCTCGTCGCGCAGGCCGACCTCACCGGCCTGCTCGTCGGGCAGACGGCGCACGACACGAGCGCCGATCCGACGCCGCGCGACTCGCTCAACGGCTACTCGAACGTGCAGCCGCGCTGGCTCTACCTCGACTGGCTGACGCCCGTGGGCCTCGTGCGGGCGGGCCAGCAGCCGGAGCACTGGGGCATGGGCCTGCTCGCCAACGACGGCGACCACCCGTCGCTCTTCGGCGACTACCGCAACGGCAACATCGCCGAGCAGGTGCTCTTCGCGACCAAGCCGCTCGGCGAGCAGAGCCCGTTCGTGGTCGCCCTCGCGGGCAACCTGGTCTACCGCGACGACTTCGCCACGCTCGCGCAGGGCGATCGGGCCTGGCAGGGCATCCTGGCCGCCTTCTACGAGCAGGGCCCCGACATGCTGGGGCTCTACGGCGTCTACCGCCACCAGTCGCACGACCGGTCGGCGGAGGACTACTTCCCGTACGCCGAGACGCTCGACGTCGCGATCGCCGACGTGGCGGGCCACTTCGCGCGGCCCATCGCGCTGCCCGACGAGCGCGCGTACGTCTTCGGCAGCGTCGAGGCGGCCCTCGAGCTCGGGAGCACCAACGAGGAGCGGACGCTCTACCAGGCGCCGGGCGATCAGACGCGCGTACAGGCCTACGGCGGCGCCGCCACGCTCGGCGTCGTCTTCGCCGGCCACGAGGGGCTCGAGGAGGCCCAGGCGCGCACGGGCGAGCGGCCGGATCTCTGGGGGACGTTCGTCGGCCAGGTCGAGGTGGGCTACGCGTCGGGCGACGCGAACCCGTACGACAACACCGAGAAGCGCTTCACGTTCGATCCGAACCACAAGGTGGGGCTGCTCCTGTTCGACGAGGTGATGCGCTGGCAGACCGCGCGCGCGGCGACGGCGGCGCAGGATCCGAACCTGTCGAACGGCTCGCGCCCGCCGCCGGGGGTCGATCTCTTGCCGTCGGGCGGCGGCGTGTTCGGCGCGCAGTACATCTACCCGACGGCCGTCTACCGCCCGGAGCGGTGGCTCGACCTCAAGGCCGGCGCGGTCATCGCGCAGACGACGTCCGACTACGTGGATCCGTACCGGCTCGCGGTGAGCGGGGCGTACGCCAACTACTCGGGCGGCGACCCGCGACGGCACGATCTGGGCGTCGAGCTCGACGCGGGGTTCGAGGCGCGCGCGTCGATCGGCAACGGGCTGCGGCTGCAGACCGGGGCGCAGGGGGGCGTGCTGTTTCCAGGCGGCGCGCTGGCCGACGCGACCGGCGCGGCGATGGGGACGCCGTGGGTGGCGATCGGGAGGCTGGGATTGCAGTTCTGAGGTCTGTGACGACCTCGACCCCGTCCGGGCGGAGCTGCGCGCGGACCGGCGCGTGGCCCCACTCGCCGAGCGACCGCACGCGGAAGCGCCCCCGGCACGGTCGCGAGGGGACTGCAGGGCCGTCGCCCCGGCCGCTGACGACCGGCCGGCGCCTCGCGCGCGACCGGGTTAGAGTCCCGCCCACCTTGATCCGCGTGCTCCGCCGCACCCTCGCGCTCCCGCTCGCCGCCCTGGCCCTGGTCGCCGTCGACGCCGGCGCGGGGCCCAGCCCCTCGCCCGCGCTGCCGCCATGGACCGCCGTCACGCCCGACGCGCGCGTCGACGCGGCC
>JAJYCT010000145.1 GCA_021778125.1 Myxococcales bacterium
CATGCCCGTCGCGTGCTCCAGCTTCAAGGACAGCTCTGCGCCCCTGGACGGCGGCGCCGACGGCGAGGCGGGCGACGCCCCGGACGGGGGCGGCTCGGACGCAGGCGCTGGCTCCGATGCGCGGGCGGGCGACGGGGCCGCGGGCCACGACTCGGGCGCGGGCGCCGACTCCGCCCCGGGGCTCGACGCGTCGACGGGCCAGGATGCCTCTTCGTCGGAGACCTCTGCGCCCGACGCCGCGACGTGCGACGGCAGCGCGTGCCCCATCGAGGTGGTGGTCGACCACCTGGTCCAGGCGACGGTGGTGCTCGTCGACGCGAACAACGTCTACTTCGGCGACGAGGGGAGCACGAACGGCACCGTCTACCAGTGCCCCAAGACGGGCTGCACGACCCCCGTCACGCTCGGCCCGGGCTACGCGATCGGCCTCGGCACCGACGGCACGAACGTCTACTGGAACGACTTCTCGGCGGGCACGATCGTTTCGTGCGCCATCGGCGGGTGCGCCAACTTCCCGACGGTCATCGCGCCCGGGCAGACGCAGTCCGAGGGCGTGACCTTCGACGGCACGAACCTCTTCTGGGCCACGCAGGGCAGCATCGTCACGTGCGTCCCGCCGGCCTGCAGCACGCGCACCGCGCTCGCGACCGGACAGGGGACCGTCGTCCACGTCGCCTCCGCGTCCGGCGTCGCGTACTGGATGTCGACGGGCACCAGCGGCGCGGCCAAGTCGTGCCCCGCCGCCGGGTGCAGCCAGACCCCCGCGCGGCTCGTGTCGGCGCAGGGCAGCAGCATCGTCGTCAAGAACGGCGTCGCGTACTTCACCAGCGGTAACGCGGTCGTGTCGTGCCCGGTGGGCGGCTGCACGACGCCCTTCACGATCGGCTCCTCGAACGATCCGTACGGCCTCGGCACCGACGGCACCGACATCTACTGGCTCGACGACCTCGACCAGGTCGTCTACCGCTGCCCCGTGACGGGGTGCAGCGGCGGCGCCACGCACTTCGCGGACGCGCAGCTCAGCCAGCCGGGCGCCAACGTCGCGCTCGACGGGCAGTACGCGTACTGGACGGTCCCGTCGCAGGTGCTGCGCAAGGCCAGGTGAACGCCGGCGAGCGCTCGCCCTCAGTTCGCCCCGTGCGGCTCGGGCCGCGGAACGGCCCCGCTTGCGTCCCGCATGGCCACGCACCGGGCGACGTAGCGGACAGCGTCCTGCACGGTGCGCAGGGTCTCGATGTGGTCGTCCTCGATCTCGATCTCGAACGCCTCCTCCAGCGCGAGCGTCAGCTCGACGACCGCGAGCGAGTCGGCGCCGAGATCGTCGACGAACCGCGTCGACGACACGATGGGCCGGCACGTCGTGTGAAGATGGCCCTGGATCACGGCCGTCACCTGGCTCGCGAGCTCCGCGTCGTTCATGGGTTCCCCTCCTTGCCGTCGATCACGCGCATCTTGAGCCTCGCGCCGCGAGGACGCCAGGGGCGGGCTGTCGAACCGCAACGACGCACCGCGGCGAGCGCCCGGATGGACGGGCGGGGCGCGGCCGACCATGGGGCGGGACCGAGCCTCGGGACACCGTGGCGGCCCTGCTGCGGCGCGCCGACGAGAACGCGTACCGGGCGAAGCAGGGCGGTGGCGATCGCCTCGTCGCCTGAGTACCCTCGGCCCCATGTCGATTACCCTCTACTACACGCCGATGGGCTCCGCGACGCGGTGCCACTGGGCGCTCCACGAGCTCGGGGTTCCGTTCGAGAAGGTGCGCCTGCACTTCGACAAGGGTGACCACAAGAAGCCGGAGTTTCTGGCGATCAACCCGAACGGCAAGGTGCCCGCGCTCGTCGACGGGGACGTGAAGCTGTTCGAGTCGCTGGCCATCCTCTTCCACCTGGGCGATCGCTACGGCGTGTCCAGGGGCCTGTGGCCCGCGAGCGGGACCGACGCGCGCTCCGAGGCCTACGTCTGGTCGGTGTGGGCGATGGTCGAGGTCCAGACGACTGTGTTCGAGTACATCAAGCAGGGGGGCGAGCACCCGCGCCTGTCGCTGCCAAGAGACAAGCAGCACAAGGACACCGCCGACCGGGCCCTCGCGACGTGGAACACGTGCGTGCGGATGCTCGACGAGCGCCTCGCGTCGCGCGAGTACCTGCTCGGCTCCACGTTCAGCCTCTGCGACGTCGCGGTCGCCAGCGTCGTCGGCCTCGGTCCGATGATGGCCGGGCTCGACCTCGACTCGAAGCGCGTCTCCGACTGGCTGGCCCGCTGTCAGGGTCGTCCCGCGCTGGCGCGGGCGCTCGGCGACGGGTGACGGCGTGCAGCCCGCCCACGACTTTCGCGCGCGCGCCGTGAGCGCCGAGGAGGCGGTCGCCTGCGTGAAGAGCGGCGACCGCGTGTTCGTGCACGGGGCCGCCGCCACGCCGACCGAGCTACTCGCGGCCCTCTCGGCGCGCACCGATCTCGCGGGCGTCGAGCTCTATCACCTGCACACCAACGGCCCGGCCCCGTTCGTCCAGCCGGGCGCGGCGCGGGGCCTCCACTCCAACTCGCTGTTCACCGGACCCGATCTGCGCGAGCCCATCGAGCAGGGGCGCGCCGACTTCGTGCCGGTGTTCCTGTCGGACATCCCCGATCTGTTCCGGCGCGGCGTCGTTCCGCTCGACGTCGCGCTCCTTTCGCTCTCGCCGCCGGACCGCCAGGGCAACTGCACGCTGGGGACGTCGGTCGACGCCGCGAAGGCGGCCGCGGAGTCCGCGAGGCGCGTGGTCGCCGTCATCAACGAGCGGATGCCACGCACGCACGGCAACACGGTCGTCCCGCTGGAGCGCCTCCACGCGTTCACGGTGACAGACCGCCCGCTGTGGGAGATGCCGCGCGGCGCCCAGGGCGCCGTCGAGCACGCGATCGCCGACCTCATCGCTGGCCTCATCGAGGACGGCTCGACGCTCCAGATGGGGATCGGGGGCATCCCCGACGCCGTGCTCGCTCGCCTCGGCAACAAGCGCGACCTCGGCGTGCACACGGAGATGTTCTCCGACGGCCTCATCCCGCTCATCGAGGGCGGCGTCGTGACCAACCGGTTCAAGGAGGTCCACCGCGGCCGGACCGTCACGAGCTTCGTCGGCGGCACGGCGCGCCTGTTCGACTTCGTGAACGACAACCTCCTTCTCGAGTTCCACCCCTGCGACCGCACGAACGATGCGGGCCTCATCCGGCTCAATCCCAAGGTGGTCGCGATCAACGCAGCCATCGCGATCGACCTCACGGGCCAGGTCTGCGCCGACTCGATCGGCCACCGCATCTACTCGGGAATCGGCGGGCAGATGGACTTCATGCGCGGCGCCGCGCGGTCCGAGGGCGGCAAGCCGATCATCGCGCTCCCGTCGACGGCGGCCGGCGGCAAGGTGTCGCGCATCGTGTCGGCGCTCAAGCCCGGCGCCGGGGTCGTCACGACGCGCGGGCACGTGCAGTGGGTCGTGACCGAGTACGGCGCCGTGAACCTGCACGGCCTGTCGCTGCGCCAGCGGGCCGACGCGCTCGTCGGCGTCGCACATCCGGAGTTCCGCGCGGCGCTCCGGCGCGAGCTCGCGGCGATCCGCCACTTTCCGATGTGAGCGTCAGCCCACGCCGGCCGCTTCGCGCAGCGCCGCCGCTTCGCCCGGCCGGCCGGCCCCCGAGTAGAGCTTGGCGAGGAGCGCCAGGCACGCCGCAGCCGCCTTGGTGTCGCTGCCCTCGCGCGCCCGCGCGAGCGCGTCGAGCGCCTCGAGGAGCCCTTCCTCGGGCCGGCCCGACACGGCCAGGGCCATCGCCAGCGCGAGCGAGGCCTGGCACTTGGCCGCGGCCGTGCCTGTCTCCGCATCGGCGCGCAGGCGGCGAAGCTGCGCGAGCGCCTCCACCCCGTCGTCGCTCTGCTGCACGAGGCGGACGCGCTCCGCGAGCCGACTGCCAGGCTCGCGCGACCCCGGCCCCCTCGACGTCTCGCTCGACGGCGCGACGGCCTCGACGATCTGCAGCACCTCGGCCGTCGACAGCTCGTCGTGGGTGAAGGTCGGCGCCGCGGTCTCGAGCGTGGCGCCGGCGTCCAGCGAGGGCTCGCCGTGCCGCCGCCAGGGGTGCGCGAGGTCGAGCTTCCAGCCGCGCACGCGCTGCCCCGAGTCGGACGCGGCGCGCGCACCGTGGAGCGCGAGCTGACCGCCCCGCAGGGCGCGCACGTCGGCGTCGACGAGGACCTCGCCCGGCTTGGCGACCCGGGCGAGCGATGCGGCGACGAGCAGCGCCTCGCCCCACGCGAGCTGCATGCGGGCGCCGTCGAGCGCGAGCGCCTCGATCTCCCCCTCGGCGAGCCCGCACGCCCACGCCTGCTCGGGCGGAGCGGGCTCGTCGCGGTTGCCGGTGACGAGCAGGATCGCCTCCTCCAGCGAGTCCTCGTCCCACGCGATCGCCACGAGCGCGGCGCCCCAGGCGACCAGGCGACCGCCGAGCGCCTCGCCGCGCGCGCAGAGCGAGCGCGCCCTGGGCAGGTACGTCCCTCGCGGACCGGACGACATGCCCGCGGGAGACATCCGGAAGGCAGCGACGATGTGCCGGATCACGGGCGCTCAGACGCGGATGCGCTTCTTGAGGGCCGCGAACTCCTCGTCGACCTCGCCGCCGCCGTCCGCCTTGCCGCCGCCGGCCTGGCGCTCGAGGTCGCGGAAGCGCGCCTCGAGATCGTCGGAGCGGGCGCCCTTGCCGAGCGCCTCGTCGACCTCCGCCATCGCGGCCCCCTCGGCCTCGCGGCCCTCGATCTTCTCTTCCATGCGCCGGAAGCTGTCGAACGCGCTCGACCCCCCCTTCCCGCCGAGCTGCTCGGCGCCCGCGCCGGCGCGCGCCTGCTGGGCGCGAGCCACCAGGGAGCCCTTGCGCAGCTTGAGCTCGCCGAGCTTCTCCTTCATCCGGTCGAGCTCGTCCTTCATCCGCAGCGCGACGTCGCGCTGCAGGGCGCGCGCCTTGTCAGCGGCCTCGGCCTCGCCCTGGGTCCGCTTCTTCTGCTTGAGGGCCTCGCGGGCGAGCGCCTCGTCGCCGCTCTTGAGCGCGAGCTCGGCGCGCTTGTCCCACCGGGCGACGTCGGCCTGAAGATCCTCGACCTTCTTGCGGAGCTGCTTCTCGGCGGCGATCGCCTGGACGACCTCCTGGTGGCCGGCCTTGATCTGCTCGTCCATCTCGTCGAGGTTCCACTCGACGAGCTTCCGATCGTCCTCGGCCCGGTCCAGCAGGGCGTTGAGGTTGCTCTGAATGACCTTGCCCATCCGATCGAAGATGCCCATGGCTCACCCCTGGTCAGTGTAACACGCGACCGGTACCATCCATGGCGGGACCATGGACGACTGGCACCGCAAGCTGGTGAACGAGCTGGCCAAAGAGACCGTCGCGGGGCCCCTGCCGGACGCCGCGGCGAAGCTCGAGATCGCGTTCGGAGCGGCGCGCAGCGCGCTGGCCTACGCGCTCGAGCTGGCGAGGGCACACCGCATCCCCGCGGCCGGCAACGTCGCGGGGGACTCGATCTGGCTGCAGCTCGGAGACGGGCGCATCCGCTTCACGCTGAGCCGGCGCGCCGGCGACGTCATCGTGCTCCAGCCAGGACGCGACGAGGAGCACGTGACGGCCGACCAGACCGACCTCGGCGCCCTGGCGCGCGAGGCGATCGACGCGCTCGTCGCAGCGTGGCGCCAGCTCCCGCCGGAGGCCAGGCGGCCGAGCGCGCCTCCCACGGACTTCGAGGACGAGCCGACCAAGGGGTAACGCGATGCCGACGTGCAAGGGGTGCGGCGACGAAGTCGACGAGCTCAAGGCCGTCAAGGTCGGGGGCAAGACGAAGAAGCTCTGCGAGGACTGCGCGGATCGCGCCCGCGAGGAGAGCGAGATCGCCGAGCAGAGCGAGGCCGTCGTCCAGTCGATGATGGGGTTCAAGGGCCGCCGCTGACCGGGCTCTGGGCCAGCGGCCGGTGAGACCCCCTGCACCTACATATCGCCACGAGGCACGACTCGCTGCCCCCACCTGGGCCGCGGTTCACGGCGCCCGCCCCGATTCGGTCTTACAATATCGACACAAGGTCCAGCGGGCGGCGCGCCCAGTGGCGCTCGCCTCGCACCCAAGGAGCGGTTGGCCATGGTCGGATCGACGTATGCATTCGTGCTCACTTCGGCGTTGCTCATGGGTTGCGCTTCGAGCCTCCAGGTGGGGCTAGCCAACGCGCCAGGGCTCGGGGGCGCGACCGCCGAGACCCGTGTCCACGACGTGATCGCGAACGGCAGAGACTCGTGCGAACGGAGCGCCTTCCCTCAAGGCGACGTGCTGCGCGGCCACATTCCGCCGTGCGCGGGGACCGAGCCGGTGGCGGTGGCCCCTATCCTGCCGCTGACCCAGCAGCCTAACACGCTGAACCCACCCGGGTACCCGCTGGGCATCTGCCCGAACGCGTGGCCGGGTGCGGGGGGGGCCGAGAAGGGCATGGACGCCATCTCGCTCTCCCCGTCGGGCAGGCTCATCTGCTCGGGGCCGTGGTGACGGCCACCCCCCCGATCAGCCCGGGCGATTGATGACGTGGATGGCGTGCCCGAGCGCGTTCTGGCTCGCCTCCATCAGGCCCTCGCCGAGCGTGGGGTGCGGGTGCACGGTCAGGCCGACGTCCTCGAGGAACGCGTGCATCTCGAGCGCGAGCGCGCCCTCGCTGATGAGGTCCGTCGCCGCCGGGCCGACGATGTGCACGCCCAGGATCTCGTGCGACGCCTTGTCGGCGACGACCTTGATGAAGCCGTCGGTCTCGTTCACGGCCATCGCGCGCCCCAGGGCGGCGAACGGGAACTTGCCGACGCGGACCTCGATGCCCTTCTCCTTGGCCTGCTGCTCGCCGAGGCCGACCGTGGCGATCTCGGGATCGGTGAAGATCGCCGCGGGCATGCCGACCCAGTCCTTGGCGGCCTTGTGCCCGGCGATGACCTCGGCGACGACCTCGCCCTCCTTGGTCGCCTTGTGCGCGAGCATCGGCAGGCCCGAGCAGTCGCCGATCGCGTAGATCCCGGCGACGTTCGTGCGCCCCATCGCGTCGGTCGGCACGAAGCCGCGCTCGACCTTCACGCCGAGCGCCTCGAGGCCGATCCCCGCCCCGTTGGGGCGCATGCCGACGGCGACGAGCACGACGTCGGTGACGACCGTCTCCGTCTTGCCGCCCGCCTCGAGCCGCACGGCGATCGAGCCGTCGGCCTGACGGTCGTAGCCGAGGGCCTTGGTCCCCTTGAGGATCTTGGCCCCGTGCTTGGTGTACGCGCGCTCGACGACCGACGCGACGTCCGGGTCGACGCCCGTGAGCACGGTGGGCAGCGCCTCGACGACCGTGAGCTCGCTGCCGAGGCGCTGGTAGGCGCCGCCGAGCTCCATGCCGATGATCCCGCCGCCGATGACCAAGAGGCGCCTGGGGATCTCGCGCAGGCTCACGGCCTCCTTGGCGCCGATGATCTGCTTGCCGTCGAACTTGAAGCTCGGGATCTCGATCGTCGACGAGCCGGTGGCGATGACGATCGCCTTGGTCGCCAGGGCGACCTCGGTCCCGCCCTCGCGCGTCTTGATCGTCACCTGCCGCGGGCCGGTCACGCGAGCCTCTCCGTAGACGAGCTCGACGCCGTTGCCCTTGAACAGCGTGCGCACGCCCCCGGTGAGCTTCTTGACGATGCCGTCCTTCCAGTCCTGGAGCTTGCCGGCGTCGATCCGCGGGTTGTCCACCAGCAGCCCGAAGCCCGCGCCGCCCTTGACCTTCTCGTACGTGTGGCTCGTCGCGATGACCGCCTTGCTGGGGACGCAGCCCCAGTTGAGGCACACGCCGCCCACTTCTTCCTTCTCGACGCAGAGGACCTTCTGTTTGAGCTGCCCGAGGCGTATGGCGCAGGGGTAACCGCCGGGGCCGCCGCCGATGACGATCGCGTCGTAGGTCTTGTTGGCCATGAGTTCCTCTCGTCGGTCTCGCGACTCGCTCAGCCGTGCGTAGGAGCGGGGCCGGCGCGCCGCAACTCCCCGAGCTGCTCGCGCAGGTTCCAGGTCGGCTCCGCGTAGACGTCGGCCAGGAGCGACTCGCGCTCGGGAGCCGGCAGCTTCTCGACCTCGTCGACCGCCGCGGCGATCTCGGCGGTGAGCTCCCGGTCGAGCGCGGCGTCGCTCGCGTCGGTGATGAGCCCCAGGTGCACGAGATGGCGCCGGAGGCGATCGAGCGGGTCCTTCTTCGCCCACGCGTCGACCTCGGCCTGCGCGCGGTAGCGCGTCGGATCGTCGCTCGTGGAGTGCGCGCCCATCCGGTACGTGACCGCCTCGACGAACGTGGGCCCAGCCCCCCTGCGCGCGCGATCGAGGGCGTCGCGCAGCACGCCGTAGACCGCGAGCAGGTCGTTGCCGTCGACGCGCACGCCCGGGATGCCGTAGGCGCGGGCCTTGACGGCGATCGTGCGCGACGCGGTCTGCTTCGACGTGGGCACGCTGATCGACCAGTGGTTATTCTGGCAGACGATGACGCAGGGCGCGCGCCAGACGCCCGCGAAGTTCATCGCGGCGTGGAAGTCGCCCTGGCTGGTCGCGCCGTCGCCGGAGAAGGCCACGGCCACGGCGCCCGTCTTCTTCGCGCGCATCGCCCACGCGGCGCCCACGGCGTGCGGAAGCTGCGGGCCGATGCACGACGACCAGCTCACCTGATGGACCGCGCGCCCGGACTGGTGGCTGGGCATCTGCCGGCCCTTGAGCACGTCGCCCGCATTGCCGAAGACCTGGGCGATGAACGTCGTCAGCGGGAAGCCGCGCACGAGCATGACGCTCTGCTCGCGCAGCGCCGGGAAGACCCAGTCGTCGGGCCGCACGGCGAGGCCGGTGGCGATGGGCACCGCCTCCTGGCCGTGGGCGGCGCCGTAGAAGCCGACGCGCCCCTGCCGCTGGAGCAGGATCATGCGCGCGTCGAGCAGGCGCAGGCGCCGCATCTCGCGGTAGCCGCGCAGCAGCGTCTCGCTGGACATGCCCGGGTCGGTCGCGGGATCCGCGCTCCCGTCGTCGCGCAGCACGGTCAGAAGGGCGATGTCCGGATCGTCGTCGCGCAAGAGCTCGGGGTCCATCGAGGGCCCCGGTTATACAGCAACGCGGCGCCGACAGAAGGTGGTCGCGGCCACGGCGCTGCGCGCCGTCACTCGTCGGCCTTCGGCGCCACCGCCGCGTCGGCGTCGATGGCGGGGCGCAGGATGTGCGGGATGGGGCGGCCGAGGGGCCGCCGGAAGGCGGGCTCCGAGGGCGAGGGCTCGTTCGCGCCCGGCTGCGCCTGGGTCTGCGGGGCGCCGTCGTCGACGCAGCGCCCGCAGCCGGAGCAGACGACCGCCATGAGCAGGAAGCGAAGCGTGCGCACGGGTCCGTTCCTACGCGATCGCCGGCAGCGCGGCAATCAGTCGGTCGCCGCACCTGCGTCGCCCAGGGGCGGGGCCACGCCGGCGTCGACGGCCGGCGCGCCCACGCAGAAAAACGGCACGACCGCCGCGTAGAAGGCGCCGAAGTCGGGGAGCAGGCACTGCGCGAGGCCGGCGCTGGCGTCGGCCAGACTGTCGAGGCAGACGGCGGCCGTGGCGTACGGACCGCACCCGCCGCCCGCGGCCTGGCGGGCGCAGTCCTCGAAGGCCGCGAGGGACGCGGCGTCGTGCACATCGCAGTTCGCCGCGCACGCGACGAGCTGGCAGCTCTCGAGCGCCTGGACATCCTTGGCGCAGGCAAGCTCGGCCCCCCCGGCCGACGTCGCCCCGGCCAGGCCGATGGCGAGCTGGATGCAGCCGGGCACGTTGGCCGTGACGAACGCCTGGTGATCGATGACCGGGCCGTAGGACGGCGCCGAGTCCGGCGTGATCACGCAGTGCGTGCACGCGTCGTTCGCCGGATCGGCGCGGAAGTCGTGGCACGCGACGTCGCTGCGCGACGGGCCGAAGCACGCGGCGAAGAGCGTCTCGACCTGGGCCGCGCTGCACGCCCCCGACACCTGGTTGGCCGGGTGGAAGGTGGGCTGGAAGGTCGCGACGTCACCGGGCGCGCAGGCCGCGGCGTCGCTCGACGGGCCGCCGCCACCGGCATCGACGTGGGCGTCGTAGGCCATGCCGCCGTCGGAGCCTCCCGCGCTCGACGAGGCCGAGACGGCGGTGCAACCCGAGGCAAGCGGGGTCGCGAGGATCGCGCCGGGCAGGAGCCGGAACAGGCGAGCATGGAACGGGGACCGCCACATCGTGAAGCCCAAGAATGAAGAAACCTTCGAGATTATGGCACGCTCCCGGCGCCTCCGCGACTTCGCGCGAGAGCGGCCACCTGAAAGGCGAGCACGGCGAGCAGCAGCGCGACCTGCGCCTTGCCGCTCGCCTCGGCAAGCTCGTGCAGGTGCGACAGCTCCAGCCCGCCCGCTCCAACGCCACGGACGACGCCGGAGGCATGAAGCGCGGCGATGGCCGGGGAGATGCGGGTGCCCTGGTAGGTCGCGAGGGCTGCGGCCAGGACGGTGGCCGCGGCGCGCAGCCGATCGACGCGCGCGTAGGGGACACGCGCCCCCACGCGGACGGCCTCGGACGCGAGCGCCGCGGCACCGCACGCCATCGCCAGAAGGTCGAAGCGGCGGAAGACGAGCGTCATCGCGTCCGCGCTCGCGGGGTATGGGACCGACGAGAAGACGGTCGGCGCAACGATGGCGCCGAGGACGGTGAGCCCGCCGAGCCACAGCGCGATGGCGATCGTCGCCACCGCGCCCGTCGCGACGATGAGCAGGCGCATCAGACGACCATCCGGACGCCGTGACTCGGATCGCGCGTGCCGATCTCGAGCGCAGCCCGCGTCGAGCGCAGCCGGCGCGGCACGCGCCCGGCGATCCGCAGCATGACGTCGGCGTGGGCGATCTTCGAGTTGAGGCAGTGCGTCAGGGCGCCGTCGGGGTTGGGGTAGAAGAGGCCGACGAAGTCGTCGGTCGGGGCCCACATCTCGCCTTCGAGCTCGACGCGGGGTCCGGCGCCGCGGAACTGCCAGCGGCGCAGCGTCACGTTCGAGACGTTGTGCGCGACCGACGCCAGGGCGTTCATCGGGTAGCTCGTCCCGTGGTGCCGGACGGTGAGCACCGTGCGAAGCGGGAGCAGGACCCTCAGCGCGCGCGTGCGGCCCGCCCCGCCCTCGAAGACGACGTCGTCTCCGTCGTCCCAGGCGTTGCAGTGCCCCCAGACGTACTGCTCGGTGTGGCGCCCCCAGTTGTGCCCGACCATTCCGGGCCACCCGTCGACGTCCCAGGTCTCTCCGTTCACCACGACGCGACCCGCGAGCCGCGCGTTGGGGATCGGCGAGACGGCCTTCTGCGAGGGGAAGCGCGACGCGTACATCCAGCGGGGGTAGAGCAGGAGCGGCGCCTCGCGCGACGCGACCGAGAGGTCGAACGCGATCGAGCGGCCCCCGCTGTCGACGCGCCCGCTCGCCCCGTCGGGCCGGAGCTCGCTCTCGTCGACGTTCGCGCCCAGGCCGGCGCGCGCGAAGCGGGCCCGCTCGAACGGCACGGTCGTCTTGGTGGCTACGTGCCCGTGCGCCGTCCCGAACGCCACGGCCCAGGCCTCGGCGACCGCGCGCTCCGGAGCGCCGTCACCCGCCCAGAGGGTCCACTTGAGCCAGAGGGCGCGCCGCGAGCGCGGATCGTTGGCCTTGAGAAACCAGCTCTCGACGTGGCCACGCCCCGCGCGCGGGTCGTAGCGGAGGCCCGCGAACGCCTCGTCGCCCGCCGGCGCGCCGGGCGGGCTAGACGGCGAGCCGGACGAGCGCTTCCCGGACGAGAGCGGCATCGACCGTTCCTCCCAGCTTCTCGAGCGCGGCGCGCGCCTCGGCGAGCCGCGCCCGCGCCGCCGCGACGACGGCGGCCTCGCGCGTCTCGCGCCGCCACGAGCCGAGGTCGGTGAGGATCTCGGCGCGCGCCCGCTCGTGGCCGAGGCGGGCCAGGGCGGTGCGGGCGTGCCACGCGCAGCTCGCGGCGTCGCCGGCGCCGAACGCGAACATCGAGCGCAGCACGCGCCGCCGCCCCCAGGCGCGACGCTCGAGCGCCTCGGCGGCCTGCCGCAGCGCGAGCTCCCCGGCCAGCTCGACGCAGGCCTGCTCGTCCTCGATCTCGGGCGTCTCGCGCCGCTCGGCCACGACGTCGAGCACGATCTCGAGGCCGGCGGGATCCCCCAGGCGCGCGAGGTAGAGGGCCGCGACGACGGAGAGGGCCGCGTCGGAGGCCGCCACGAGCTCGCGCGCCCGCGCGGTGAGGCGCGCGTCGGGCGCTGCGAACGGATCGGCCGCGAGGCGCTCTTCCGCGACGCGCATCGCCACGTACCGGATGGCCTCGTCGCGGTCGCCGAGCGCCGCGACGAGCGCCTCGCCGACGGCCTCCGGGTCGTCCTTGGCCACGCGCGAGAACGCGATGACGGCCTGGTAGCGGACCTCCGGGCGCTCGTCGCGCAGCGCCCGGTGGAGGCGGGACGCGGCGCGCGCGTCGCCGATCTCGCCGAGCGCCGAGAGCGCCATCTGCCGCACGTGCGGGTCGTCGTCCTCGACGGCGACGAGCAGGCTGGGGAGCGCCTCGGCCGCGGAGACGTCTGCGAGCGCTACCGCCGCCTCGGCGCGCACGCCGGCGGCTGGATCGCCGCGCAGGAGCTTCTCGAGCGCGCTCACCGCCCGAGCGCGCGCGGCGTCGCTCCGCAGTGCGTGGCGGACCACGTCGCGGACGGCCGACGCGCGCGCCGCCACCTTGTCGGACTCGAGGTCGCGGAAGCTCGCCTCGAGGTTGCGCGGCAGCGGCGAGGGGGCGAACATCGCCCCCTCGATCTAGCACGCGCCACGCGTCAGCGGTCGGCCGCGCGGCCCGCGAGCAGAAGGGCGCCGCTCGCCGCCGCGACGGCCGCGGCACCCACGACCAGCACGTGCGGCGCCCGCAGCATCGCCGCGACGCCCTGATCGAGGACGCCGCCGAGGGACACGCCGTCGCGCGGGCCGAGCCCCACGAACGCGAGCGCGGCCTCGCTCACGACGAGCGCGGCCGCCGTCGACCCGAGCTGCACGGCGACCACGCCGAGCAGGTTGGGCACGATGTGGACCGCGAGCACGCCCAGGCGCGTGCGCCCGAGCGCGGCCGCGGCCTCCACGAACGCCGCGTCGCGCAAGACGCGCGTCTGGGCGAGGGCGAGGCGCGCAAAGGGTGCCCACGCGGTCAGCGCGAACACGCAGCCGATGTGCACGCGCGACGGCG
>JAJYCT010000566.1 GCA_021778125.1 Myxococcales bacterium
CCGATCCCGCTCTCGCCGGGGACGGTGTCGGGCTCCACGTCGCGCGGAGAGGACGCGAACACCGGCTCGTGCGAGCGCAGCGACGCGCGCGAGCTGGTCTACGTGCTCGAGGTGCCGCAGCGGCAGCGCGCCGTCCTCGACGTCGAGGCGCACTTCGACTCGGTGCTCTACCTCCGCAAGGACGCCTGCGGGGATCCGGACGCGGAGGTCGACTGCAACGACGACGCTCCGGGCGGGGGGCGCAACCGCTCGCACCTCGAGCGCGTGCTCGAGCCGGGCCGCTACTTCGTCTTCGTGGACGGCTACAACCAGGAGGGAGGAAGCTTCAAGCTCACGCTCTCCACGACCGACGTCGTCTCGCTGAACGACCGGTGCCAGCGCGCGCCGCTCCTCACGCCCGGCGCGGTCCTGTCGGGGTCGACCGTCGGGGCCACCGACGACGCGGAGGCCAGCTGCGGCGGGGGAGCGCCCGGCGCCGACGCCGCCTACCGCTTCGAGCTCGCCTCGCGCGCGCGCGTGCGGGTGAGCGAGCGCTCCACCGACGTCGCGCCGGTCGTCCACGTCCGCCGCGCGTGCGCGGACGAGCCGAGCGAGCTCGCGTGCGGCGAGCCGGGCGGCGGGGGCGGCGCCGCGGTCGTCGCGGGCGTGTTCGAGCCGGGCACCTACACGGTCTTCGCGGACGCTCGCGATCGCGACGCCGCGGGCAGCTACGACCTGTTGCTGGAGACGGCCCCGCTGGCGGGTCGCGGCGCCCCCGGAGAAGGCTGCGGCGACGCCGCCGTGCTCCCCCTCGCTTCGTCCACCGAGGCCGCGGGCGACACGTTCGACGCGCGCGACGACGTGGCGTCGTCCTGCGGAGGCGCGGGGGCGGCCGACGTCGTCTACCGCCTCGACGTCCCGCGCCGCTCGCGCCTCGCGGTGCGCCTCGACGGCGAGGAGTCCTCGCACGTCCTCGCGGCGTTCCGGCGCTGCGGCGACCGAGGGGCCGAGATCGCGTGCGGAACGGCGATCGACGCGGTGGTCGCGCCGGGCACGTACTTCCTCGCCGTGGACGGCGCGGCGCCGGAGGCGTTCGGCCGGTTCAGGCTCGCGTGGACCCTGGCGGACCTTTCGGGCCAGGCGGCCGCGTGCGCGGCGGCGCCCGGGCTCGCGAGCGGGCGCCGGCTCTCCTCGACCTCCCTGGGCGCGGGCGATCGCTTCGCCTCCGCGTGCGCGGGCGGCGGCGACGCGTCGCTCACCGGGCCCGATCGCGTCTTTCGCTTCACGCTCGCGTCGCGCGCGACGGTTCATCTGTCGGTGGCGGCGCCGTCGTTCGATCCGGTGCTGTCGCTGCGCCGCGGCTGCGCCGACGGCCCCGGGCCGGACCTCGAGCTGTCGTGCGCCGCCGAGCCGGACGGGCACAGGGCCGATCTCGAGCGGACGCTGGAGCCCGGCGCGTACTGGGTCGTCGTCGACGGCGCCACGGCGACCGACCAGGGGTCCTTCTCGCTCGACTACCGCGCCGTCAGCGCCAGGTGAGCACGCCGTCGGCCGCGAGCGCGTCGAGGCTGGACACCACGACCGCGACGTCGCGGTGCAGGCTTCGCGCGATCGCCTCCACCGTGTCGCGTCCGTTGACCAGGCGCACGAGCGTGCGGGCCTCCGGCGGCAGCTCGAACCACTCGAGGTCCTCGCGGGCGAAGGCCAGCTCGGGGACGTCGGTCGCGCGCTCGACGCGCGCCGCGAGCGCCAGGACCTCGGGGTTCGGGGGCATCGTGGGGCGCTTGGAGTCCGGTATCGCCACGCGCAGGCGCGACTCGCTCTCGCGCGCGAACTCGGCGAGATCGAACGGTGGACGCGCGGTCACCGGGGCCGCCGGGGAGCTGCTCGCACGCTTGTCCCGCATCGTCCTTCGAATCTACCTCATCCCGGGCGGTTTGCTGCAAGCGACCGGCTATCCTGGCGCCCGTGCGCGACCCCGCTCGACCCCTGCCCCCTGGATCCCCGCCCCCCGGCCCCGCCCCGCCCCCCCGCCCCGCCCCGCCCCCGTTGAGCCCGGCGGGCCTGCGACCCCTGCTCGACTGGTACGCGCGTGTGCGCCGCGACCTGCCGTGGCGCGACACGCGCGATCCGTACGCCATCTGGGTGAGCGAGACGATGCTCCAGCAGACGCGCGTGCAGACCGTGATCCCGTATTACCGGCGCTTTCTCGCGGCGCTGCCGACCGTGCACGCCCTCGCCGAGGCTCCGGCGGACCGCGTGCTCGCTCTCTGGAGCGGCCTGGGCTACTACCGCCGCGCCCGGATGCTGCACGCCGCGGCCGCGCGGGTCGTGCGGGACCATGGCGGTCGCATCCCCGAGGAGCTCGACGCCCTGCGGGCGCTCGACGGCGTGGGGGCCTACACGGCGGGCGCCGTGGCCAGCATCGCCTTCGGGCGCCGGGCCCCCCTGGTCGACGGCAACGTCGCGCGCGTCTTCGCGCGCCTCTTCTGCATCGAGGAGGACGTCAAGAGCGCGCCCGTCCAGGCCCGTCTCTGGCGCCTGGCGGAGGACCTGGTCACGCGCGCCCCGGGGGAGCCGGGCGACTGGAACCAGGCCCTCATGGAGCTCGGCGCCACGGTGTGCACGCCCCGCTCGCCCCGCTGCGACGCGTGCCCCCTGGCGGGGACCTGCCTCGCGCGCCGTCGGGGGCTCGAGGGCGAGCTGCCGCGCGCCGCCGAGAAGCGGGCGCCCCGGGCCGCCCGCCACGTCGCGCTGGTGCTCGCG
>JAJYCT010000567.1 GCA_021778125.1 Myxococcales bacterium
GTCGGGCCCGGCGTCGGCGACCGCGGCCTCGAGCCCGCCCTCGTCCGGGCAGATCGCCCCGTCGGCGTACGCGGCGAGGGCGGCCGCGCACGGATCGGCCCCGTCGCGCGCGGCGTCGGCGAGCTCCGCGCGGTAGTAGGGCGGGTACGGCGGGCAGGTCGTCGTCACGAACACGACCGGGCCCCCCTCGTCGGACGTGGTCAGGCACTCGGGCGCGCACGGGCCCGGATCGGGGCCGGAGAGATCCTCGACGCCGAAGGGCGCCGACAGGCACGCCCCGCCGGAGGTGTACTCCTGGCCGACGAGCAGGTGGTTGTTGATGTCCGCGCACGCCACGGCCACCGCGACGCCGCCGCCCGCGAGCAGCGCGAGCGCGGCCTTCGCCCCCGGACGCGCGACGTCGCGCGCCCTCACGACGGCTGGACCACGCGGATGTTGAGCTCCGCGAGCTGCTCGGGCGACACGACGTTGGGCGCGTCGGTCATCAGATCGGTGCCCTTCTGCGTCTTGGGGAACGGGATGACGTCGCGCAGGCTCTCGGCGCCCGACAGCAGCATCGCCAGCCGGTCCATGCCGACGGCGATCCCGCCGTGCGGCGGCGCGCCGAGCCGGAGCGCGTCGAGCAGGAAGCCGAACTTGCGGTGGGCTTCCTCGTCGGAGATGCCGAGCGCGCGGAAGACCCTGGCCTGCACGGCCGGATCGTGCAGGCGGATGCTGCCGCCGCCGATCTCGAAGCCGTTCAAGACCAGGTCGTAGCGCCAGCAGAGGACCTTGCCCGGATCGGTGTCGAGCAGCTCGACGCAGTCGTCGTGGGGGCGCGTGAAGGCGTGGTGCGCGGCGACCCAGCGCCCGGCCTCGTCGTCGTACTCGAAGAGCGGCGGGTTCACGACCCAGAGGAAGTTCCACCGGCCGCCGTGGCCGCTCTCGGGGATGAGCCCGAGGCGCTTGCCCAGGTGCAGGCGCAGGTTGGCCATCACCGTCTGCACGACGGCCTCGCGCCCGAACTGGAAGAGGAGCAGATCGCCGTCGCCGGCCCCGGCGCGCGCGGTGATGGCGGCGCGCAGCTCCGGCGTGATCGTCTTGGCGAGCGGCGACTGCACCCAGGCGCCCCCGCCCTCGACCTTCGCGCGCGCCAGGCCCTTGGCGCCCATGCCCTTGACGAAGTCCTCGAGCTTGTCGACCTCGGTGCGCGAGAGCTGGCTCGCGAGCTCCGCGGGCACGCGCAGCACCTTGACGATCTCCGCGGGCAGATCGCGCCGGTACGCGCCGCTCGCGAACTTCTCGGCGATCGGCTTCCAGAACGGCACGCCGCCGCCGCCGTGGTCGACGACCAGATCGGTGAGCTCGGCGTGCGGCAGGCCGAAGCGCAGATCGGGCTTGTCGTTGCCGTACGTGCCCATCGCCTCCTCGAAGGGCATGCGCGGGAAGCGGCCGTCCGGGTAGAGCGTCGTGAGGTCGACGCCGAGGACCTCCTTCCACACCTTGACGATCATGCCTTCCATGACGCCGAAGACGTCGTCCTGGTTGACGAAGCTCATCTCGACGTCGATCTGCGTGAACTCGGGCTGCCGGTCGAGGCGCAGCGCCTCGTCGCGGAAGCACTTGACGATCTGGAAGTACCGGTCGAACCCGGCCACCATGTAGAGCTGCTTGAAGAGCTGCGGGCTCTCGGCGAGCGCGTAGAACTTGCCGGCCGCGGTGCGCGCGGGGACCAGGAAGTTGCGCGCGCCGCCGGGCGTGTACTTCACCAGGATGGGCGTCTCGAGCTCGAGGAAGCCCTGCTCGTCGAAGTAGCGCCGCACGACCTGGTTGATGCGGTGGCGGACGCGCAGCGTGCGCTGGAAGGGCGCGCGCCGCAGATCGAGGTAGCGGTACTGCAGGCGCTTCTCCTCGCCCGTGTCGAGGTCGTCGGCGATCTCGAACGGCGGCGTCTCGCTCTTGTTGAAGACGGTGACCTCGACGGCGTGCACCTCGATCTCGCCCGTCGGCAGGCGGGGGTTCGTGTTGGCGCCGCGGCTGACGACGACGCCGCGCACGCCGATGACCCACTCGCTGCGCAGGGCGCGGGCGATCTCGTGCGCCTGCCTGGGCGCCTCTCCGTGGCCGGAGAGGTCCGGGTCGAACACGATCTGGGTGATGCCCTCGCGGTCCCGCAGGTCGACGAAGACGCAGCCGCCGTGGTCGCGGTAGCTCGCCACCCAGCCGAAGAGGACGACCTCCCGGCGCTCATCGGCCGCGCGCAGGGCGTTGCAGTAGTGGGTGCGTTTCAGCTCGTCGATGAACCTGGCCATTCGCGTATGCCTTCGGCTGTCGGCCGCCCGCGGCCGGGGACCTCGGTGGGGGAGACGCAATGTAGCCGACCGCGCCCGCCTTCGGTAACGTCCGTCCGCGTGAGAGGCGCGTGGACGGCCTGGGGGTGCGCGCTGGCGGCGGCAGCCCTCGCCGCGAGCCACGTCCCGAACGTGGCCGACGGGGCGTACGACGCGGGCGTCGCGCGGGTCGGGGCGTATAGTCATGGGATTGCCCTTTCATGTCGTTAGTTACTCAATACTTTTTCAATATGCTCGATCGATTGGTCGAGGCGCAGCGCGACCTTTTGCGCAACGGCAAGGGCGCTTGCCTCGCGTGTCTTGCTCGGGTGGAGGGGTTCGTGAATCTGCGGAAGATTATCCACTGGAATCGGGAAGATAACGGTGATAGGCTGCAGTTGAGTGATTACGGCGATCCCGGTCGCGTTGGCA
>JAJYCT010000568.1 GCA_021778125.1 Myxococcales bacterium
CGGGGCGCGCTCGCGCGAGTCATCCCGGTGTAGCTGATGGGTCACAGAGCACCATCGTGGCGCCGGACGCGAGGGCGGCGCTCACCAGCGCCACGATGATCAGCGCCGCGGCGCCGGACGCTCGCCTCGGAGGGGCCACGACCGTCGACGGCTCCGGCACGGACGGGGTCTTGTCTTCTTGGATCATGGGCCTGCTCACATGCCAGACGAAGAGCCGCCGGTCGGGGCTGCTCCTCGCGAGTCCACTGCTGCGCCTGCGCTCGTGGCGTCCATCGACGGCGCGCCCGCGCCCGGCATCGCGCCCTGGCCGCCGAGGCTGCCGGACGGCATTGCCGTGGGCGAAAGGCTCACCTCGGCCTCGGCGATCAGGAGGCGATGCGCCGCCGCGATCGCCGCCAGGTAGCCGTCGCTATCGGCGATCAGGCCGATGTTGGCCTCCTGGACGGAGGCGAACGTCACCTTCCCGACCTCGTACTGCGTCAGCGGGCTGCTCGCCGTCGCCTCGGATTGAACGAGCAGTCCGTGGTCGTAGACCTCGATCGTCTGGAGCAGCGCCGCAAACGCGGTCCGCCGCTCTTCGCTGCGGAGACGCACGATCTGCTCGAGCGTGGTGACGTCGCTCCGGGCGGCGCCATCCCACGCGCGGTTCTCCGCCACCGCGCGGCTCTGCCTGTCACCGGAGAACACGGGCACGGGGCCCCCGACGGTCACCAGCCACATCGGCGGAAGGGACCCGCGGCCCATGATCCCGGCCCCTACCGTGAGGTCCGGGTAGTAGCTGCGCTGGGCGAGCTCCACGTATTTCGAAGCTCGGGACGTCTCGAGGCGCGACGCTGCGAGCTCGGGGCTGCGCGCGAGGGCCTGCTCCGGGGAGAAGCGACCCCCGAGCGCGGACGGGGCTACCAGATCTCGGATGTGCGCCGACGTCGCGATGGGCTCGTCCAGCGGGCGGTTGCGCAGCCGGTTCAGGGTCTGGATACGACTCCTCTCCTCCGCCTCGAGCGCGAAACGTCGCTGCTTGTTGCGCGCGAGCTCGAGCTCCGAGCGAAGCAGGTCCGACTGCGGGGCCTTGCCCGCGTCGTACAGGATGCGCGTGACGTCGGCCGACTGCTTCCAGATGGCCTCGAGCCGCCCGAGGAGCTCGAGGCGATCGCGCGCGAGGAGCAGATCGAGGTAGGCGCGCCGGACGTCGGCCTCCGCGGAGAGGCGTGCCCGGCTGACCTGCGTCGTGGCCTGGGCCGAGCCGAGCGTCGCGACCTCCCTGCGCAGCCCGCGCTTGCCGGGCCACGGGAAGGTCTGCGACGCCATGAGGGATACCCAGCTGGTCTCCATTCGACCGATCTCGATGCTGGTGAAGCCGTCGTTCTGGACGCCGACCTGCAGCATGGGGTCCGGCAGGGCGCCTTCCTGGGGGATCCGCTCCTGCTGGGCGTGCACCACGGCCTCTGCCCTGGCGAGCTCCGGGCGCGCGGCCAGGCTCTCCTCGATGAGCCGGGCGAGCACGGGGTCCGCGGGGAGCGCGGTCGTGGTGGACTCGGCGTTCGCCGCGGGCGCCGTGAGGGCCACGCACGAGCCGAGAAAGACTGCGACGAGAGCGGCCGACGGCGCGACGAGGTCTCATTGCGCCACGACGCTG
The DNA here is from genome assembly GCA_021778125.1 of Myxococcales bacterium. GTDB lineage: Bacteria > Myxococcota_A > Polyangia > Polyangiales > Polyangiaceae > Palsa-1150. The sequence goes on from JAJYCT010000568.1 coordinate 1,637, forward strand.
CCCTTGAACATCCCCATGCCGCACTGGAACTCGTACGTCCTGGCGTCGCCCGCCGGGAGCGTGACCGTCACGGGCGCGCCCGACAGAGCGGCCGTTTACGCGCACTTTCTGCCGTTGCCGCGAGCGACGCACCGGCAGGCAGCGCTGTCGGGCCACCTCGATCCGCGCGCTCGAGTAACCGCGCGGGTCACCGCAAGCTTGCAGTCAGACGCAACCCCTGCGCCAGCTCCGACCGAGGTGTCCACGCAAAGCCGGCTCTCCGGCCATTCGCGCTCAGGCCGGCTCCTTGCAACGCTTCCAGGCATGGCGAAGAGCGCACTTTCCATCCTGGTGACGTGGGGTGCTTTGACGCTGGGCACGTCACTCCTCGGCGCATGCGGAGGCATGGGCACGAGCGAAGGCCACGCGCGCGCGGAGAGCGGCTACTCGACCGTGAAGGATGGCGTCTCGCGAACACGCGCTGGCCTCGCGCAGTACCTGGCGGTCAGCACCCCGGCGGGGATGGCGGCGATGAGCGACGGCGTCCACCGGATCGAGAGCGGCGCCGGCGCGATCCACTCGGGGCTCGGCATGATGCCTGGATCGATGATGGACGGCTCCTGCGCCGCGATGGGAGCGCAGACGATATCGCTGATGGACACGGGCGCGGGCCGGATGGACGAGGCGCTCACGAAGCTGGGCAGCTCGGGAGCCGACGACCACGCGTTCGGGACGGCGATGATGCGGGATGCGATGCAGACGGTCGAGCGGGGCCTGCAGCAGATGGACGCGGCGATGTCGTGTATGAATCAGTGCGGGTCCACGATGGGAGGTGGCATGCCCTAGCGGCCTCCACCCTCGATGACGGACTCCCGGAAGCGATCGCTGGCCCAGGTCGCCCTCGCGGCCCTCGCTCTCGTCTGGGGGACGCAGTTTCTCGTCATCAAGGTGGGTCAGGCCACCGTTCCGCCTCTCCTCACGGTCGCGCTTCGCTTCGCTGTCGTGGCGGCAGCGTCGCAGGGGGTGGTGTGGATCGGCCGCTTTCGAGCGCCGCGCGGAGCGCTCGCCGCCCGCGCGCTCTTCGGGGTCGCGCAGGCGTTCTCGATGGCCGCGCTCTAC
>JAJYCT010000569.1 GCA_021778125.1 Myxococcales bacterium
CCTGCTCTGGAACGGCGGCGTCGCGGGCCGGATGCGCCTCTGGGGCGCGCTCGTGCCGCACCCGGTCGGCTGGGCCGCGGTCCTTCGGGCGCCCGGTCGCCCGCGCGGGCCCAGTGGATCGACAGCGCCTCGCCGTCCGGCCACCGCGCGGCCTCGAGCGCGAGCGCGAGGCGCCGGTGGTAGGCCGCGCGCTGCGGCTTGGTGATGCGCGCCACGACCGCCGCGCGGACGCGCTCGTGGTACGGCTCGATCCGGTCGGAGGCCCGGACGCCGCTCGTGTTGACCAGGTGCGCGACGCGCAGCGCCGCGACGGCCCGCCCGAACGACGCCATCTCCATACCGCCCGCGTGCGCCACGGTCTCCTGCGTCAGCGGTCGCCCCGCCACGGCGACCAGGTCGAGCGTCTTGCGCGCGCTCTCGTCGAGGCGCGCGATGCGGGCGCCGAGCGCCTCCTCGAGATCGAACGTGGGCCGGATGACCAGCGCGGTGTCCTCGGGATCGTCGCCGGGGATCTGTCGGTCCTCGACCAGCGCCGCGTGCCGCGCCAGCTCGTCGATGAAGAGCGGGTGGCCCTGCGCCTCGCGCGCGATGGTGCCGGCGTCCTTCGCGCGGTGCGGCGCCACGAGCTCGAGCACCGACGTCGCCAGCTCCCGTGCGTCCGCGTCCGACAGGCGGCCCAGCGAGATGCGCTGCACGGGACACGGCAGGCGCGCCTCGACGTCGGTGACTCCGAAGGGCGCGACGGCGAGCGTGCCGTCGACCGGCGAGGCCTCGCGGACGGTGGCCACCAGCAGCAGCGGCGGCGCGTCCGGCGGGCGCAGCAGGTCGGTGAGCAGCAGCAGGCTGTCGGCGTCCGCCCACTGGAGATCGTCGATCGCCAGCACGAGCGGGACCCGCCTGGCGATGCGCGTGAACACCTCGCGCAGCCCCTCGAACGCCCGCCGCCGCAGCTCGTGCGGGTCGCGCGAGTCCTCGGTGACGGCGAAGGCGAACACGGGGGACCGACGCAGCACGGGGAAGACCTGCACGAGCGGCCCGGCGCGGCGGGGGAGCAGCTCGCCGGCCTGCTCCTCGGTCAGCCCGGCCATGTGGCGCGCGAGCTCGTCGATGACGCCGTCGAGCCCCTTGTACGGGACCTGCTCGCGCTCGTAGCACCGGCCGGAGAGCACGACCGCGTCGGGGTGGCTCGCCGCGGTGCGCTCGCAGAACTGGCGCACGAGGCAGGTCTTGCCCACGCCGGACTCGCCGTCGACGAGGGCGACGACGGCCGACCGGGCTCGCGCCTCCTGCAGCGCCGCCTCGAGCGCCTCGAGCTCGCGCGCGCGGCCCACGAACACGCCCGCGCGCGAGTGCCGCGTGACGTCGGGCGGCCGGGCCGCGATGGAGATGGGCGCGCTCGGGCGGTCGAACGCCCCGAGGATCTCATCGCCCGTGGGCCGCGCCGCCGGGTCCGTGCGCAGGAGCTTCATGCACAGCGCGTCGAGATCGGGCGGGACGGCCGGGGCGACCTTGCGCGGCGCGACGGGCGCCCTGCGCTGCTTGGCCATCAGGACCTCGAGCGGCGCGCCGTCGAACGGCAGCTCGCCCGTCAGCGCCTCGTAGAGGACCACGCCCAAGGCGTACCAGTCGGCCTCGGGGCCCACGGTCCGCGACGAGATCTGCTCGGGCGCCATGTACGCCGGCGTCCCGGTGATCTCTCCGTCGATCGACGAGCGCTCGGCCACGTCGGCCACGAGCCCGAAGTCGAGCAGGACGACGCGCCCGGTCGGCGTGACGCGGACGTTGGACGGCTTGATGTCGCGGTGCACCTTGCCGGCGGCGTGCAGCGCCTGCAGGCCGCTGACGAGCTGCGGCAGCGTCGCGCGCAGGCGGCCCTCGTCGAGCGCCGCGCTCGCGACCGGTACCCGGCCCGACGGCATGCGCCGGAAGTGCACGGGGGCGTCGTCCACCGAGGAGCTCGGCCGGTGCCCTCCCCCCTCCTCCACCAGCAGCACGCCGCCCGCCTCCATCGGCGCGCGCGGCCGCACGTACTGCAGGTACTCGAGCCCGTCGACGAGCTCCATCGTGAAAAACCAGTGCTGGCCCTCGCCGATGAGCTCCCCGAGCGTGACGAGGTTCCGGTGGTGCAGGTCCTGCAGCGCGCGAAACTCGCGCTTGAAGCGCAGCAGCGCCTGCGCGCCCGCCTTGCGGGACGCGAGGCTCTTGAGCGTCTTCAGGGCCACGCGCGCGTTGCGCTCCCGGTCGAACGCCTCGAAGACCACCCCCATGCCGCCTTCGCCCAGCGGCCGGAGCAGCTCGAATCGATCGGGAACGGTCAGCTCCAAGGCACCTCGGACACGACGTCCCCCGCTCCAGGCGGCCTTGCAGGGGGCACGCCGGCCAGGCCCTAGTGTGCGGTGGGATCGGGTCCGGCGCGCAACGCATTGCGCCAGGCCCCTCGGATTTGGAGGATCAGGTGCGAGACGCGCGCTCAGGGGCTCACGTCACGCGACGCGCGCCGGCCGCACCCCGGCGAGGCGTCAGAGATCCTTCGCGAACCACACGCTGGCGTACGGGTTCTCGTTGTACGCCGGGACGCGCGCGTAGCCGGTCGTGTCGTAGAGGCGCGTCGCGTCGACGTGCGAGTCGAGCGTGTCGAGGACGCTGCGGCGGAACCCCGCGGCGCGCGCGGTCTGCTCGAGGAACGCGAGGAGCTCGCGCGCGGTGCCCCGGCGGCGCGCCTCGGGCGCGACG
>JAJYCT010000570.1 GCA_021778125.1 Myxococcales bacterium
GCCTCCTCGCCGGACGTGGGGACGGGGTGGCCGTCCATCGTGGCCGCCGCCGGCGGCGCGGCGTCCACGCGCCGGCCGGGCAGCGCCAGCCAGGCGGCGAGCCCGCCGGCCGCGACGAAGAGCAGGAGCCACGCGAAGCGCTTCACGGGCAACGAGTTCTAGGCGCTTCCCTGCAAATCCGCACGGGCTCCGAGCGCCGGGTCGTGCTACTCCCGCCCCCCGCTCATGGGTCTGTCTATCGGTATCGTCGGCCTGCCCAACGTCGGCAAGTCCACGCTCTTCAACGCGCTGTCCACGGCCAAGGCCGAGGCGGCCAACTACCCGTTTTGCACGATCGAGCCGAACGTCGGCGTCGTGCCGGTGCCCGATCCGCGCCTCGCCGCGCTCGACGGCGTCGTGCACGCCGACCGCATCCTGCCCGCGACGATCGACTTCGTGGACATCGCGGGCCTGGTGCGCGGCGCGCACAAGGGCGAGGGCCTGGGCAACCAGTTCCTCGCGCACATCCGCGAGGTCGACGCGGTCGTGCAGGTGGCGCGCTGCTTCGAGGACGGCAACATCGTCCACGTGGAGAACCGCGTCGATCCGGTGGCCGACATCGAGACGGTGACCACGGAGCTGTGCCTCAAGGACCTCGACACCGTCCAGAAGCGCCTCGACAAGGCGCGCAAGATGGTCAAGTCGGGCAGCCCGATCGAGCGGATGGCGGTCGAGGTCTGCGAGCCGCTCGCCGCGCACCTCGACGCCGGCAAGCCGGCGCGCACGTGGAAGGCGCCCGACGCGCCCGACGCGCAGGTCGTCCTGGGCGAGATGCACCTCTTGACCGCGAAGCCGACGTTCTACATCGCCAACGTCGACGAGGGCTCGATCGGCAAGCTCGAGGCCATCGCGCATTACCAGAGGCTCCTGAAGTTCGCCGCCGCCGAGGGCGCCCCCGTCGTGCCGATCTGCGCGGCGCTCGAGGCGCAGATCGCCGAGCTCGATCCCGCCGACCGGCCGGAGTTCCTGGCGAGCGCGGGGCTGACCGAGCCGGGCCTGCACAAGGTCGTGCGCACGGGCTTCGACCTGCTCGGGCTCATCACGTACTTCACCGCCGGCAAGCCGGAGGTCCGCGCCTGGACGATCAAGCGCGGCTGGCGGGCGCCACAGGCTGCGGGCGTCATCCACACCGACTTCGAGAAGGGCTTCATCAAGGCCGAGGTCATCTGGTGGGAGGACTTCGTGAAGCTCGGCGGCGAGGCTCGCTGCCGCGAGGCCGGCAAGCTGGCGATCGAGGGCAAGGAGTACGTGGTGCGCGACGGCGACGTCATGCACTTCCGGTTCAACGTCTGAGCGGGCTTCCTGGCCCAGAGGGCGGAGGCCCCGGCGCAGCCGGCGCCCCGGCCGTCCGCGAAGGGCTGTTCGGCGAGGGCCGGGGACGCGCGCGTGCGCGGCGCCGTGGTCGAGCCGTCAGCCCTCGCTCACGCCGAAACTCCGGCGAACGTGCAGTCCCGGCGTCGTCGCCCGCTTCACGATCCGGTCGGACAGGCTGTTCAGCGCAAGGGAGCGGCTCCTCACTTGCCCGCGCGAGCCGCGAGGTGCGCGGGGTAGCGGTCGCCGACGACCTGGATCTGCGCGAGCGCCTCGCCGATCTGCCGGAGGTCCTGCGCGGTCAGCCCGACCTCGGCAGCGCGAGGCCAACCGGGCGCTCGTCGACCGCCTCGGCGCTCGCGAGGGCTGCCACGGGCTGCACTGCGTGCGCGCGCCGGATCGACTGCACGCCCGCCTCCGAGAGGCCAAAGTGTTTGACCTTCCCCTCACGGATCAGATCGCGGACGGTGCCGGCCACGTCCTCCATGGGCACGTTCGGGTCGACGCGGTGCTGGTAGAAGAGATCGATCCGGTCGGTCCGGAGACGCTTCAGCGAGGCGTCGGCGACCTGACGGATGCGCTCGGGTCGGCTGTCCATCCCCGTCCTGGAGTCGCCGTGTCTTTCTCCATCGGACGTCCATACGGCCGGGCCGGCGTTCTCGAGCAAGCCTTGCCCGGCGTCCGTCAGCGCCACGCTTCGCGACGTGCGCGTGAGCAGGCTATAGGACACCTCATGCTCATCGACGAGATCAAGGCCCGGATGGCTCGAGCGCTGCGCGAGAAGGACGCGGTCGTGAGGAACGTCCTCGGGCTGGCGCTCGGCGAGATCCAGACGGCCGAAGCCCGCGGCAACCGCGCGCTCGGCGAGGACGAGCAGCGCGCCATCGTGCGCAAGCTGGTCAAGTCGAACGAGGAGACCCTCTCGCTCTCTTCGGGCGACGACGCGCGCGCGACCGTCCTGCGGCGCGAGATCGAGCTGCTCTCGACGCTGCTGCCCCGGGCGATGTCCGTCGAGGACGTCGTCGCCGCGCTCGGTCCGGTGGCCGACGCGGTGCGCGCCGCGAAGAGTGACGGGCAGGCCATGGGCGTCGCGATGAAGCACCTCAAGGCGTCGGGCGCCGTCGTCGAGGCCGACGCGGTCAAGCAGGCGCTCGCGCGTCTTCGCGCCTGATCCGCGGAGCGCGCCGACGAGACCGTCGCCCGGCCTCGACGTGCCCCTCGAGCCAGGGGCCGGGCGGGGCTCGGAACCCGCTCAGCCGCCGCCGCCCGGCGCGCGCGCCACCAGCGCGTGCGTCGCCGCGGGCGGAAACATCGGCCGCGTCACCAGGTACACCCCCGGCAGCCCCGCCACCACGCGCGCGAGCGCCAG
>JAJYCT010000146.1 GCA_021778125.1 Myxococcales bacterium
CGGACGCACCACGCCTGAACCAGCGAGACACGAGGCCTCGATCGCGAACGATGCAGCCTTGATCCTCGGCCGATCGAGCGTGCGATCGGTCGGGATCCAGGGCGACACCGGGCCCGATCGAGCCTTCGTGATCGGGCGATCGAGGGCGAGACCGGGCCTGGTCGAGCCTTGGTGATCCCGCGATGCAGGGTGCCATCGTGCCTTACCCCGCGTCCGGGTTGGCGCAGAATTGTACCTTGCACGGGTCCTGGCACGTCCCGTTGCACGGCAAGGTCTGACAATGCGCCTCGCCCGTGAATGGTGCGGGGCAGTAGCACTGGTTACACCCGTCTCCCCAGGGCACGGTCGCGTTTGGGGGCACGACGATCATGCCGGCGCATGTGTGTGTGCCCAGCATCCAGCTTCTTCAGCCCCGTCTGCGTTGGGCGCGGCATCATGACTGAACGCGGTATCCTGGGCACCTGCGTCTACTGACGGTCTGGCGTCGCTTGTCGCGCCGGACCTACTCCCGCCACCGTCACAACCTATGAGGGCGACTAGGCAGACCGCAACTGCGACTTGGCCGTTTCATTTGACGACTGCGCTCCAGATGCCCGCGTGCCCTGCGCATCAGTCTGAATCCTGCGCCGCGATCATCGCTGTCGTTCTTCATGGTTCCAACCTCCCGCTCATGGTTGCGTAGTGCACGCATCGTCGCGACCGGCACTACTCGGTGAGTGCGCCGTTCCAGTACGGTTGAACGCCGCTCGAGCCGCTAACGGGGACTACGTTGCGCCTCGCCCCTTGATGCTCGCGGCCCCCTTGGACACCGGCGAAGGTACACCCCGCCAGGGCGCGTTGCACCCCTCGCCGCGGTGCGGCAGCCCACCTCAGCCGGGAGTTGGAGGGGGGTCAGCTTCGCCTTGCTAGCGCAGGCACATGGCGCGCATCTCGACCACGTTCGTGTACGACAGGAAGCCGAGGCTGGTGCTCGTGCGGGTGCTCAGGCCCACGATGTCGCCGGGGCACTGCGAGACGAGCTCGGCGTAGGCCCGGTCGACGTAGTCCGTGTTGTCGGTGATGCCGAGGACCACGCTCTGCTCGCCGCGCGCGTGGATCCACTCGCCCTTGCGGGGCGCGGGGGCGGCGTCGGCCGGGGCGAAGCCGGCGGCCGTGACCTCGTGGACGCTGTACGTGCAGCCCGAAGCCAGGGCGAGCAGAGCGGCGAGAGACGAGAGGAGGAGGAGAGCGCGCGTCATGGCTCAGCGCTCCGCGTCCGGGGAGGGAGGCGCAGGCGCCATCACGACCTTGCCCCCCGCGTCCGGCCCGGCAGCGGCCGCCGGCGCGTCGTGCACGCAGTAGCCCGTGGCGATGACGCGCCTCGTGGCGACGATGACGTAGAGCGACGACTCCTGCTTGGTCAGCAGCCCCGTGATGCGCCCGTCGGGGCACTGGGCGAGAAGCTCGGGCAGCAGCGGATCGAGGAAGTCGTTGTCGAAGTGGATGCCGAGCAGCGCCGTGTTGCTCACCTCGGCGCGCACGGCGCGCGTGCGGTCGATGGGCACCTGCGTGACCGACACGCTCTGCAGCGTGGTGCAGCCCGTGGCGAACGCCAGGGTGAGCGAGGCGAGCGAGGCGAGGGCGAGAAGTCCTGGTTTCATGGCGGAGTCGGTTCCTTCGCTTTCGTGGGACGATCGGGCGAGGCAGGGATCAGTCGAGGATGCAGAAGCCGCGGACGGTGACGACCTCGCCGCTCGCGACGGCGTACTTGGCCGACTCGCGCAGGCTCACGAGGCCCGTCACCCGGCCCGAGGGGCAGCGCGCGAGCACCTCGTCGACGACGTGATCGGCGAAGGTGTCGCTGAAGACGGGATCGCCCGTCTTGGGCCCGAACTCGAAGAGGGCCACGATGTCGGCGACCTTCGAGGGGCGCGAGCTGCGCGCGGCGACCGACGCGACGGCGCCGAGGGCCTTCGCGTCGAGGCCCGTGTCCGAGACGTGGATCTCGAAGGGCTGCAGGCGGCCGTGCTGCGCGTCGATCTCGTCGATCGCGGTCTTGTGCAGCGTCGCGCACGCGCAGAGCGGCGCGGCGCCGAGGGCCAGGGGGAGGATCGCGAGGAGGCGGCGCAGCATGCCCAGTCCCCTGAGCAACCAACGTGCCTCGGCCATGCGGCGGGCGGCGCGCGCGCCCACCGGGACGCAGTGTCCCGCGCCGGACGGCCTCGCCCGCCTCCCCGGGAGCCTCCGCGGGACCGAGTGCCGCGCTGCCGCTCACGCTGCCCCTGCCCTGCTCGCGGACAGGGGGACGGAGGGATGGGGTGGACGACGGCCGGTTCACACCGCCCCGCGTGAACCGACGTTCTCGCGCGCCGTGGCTCCGGCCCTTCGCGCGCTATCGAGCCGCCCCTCGCCGTGGGTTTCCGCTTCCTCGTCCAGACGTTCGGCTGCCAGATGAACGTCCACGACTCCGACCGCATGGACGCGGTGCTGCGGGCCGCGGGCGGCACGGTCGTGGCCTCGCCCCGCTCAAGCGCTCGCGCCCCGATCTCGTCGTCGCCGTGGCCGGGTGCGTCGCGCAGCAGGAGGGCGAGAAGCTCCTCGAGCGCGTGCGCCACATCGATCTGGTCGTGGGGCCCGACAACATCGCGGAGCTGCCGGCGCTCGTGATGGATCAGCTCGGGGGCGCGCCCCCCGTGGCGCTCGTGACGACGATGAAGGGCTGCGACGAGTCACCAGGCTGTGGTGGCTCCATGCGGCGGGCACGGTTGTGCGCGGCCGGTGGCGCTGCGATTCATGAAGAACGTCGTGGACCAAGGGAATCCTTCCGCCGAAGACCTGGCCCGAGTTACGGTTGGCGTCCTGGCTGTTCGCAATCTGGAAGATTCAAGTCCGGAGTTTGCGTCCTGGCTTTCCGCACTGGCAGGAGGTTTTCGCCGCTGGTCAAGCATGCCCTGACGTCCGCTCACCGGGCTCCGGCTCGAGGTGGCTCTGGGCGCCCTCAGGCGCCCTCCCGAAGCCGCGCTGGGGTCCTGCGGCAGGCGCTTGCCTTGACCCTTCTCGTCACATCGTGCGGCGGCAAGGCGTCGCGGGAGCCATCGGACGGCAGCGCTTGTGTGACGGGGGCCTGCATCGTCACGCTCGCATCCGGCCTTGACGCCCCTTACGGCATCGCGGTCGATGCGACGAGCGTTTACTGGACCAACGAGGGCGGGGGCGGCACCCTCATGAAGGTCGCGCTCACTGGAGGTCGCTCCACCACGCTCGTCACCGGGCAGAGTAGCTATCCGACGGGTATCGCCGTTGACTCGACGAGCGCCTACTGGCTCAACGAGGGTGGCGCGGTGATGAAGGCCCCCCTCGGCGGAGGCCAGCCTACGACCCTCGCCGCCGAGCCGACCGATCACGGCGGCGTTGCGGTCGATGCGACGAGCGTTTACTGGACCAATCCCAGCGACGGCACCGTGATGAAGGTCGCCATCGGTGGAGGCGGGCTCGCGACGCTTGCCTCTGGCCAGGGCGGCGCCTATGCCATTGCCATCGACGCGACGAGCGCTTACTGGGGGGCCAACGACGACATCCTGAAGAGCGCACTCGCTGGCGGGACACCCACCACGCTCGTGTCGCAAAAGGACGGTCCGGACGCTTCGCCGAATCTCGCGACCGCGCTGAGCATTGCCGCCGACGGGACCAGCGTCTACTGGACAAACCCACGGGCTGGCACCGTGATGAAGGTCGCGGTCGGCGGCGGTACCCCGGTTACCCTCGCCTCTCAGCAACCGGGCTTGTTCGGCACCGGCCTCGCAGTCGATAGGACGAGCGTCTATTGGACGAACCTCGACGAAGGCACCGTGAAGAAGGTTGCCGTCAGGGGTGGCATCGTGCTCACCCTCGCGTCAGGACAGCACGCCCCGGACGGGATCGCAGTCGATGCGACCAGCGTGTATTGGACGAACGCCGGCATCACGATGGGAGACGGATCGATCGTGAAGCTCACGCCAAGATGAGCGTGTAGGCAACCGTAAACCGCAGGGTGGTTCGACGATCACGGTACCCGTTTCCTCGTGCGGGAGTACATTTTGACGATTTGACGATTCGAATCGCGGCCGAGGGTGCTGTGGACCGTGCCGTTGCGGTGAGCAGCGGCGGCAGGGCGCCAGGCAAGCGCGAAGCAGCGGGCGCAGGCCGCCTTCTCGTCACGGCCGGGGAGCCGCCGAGAGGCGGCCGAGATCGAGGCGCTGAGCGAGCGGTTCTACGAGGCGCTGTGCCGGACGCCTGGCGAGACGATGACCGTGCTGGCGCCGGTCGTCGGGTCCACGGCGCGGGAGCTGAGCCGGCCGGTGTCGCGGCTCAAGCGCGCGGGACGGGTCCGCAGCGTCGGGACGAAGCACGCGATGCGCTACTTTCCGATGGCGCGCGAGGCGCCGCGTCCGTCGGCCTTGCTCTCCTCGTCGTCGGAGGGCGGCGCGCCGGAGTCTTCGGTGGCGACCGAGGCGCCGGCGTCGGCCGTGGCCACTTCGCTCTCGGCGAGAGTCTGTGCGAGCTTGTCGAGCTCACGACGCGCGTGGCGAGCGTCGTTGTCTCGACATCGTGCATCGCGGACGCATGCATTTCCATCCGCGATCCCGTTGTCGATCCCCCGGACGAAGAAATCGTACCTGTCAATGCACACGCACTGCGCGCCGCGCCGCCGCCTTCGCCTCGACGTCGAGCCGATCGTCGAGCGCGCTCTCTTCGATCGCCGGAGAGGAGGATTCCCACGCGGCGGATGGAGTTGGGGGCGCTGGTCGGGTCCACGGGTGTCCTCGTGCTGCGGGCGGAGTGGTGCGGGCGGCGGGATGCTGGGCAAGGGCGGGGCGCGCGTCAAGGCGCGTGAGGCGTGAACGACCTCGCGCGCCGCGTGACCTCGCTGCCCGGGCGCGCCATCCCGGCCAAGAGGCGATCCGGCCGGGCATTACCGGGAGGGCCACGCGGCCGGGGGTCGCGGCGCTCGGACCCTGAGCCAGGTCGCTCAGCGTCGCTCAGCGCCAGCTGCCCGCGATCGCCACGCCGCCGGGCAGCGGCGTCGCGCCGACGCGCACCGCGGAGTCGTGATCGCCGCGCGTGACGAGCCAGATCGTCACGCCGCTCGCCGCGAGCGCGCCACCGACGACGAGCAGGCCCGTCGACCAGTCGGCCGCGGTCTTCGCGTCGCCGAGGGTGGAAGCCGAGGAAGCGTCGGGGCAGGCGGTGCCCTGGCAGTGGGCGTCGTTGCGCTTGCCCATCGCGACGAGGCCGAAGGCGCCTCCGGCGGCGAGGGAAGCGAGGCCGGCGCCGGCGGTGACGAGGCCGAGGGTGGGCCAGGGAGAGGAAGAGGGCGGGGGCCAGGGCGGGGTCGAGGGCGGGGGCGAGGGCGAGGGCGACGATGCGGGGGTGGGCACTGCCGCGGGCACGGGGGTCGGCGCGGGAGCGTCCTCGAGGACCGGAATGCTCACCGTGGTCGTCGCTCCATCGGCGGCGACCTGCACGGCGGTGGACCAGGACTTCTTGCCGGCGGCGGTCGCCTGCACGGTGTGGGCGCCCGGCTCGACGGGCAGCGGGACGCCGAGGCTCGCGGGGCCGAGCGTCGTGTCGTCGACGCGAATCACGGCGTCGGCGGGCATGGCGCCGGCCGCGGCGACGCTCACCTTCGGCACGATCCGGGCGAGGCGCGAGAGCTCGCGCTCGACGTCGGCGGCGCGCTCGTCGCCCGCCGAGCGCGCCACGTTGAGCGCCTGCTGCCAGCGCGTGTAGGCGCTGACGAGGCGCTTCTCGTGCTCCTCGCAGGCGGCGAGCTTCGCGAGCGCTCCGACGGTGGGCTTCAGGCGCGCGCTCTCGGCGAGCTTCGGGCAGGCGGCCGCGTAGTCGCCCTGCTTCATCAGGTCGCGCCCGGCGTTGAACAGCTCCGTGGCGGCGGCCTCGTCGTCGGCGCGAGCAGGGCTGGCTGCCAGGGGGCCCAGCAGCGCGATCGCGAACAGCAGCGCGCAGGGCCTCATTGGCGGTCGAACCTGTCGGAGGCAGGCCTGGTCGGGGCGGGTGTGGCCGCCGGCTTCGAGGATCGCGGGCGTGGAGCGGATGCGGAAGGACGCGCGGACGGCGCCGGGGGCTCCGCGGCCGCGGAGGACGAGTCGGGCGCGGGGACCGAGGTCGGCGCAGACGGGGCGAGCGGCGGCGTGGTCGCGGCGACGACGCTCGTCGCGACGGCCGGGGGGAGCGGCGGCGCGGGCGCGTGGCCGCGGGTCGCCACCCAGGCCCCGATCGCCGCTCCTCCGAGGACGAGCACCGCCGCGCCGACGAGCACGCGCGCGCGCCCCGTGTGCGAGGGCGAGGCCTGCATCGTCGTGCCGACCAGCGACGTGGCGCCAGGCGAGATCACGGGCTGCCGGGGCGTTCGCGCGCCCGACCCCACGCTGGGCGCCGCCACCGTGGGCGCGAGCGGATCGCTCGGCGAGTCGGCCGTCACCGCCGCACCGCCCTGCTCCGCGAGGGGCGCGAGCGTCGCCGGCGAGGGCGCCTCGCCGAAGAGCGTGCGGGCCGCCTCGCGCACCGCGTCCCGCATCTCGGCGGCGCTCTGCCAGCGGCTGCCCGGCTCGAAGGCGAGGGCCCGGTCCACGAGCGCGACGACCTCGGCGGGCGCGTCCACGTCGAAGGTGGCGAGCGACGGCGCCGGCCGCGTGGCCGCGAAGACCATCTGCTCCTGCGCCGACGACGCCTCGTGCACGGCGCGGCCCGTGAGCAGCGAGACCATCGTCGCGCCGACGGCCCAGAGGTCCGTCCGGCCGCTGATCTCCTCGGAGCGGCCCAGCGCCTGCTCCGGAGCCATGAACGCCGGCGTGCCCAGCGCCATCCCGCTGTGCGTCGCCTGCGCGCCGTCTGCCTCGCGCAGCCGCGCGACCCCGAAGTCGAGGACCTTGACCTGCCCGGCGCGCGTCACCATGAGGTTCGACGGCTTGATGTCGCGGTGCACGATGTGCTTCGCGTCGGCGGCCGCGAGCACGTCGAGGAGCTGCTCGGCCATCGCCAGCACGTGCTTCAGCTGCAGGCGGCCGCCCTGCCTCTCGCAGAGCTCGTCGAGCGTCGCGCCGTCGAGCAGCTCCATCACCAGGAACGCCGAGCCGTCCTCCGCGACGTCGTCGTCGAGCACGGCGACGGCGCCCGGGTGGTCCACCGTGTTGGCGACGTAGCCCTCGCGCATGAAGCGCGTGCGCAGCCCGGCGTGCATCGACAGCTCGGGGTGCAGCATCTTCACGGCGACGCGCTTCGTGTTCCGGTGGGTCGCCGCGTAGACCGTCGCCATTCCTCCGATGCCCAGCAGGCGGTCGAGGCGGTACTTGCCGTTGAGCGTCTGCCCGATGCGGGCGCGAGCGCGCTCTTCGACGACGGCATCAGGCATCTTGCCCCCGAGTGTCGCTCCGTTGCCCGGGCTGCATCAAGGCGCGCAGGTGGGCGCGAGACGTACTACCCTGTCGGCCCCATGGGACGACGCCGCGCAGCCGCCATCACGGCGAGCGCGCTCGTGGCCGCGCTGCTCGGGGCGGTGGCCTGCGAGCAGGCTCTGTCCATCGACGGCACGGTCACCGTGGTCCGGCACGACGCGTGCGGCCTGCCCATGAACCCGGGCAGCTGCCAGACCTGCGTCGCGTCGAGCTGCTGCAGTCAGGCGAGCGCGTGCGCCGGCGATCCCTCCTGCGCGGAGTTCGAGAGCTGCCTGATCGACTGCGGCGGGGACTACGCGTGCCGGAATCAGTGCTCCATCGATCATCCCGCGAGCTCGATCCGCGCCGGGCCTCCCATGAACCAGTGCCTGGCAGCGGCCTGCGGCGAGGCGTGCGGGACGGCCTGCGGCCTGCCGGTGGTGCCCACGTATCCGGACGCTGCGGCGGGCTGCGCCACCTGCGTGGCCGGCAAGCTGTGCACGGGCGCCCGTGCGTGCAGCACGTCTCTCCAGTGCGAGACGGTGAGCCAGTGCCTCGCCAACTGCTCGACGGTCGACTGCCACGACTCCTGCCTCGCGCTGGACGACAGCGGTACGTTCGCCTCGCTCGAGATCGGGTTCGTCGGCGCGTGCCTGAAGGCCTGCGATCTGGGGGACTTCTGGTCCTGCGTGGGCCAGGTCTCGTGGCCCCTGCTGCCGCCGGGCGATCAGGACCTGACGTTCACCTTGACCGACTCGACGAGCGGGGAGCCCGTCGTGGGGGCCACCGTCCTCGGGTGCGACGTCGCCGACGAGACCTGCGCGACGCCGCTGGCCCACGCGACCTCGGACGCTGCGGGGCGAGCATTTCTCGTCCTGCCTCACCAGTCCGTCCAGAATTTCGGCTTCGCGGGCTACGTCGACATCGCCCCCGCTGCGGACGCCGCCGCAGAGGAGCACCAGCTCTTCTTCCCCTCGTGCCCGCAGACGGTGCCGCACGCGCAGGTGCCGTTCTCGATGCTCTCCCGGGTGGGCTTCGCCGACCTGGCGTCCTCGGCGGGGGTGACGCCCGATCCCGCGCGCGGACAGATCGCCGTGCAGGCCGTTGATTGCTTCCTCGCCCCGGCGTCCAACGTGGTCTTCAGCGCCGAGGGGATCGACGCCGAGACGAGGCTCGTCTACCTCGCCGGCGGGATCCTGCAGACCTCCGCGAGCGCGACCGACATCTCGGGCGTCGCGTTCCTCCTCGATGTGCCGACCGGCAACACCATCACCTTGAAGGCGACGCCGAAGACGACCGGCAAGGTCTCGAGCACGGTGACCGTGTTCACCCGCCCGGGCGTCCTGACCTCGGTCCTGGCGCTGCCGACGCCCTGACTGCCGACCGACCCTGTCCTCAAGACGGTCCGATCACCGCGGCGACCGGTCACTCGACCGCCTTCTGAAGTGGACCCCGAAATTCGGACCAGGAATTAGGGTGGTACGGGGAGCCTGCTCCAAGCTGGAGAGGAGCAGGGGAGGTGACACCCCCGCCAGGAGGGAGCCGCCCCGAGATCGTCCCTGCGCCCATCACGACTCCGCCTGCGGGCAGTGGCGGCAGCTAGGCTCAGACCGCCCCTGCCTGCAACCGCGGCTCTGGCGGCTCGAGGGCACCACTCAGGACCGGGGCAGCGACCAGCGCGCCGATGTCCGGCTGCAGCGTGATCTCGATGCGCCGATTCTTGGCGCGTCCCTCGGAAGTATCGTTGCTCGCGACCGGATCGTACTCGCCGTAACCTGCCGCCGAGAGCCGCCTGGGGTCCGCACCTTGAGCAGCCAGGAGTTTGACGACGGCGACGGCGCGCGCCGTGGACAGCTCCCAGTTCGACGGAAACATCGCCGTCTGGATGGGGACGTTGTCCGTGTCGCCGGCGACCTGGAAGTTCCGAGGCACGGTCTTGAGGACCGCGGCGATGGCCACGAGCGCGTCGTGGCCAGCGGGCTTGATCGCCGTCTGCCCCGAGTCGAAGAGCACGTCATTGGGGAGCTGAAGCACCAGACGCCCGTTGCGCGTGACGATCTTGAGCTGCCCGGCATCGATCATCTTCCTGAACTTCTGCACGAACTCCTTGAAGAGCGCTGCTTGCGCGGCCTGCGCCTCTTGCGCCTTGCGGAGCTCGTCGAGGCGTGCCTTCGCGTCGTCGAGCGCCTTCGCCAGCGTCCCCTTCTCCTGCAGCATCTGGTCGACGTTCTTGCCGAGGCGTCCGAGCTCGGCGCGGAGCTGCTGGTCGATCGCCGTCTCCTCGTCGAGCTGCGCGTGCAGGTTGTGGTCCGACGTCGTCAACGCGCTCAGCTTCTGGGCCTGGTCTTGCACCTGCGCTTGCGCCGCATCCAGCTCTTGGCGGAGCTGGCTGAGTGCATCGTGATCGGCCTTCTCGCGTGCGAGCGACGCGTCGAGCGCCGCGTGCGCGGACTGCCCGTCCGCGACCGCGACGTCGTACTTCCCCTTGGTGACGCACGCTACGGTCGACAGGGCCAGAGCGACGAGACAAGCGGAGCGGGGGTGCAGGGACATGACGCCTCCTTAGCGCGAGGCGTTCTCGGACGCAGCTCCGCCCCACGGATGGCCCCGGCTACGGGGGCGCGCCAAGCGCGTCGTGTTGCGACCGGTGAGCGATGCGCCAAGTGCACCAAGCGGTTGGTGGGCAGCGGACCGGCTCCAGGCACGTCTCGTGCGATGGCCCGGCGCCGGAGGTAGCCTGCCGATGATGCCCGCGCCCAAGCCGACCATGACCTACGCCGAGTACCTGGCGTTCGAGGAGCGCTCCGTCGAGAAGCACGAGCTCTTGAACGGCGAGATCTTCGCGATGGCCGGCGGCACGGTGGAGCACGCCGGTCTCATCGCGGGCGTGACCCACGCCCTGATGGGAGCCCTGCGCGACCGGCCTTGCCGAGTCTTCTCTGCCGACCTGCGCATCCGCATCGCCGTCACCGGCCTGACGACGTACCCCGACGTCTCGGTCGTCTGCGGCCAGGCCCAGCTCGACGCGGAGGATCGCTGCGCCGTGGTCAACCCGACGCTCGTCGTCGAGGTCCTCTCCGACTCGACCGAGGCCTACGACCGCGGCGAGAAGGCCGCCCACTACCGGCACCTGCCGAGCCTGCGCGAGTACGTGCTGGTGTCGCAGCGCCGCCCGCGTATCGAGGTCTGGCGGCGCAACGAGGCGGGGCGCTGGGAGCTCTACGAGTACGAGGGCGGCCAGCGGGTCGAGCTGGCGTCCGTCGGCTGCGCGATCGCCGTGGACGACGTGTACCGCGATCCGCTGGCCTCGGCGCCGGCGGCGTCGTGAGCTCGTCCGCGGGGGCGTCGAGCACGTCGTGGTCGGCGTCGCCGCCGATCCGACCTGCCATCGCTCGCGCTGGCCCGGGCTTCTCGACGACGGAGCCCCGAGGACGCCGTGGCGGCCCATGCTATCTTTCAGGTCGTGGCCAGCCTCCCCGCTCAGGCCGAGCAGCGCCGCCGAGATTGGACCGGCGGAGTGGCCCGCGACGCGGCCGAGATGGAGTCGCTGTCCACGGCGTTCTGGCTGCGGATGACGCCCGAGGAGCGCCTCGGCTGTGTCTTCGACATGTACGACGAGCAGATGCATCTGCAGGATCCACGACATGAACCTGCCTCGCGACTTCCGAGAGATGTTGGAGGAGTTCGTCCGCGAAGGGGTTGAGCACGTCGTGGTCGGCGGCTACGCGTTCGCCTTCCACGCCGAGCCGCGCGCGACCAAGGACCTCGACATCCTCGTCGACGGTCACCCCGAGAACCTCGAACGGGCGGCTCGGGCCCTCGATCGGTACGGAGCTCCTCCGAACGTCGTCGAGGCGATCCGGCATCTGCGCGACGACGAGATCGCCTACCTGGGACGGCCCCCTCTTCGGATCGATCTGCTTCGCACAATCGACGGCGTCTCCACCGGCACGGTTCTGCGCAAGGCTGTCGAGACGACGTGGGACGGCGTGCCCGTTCGAATCATCTCGCTCGAGGATCTCATCGCCAACAAGCGCGCGGCAGGGCGTCCGCAGGACCTCGTAGACGCGGATCGCCTCGAGCGCGTCCGGGCCGAGCGGGAACGGTAGCCAGATTCCACGGGCGACCACGGACGTCGGTGGGCCGAGCCGTGACCCATCAGCGACACCGGGATGACTCGCGCGAGCGCGCCCCGCACACTCGGGCGCGACGGGAGGTGAGCGATACGGCATCGACGGTCGGTCGTTGCACGCGTGGCTGATGAATCTCGAGCGCCGGGGGAGCGTTGGCGCCGCGACGTCGGGGGCGGACGCCGGCGTCGGCGCACGCGCTGGTCGAGCGGGTCCCCGACGATCCGCGCCGGCGTGCCCGGCGGCTGGGGCTCGACCCGGTCGGCGTGCTCGCGAAACGCCTCGAGGCTGGAAGCTTCCAGCTTCCGCAAGGGGATCGACACGGATCTCCGAGTGGGATCTCTACTCGTGGGTGAGCGAGCTCGCCCAAGTCTGCGCCGTCCGGGGATGGATTTCATCCCGGCGTCGTTGATGGGTCACGCAGGGTCACGCAGAACGTCCAGCTGGGGCAGGATCTCTCGGAGCTGCAGATCCGCTGGCGCGAGGGCGTGCGCGCGATCCCGCTCGTCGACGTGCCGCCGGTCGGTCCCTGAAGGCGCGAGGCGCCGAAGCCGCGCGCCGCGCACTTCTCGTTGCGTGCTCGAGCGTGATACCCCGTCTAATGCGTTGACGTGCCGTTTTCCGAGGAGGATGGAATGGGTCCGATGACGAAGAAGATGTGGGTGCTGGGGGCTTCGATGGTGGTGTCGGCGGCGGCGTTCGCCTGCTCGAGCAGCAGCAGTAGCGGGGGCTCGAACGCTTGCGTGCACAGCCTATTTGCGCAAGCCAACGCCAGCAGCTCCTGCCAGTCGTGCATCGAGAACGCCTGCAGCTCGCAGATCAACACCGCCAGCAGCAGCTGTAGCGACTACCTGAGCTGCGTCTGCCCGAGCGGGACGTACAACTCGAGCCTCGATCAGCAGTGCCAGGCGAAGCTGACCACGGCCTGCAACTCGGCAGGTCAGAGCCTCGTCACCTGCATCCAGGGTCAGGGCCAGACCTGCGCCAGCGCTTGCCAGGGAAGCGGAAGCTCGAGCGGCGGCTCGGGCTCGAGCAGCGGCGGCACGGGGACGGTCACCGTTTCCTGCCAGACGGGCAGCGGCGCCAGCCAGGTGTGTGAGCAGACGAGCAACTTCCCGTCGAGCTCTGCGGCGGCGTATCTCAACAACTGCACCAGTGCCGGCGGAAGCGCTACCGCCGGATCCGGGTGCTCGACGACGGGTCTGGTGGGCTGCTGCAAGATGGGCGCGTCGGACGTCTGCTACTACGACGCGCAGGCAGCGTCGTCCGCGCAGTCGTCCTGCACGGGCACCAGCACATGGTCGACGTCGCCGTGACGCCCGGCTCGGGACTCGCGGCTCGCGAGGCCCGAACCTCCCTCCGCCGGGACCGACGGGGAAAGAGCCTGTCGGTTCCCGCGCGAGGGGGGCGCGCCCCCGCGCAGGACTGCGCTGCAGAACCGCATTCAACCGCCCCGCAGACCGCCCCGAAGGCCCCCGGTTTCCCGGCCGATCGCTTCAACCCCTCCGAGCGCGGTAGCGAGTGGTTCGCGCTCGATACGCTCGACT
>JAJYCT010000571.1 GCA_021778125.1 Myxococcales bacterium
CTCGAGAGCGCGGCGCGCGCGGCGGCCGTCCGGGGCGCGGGCGGAGGGGCGCTCGGCCGCACTTCGCCCGCTGACGGGGGCAGCGACGCGCGCCCCGACAGCGCCGCCTCGCGCACGATCTCCACGAGCTCCGGGAAGGAGCGGACGGGGCGCCACTCGTCGAGGCCCTCCTGCCAGCACAGCGACTCCTCGGTGACGGCGCCGAGGGCAGCCTTGCGCCTCACCTCGGTGCTCCGGATCGGACCGACGGGTACGCCGTTGATGGCGACGTACCACTCGTCGCCGGGCGACAGGTCGGCCATGTCGAACGGAGCGGAGCCCTCCTCGTCGTGGGCGACGGCGCTCCTGAACGCCCCGGCCAGGGCGCCCTGCGGCGCCGCCGGCCTGGGCGGCTTGGCGGATGCGAGGCTCGTCGCCAGGGGCGCCGCTCGCGGCGGCGCGGGCCTCTGCGGCGCCCTGGGCGGAACGGGCTTGGTCCCCGATGTGGCGGTGGGCGCCTCGGGAGGCAGCGACGAGACGCTGGTCTCGGTCACGGCGGCGCGAACCTCGATGAGGTGGCCGCACTTGCGGCACTTCATGCGCACCGTCTTGCCGGCGGCCTTCTCGTCGGCGATCTGGTACTTCGCCTTGCACTGTTCGCAGAGAAACTTCACGCGGCGCAACCCCGGCTAGGTCCACCCACGCTAGCAAGGAACGGCGGGCGAGCGCGAGACGTCAGATGAGCTTCGCGAGGTGTTCGCGCACGGATGCGCGGGTGGCGTCGTCGGGTGCCACGAGGGCGCTCCGCTCCCACATGGCCACGGCCCGGCTCTTGAACCCCGCCTTTTCGTAGAGGACCGCCAGGTTCTTGAGGGCCGCAAAGTGGCGAGGGTGGAGGTCGAGGGCGCGCTCCAGCTCCAGAATGCCCTCGTAGACCTGGCTCGTCTTTCCATAGAGCAGCCCGAGGTGGTAGTGGAGCCGGAACGCGAGAGGATCGATCGCCAGGCCCCTCTTGAGGTGCTCGATGGCGACCTCGACCTGGCCCGCCCGGTAGGCGGCAACGCCGGCTCCGAGCGCGATTTCGGCCTCGTCCGACAGGTGATCGGGGTCGGGCGGGGCCCCTTCCGTGGCCGTGCCGGACGAGGCGGTCTCGTCGTGGGGCAGCAGCCGGCGCACGGCATCGACGACGTCCGCGATCCGGAACGGCTTCTCGAGGAAGGCGTCGACGCCGTACTTGGCCTTGAGGTCCTCGGCCATCTGCGCGCCGCGGTAGATGGCGCTCACCATCACGATCGGGATCGCGCCGTACCGTGCGCTCCCCTTGATGCGGGCGGCGATGTCGAAGCCGTGGAGCTCGGGCAGCATCGCGTCGAGAACGATGAGGTCCGGTACGTGCTCCTTGACGAGCCGCAGGGCGAGCAGTCCACGGTCGGCCTCGAGGACGCGGTAGCCGCTCTGCGTGAGCACGCGGCGCAGGATCGCGCGAATCTCCCCCTCGTCATCGACGACGAGCACGAGCTTGCCCGTACCGGTGGCGACCGCATCGGCTGCGCGCGTCGCTCGCGTCCGCAGCTCCTCGGGCAGGTGCGCGACGCTGGAGACGTCGGCCCCGATGGCGCCGAAGTCGCTGGTCGAGACCTCGGTCGTGCGCGATACCGTTCGGACCACCTCTTCGACCACTACCGACTCGCGCGGCGGCGACGTCGGGGGGCGGTGCGCGGGGGGCGAGGGGGGCGGGCGGCGCGGCGGCGCCGCGGGCTTGAGCGGCGGCGAGCCGGACGCCCTCGGGGCGAGCCCGAGCTGGCGCAGCGTCGCCTCGGGAACGCGCGGGCCCAGGTAGTGCTTCTCGCCGCGCGCCTTCGCGTCGTACGCGGCGGCGATGGTGCGGGTCAGCGTCGCCGGGACCGCGACGTACGGGTAGACCTTCTTGCCCGTCACGAACTCGAGCTCGTCGATCACGCGCCGCTCGTGGGGGTCCTCCATCGCCAGGAAGATCCGGTCGCCCCGCACGAGGACCGGCAGCAGCCGGTGCGTCTCCGCGACCTCGCGGGGCACGACGTCCAGCTGCTCGAGCGCGATGGCAATCTGCGTGAGGTCCATCCCGGGCACGCCGTGCCTCTCGGACAGCGCACGGAGCCGCTCGATGTCGTCCACGGTGTCTGCCATGGGGGGCCCTGGAAGGCTACGCGCTCGCCTCGCCCTCTTCCATCCTGGCGAGCGTCGACGCGGCCCACGTCCCGAACGCGCCGGAGGAGATTGCGGCGCGCGCGGCGGCGGTCAGCTCCGCGTACCAGTGCAGGTTGTGGAGGGACAGGAGGCGCAGGGCGAGGATCTCTCCGGCGAGGTAGAGGTGGCGTAGATAGGCGCGCGAGTAGCCTCCGGCGCAGCAGGGGCACGCGCACGCCTCGTCGATCGGGCGCGGGTCCTCCTTCCAGCGGGCGTGCTTGACCACCACACGGCCGAAGCGCGTCAGGGCCTGCCCGTTGCGCGCGTTGCGCGTGGGCAGGACGCAGTCGAACATGTCGACGCCGGCCCCCATGGCGATCACGAGGTCGCGCGGGGTACCGACGCCCATGAGGTAGCGCGGCCGCTCGGGGTCCAGATACGGCGCGACCTCGGGGAGCGCCTCGTGCATGCGCGCGACGGGCTCGCCGACCGAGAAGCCCCCGAGGGCGAGGCCGTCGAACGGGAGCTCGCGGAGCTCGTCGGCGTGGGCGCGGCGCAGGTCGACGA
>JAJYCT010000572.1 GCA_021778125.1 Myxococcales bacterium
TCGAGCCCGAGCGCCTGCGGGCGGTGGTGCGCGAGCTCTGCGATCCGACGAGCGCCATGCGCCGGGCCCACGCGGGCGCGCCGGGCGCCGGCCCGATCGCGCTGCCGGTGCCGTACGCGCTCGACGCGCAGGGCGCGCTCGGGGCGCTCATGCAGATGAAGGACGAGCTCGACGTCGAGCCCGTCGACGCCAAGTACGACTTCCGCACCCGCGAGCTGTCGCAGGCGCAGCCGGGCCGCCGCACCGACGCGTGGGCGACCCTCGCCCGCCTGGACGCGGCGCTCGCGAGCGGCGCGGCCGAGGTCGAGGCCGTCGTCGCCGCCGTCCCGCCCGCGCGCCCCGCGAGCCGCTTCCAGGGGGTCTCGACCGACGCGGTCCTCGGCTGGTTCGAGACCAAGTACGCGCGCGACCTCAAGCACGAGCCGCGCACGTACAACCTGCGCCTCGCCG
This sequence comes from Myxococcales bacterium, assembly GCA_021778125.1. Taxonomy (GTDB): domain Bacteria; phylum Myxococcota_A; class Polyangia; order Polyangiales; family Polyangiaceae; genus Palsa-1150. The sequence continues at coordinate 451 of JAJYCT010000572.1, forward strand.
CCTCGAAGCTCGACGGCTACGTGCTGCTGCCCGGCGAGACGTTCGACTTCAACCAGGTGGTCGGGCCGCGCAGCGAGGCGATGGGCTACAAGGTCGCGCCGGTCATCGCGCAGGGCGAGCTGGTCGACGGCATCGGCGGCGGCACCTGCCAGGTGGCCGGCACGCTGCACGCCGCCTCGTTCTTCGCGGGCCTCGAGGTCCCCGAGCGCAAGCCCCACACGCGCCCGAGCTTCTACATCAAGATGGGCCTCGACGCGGCGGTGGCGTACCCGACCGTCACGCTGCAGCTCGAGAACCCGTTCCCGTTCCCCGTCGTGCTCCACGAGACCGTGCAGGGCGGCCTCGTGCGCGCCGAGATCCTCGGGCCGCGCCGCACCGAGGACGTGACCTTCGGGCGCAAGATCGAGGGCCTCGTACCCTTCGCCGAGAAGGAGGCGCCCGATCCGAGCCTCCCCAAGGGCGCGCGCGAGCTCAAGCAGCGCGGCATCCCGGGCTTCAAGACCGTGCGCTGGCGCATCCTGCGCGACGGGCCGTTCGCCGTGCGCGAGCGCCACCAGGACTACTACCCGCCGACGACGCAGATCTGGAAGGTGGGCACGGGCCCCGCCGACCCCACGTTCGAGGCCGACGACGACGCGCACCCCGAGTACGTCGCCGACGAGTACCTGTTCATCACGCAGGGGCCCGACATCCAGGGGCGCCACGGCTCGGACACGGTCGAGTCGCGCATCCCGGGCAAGACCGGCTCGTACGGCTGGACCGTGCGCGAGGGCTTCGCCAAGGAGACGCACGGCACGCGCGCGAAGGACGACAAGGGCGACCCCGAGTCGAAAGAGGGGATTGACTGAGGTCCCCCTGCAGGCGGGCCGACCGCCCGGAGGGCACACCAGGCTGATAGAGTCGTGGCCGTGACCGACGACTCCACCCTCCCGCACGGCCCCCTGAGCGGCCGCACCGTCGCGCTCTGCGTGGCCGGCAGCATCGCGGCATACAAGGCCGTGGAGCTCGCCCGCCTGCTGCTCAAGGGCGGCGCCCGCGTGGTGCCCGTGATGACGGCGAGCGCGGCGCGCTTCCTCGGCCCCGTGACGCTCGCGGGGATCACGGGCGAGAGCGTCGCGACGGACATGTGGGACGCGAGCTTCGCGGGCGAGATGCACGTGCGCATCGCCGAGCGGGCCGACCTCGTCGTGGTTGCGCCGGCGACGGCCGACGTGCTCGCGCGCATGGCGCAGGGCCGTGCCGACGACCTGGTGACGGCGCTCGTGCTGTGCGCCCGCGGGCCGGTGCTCGCGGCGCCGGCGATGCACCCGCGGATGTGGGAGCACCCGGCGACGCAGGGCAACGTCGCGCGCCTGGTGGAGCACAAGCGCGTGCAGCTCGTGGGGCCGGTCTCCGGCGAGGTCGCCTCGGGCGACGTGGGGCACGGGCGTATGGCGGAGCCCGACGCGATCCTCGCGGCCGTCGCGACGGCGCTCTCGCCGCGCGATCTCGCGGGGCTGCGCGTGGTGGTGACCGCGGGGCCGACGCTCGAGGATCTCGATCCGGTGCGCTTCCTGGGCAACCGGTCGAGCGGCAAGATGGGCTTCGCGATCGCCGAGCGCGCCGCGGCGCGCGGCGCGGACGTGACGCTGGTGGCGGGCCCCGTGGGGCTGCCCACGCCCCACGGCGTGCGGCGCGTCGACGTGCGCGGCGCGGTGACGATGCGCCAGGCGCTCTGGCAGGCGATGGGCGTGGACCTCGCGAAGGTCGACGCGCTCGTCATGGCGGCGGCCGTGGCCGACCACCGCCCGGCCGAGACGAGCGCCAGCAAGATCAAGAAGGTCGACGCGCGCGTCTCGCTCGATCTGGTCAAGAACCCCGACCTGCTCGCCGAGGTGGGCGCGGCGCGCGCGGGCGCGCGGCCGGTGCTCGTGGGCTTCGCGGTCGAGACCGAGAGGGGCGAGGCGCTCGTCGCCTACGCGCGGCGCAAGCTCGCCGAGAAGCACGTCGACCTCGTCGTGGCCAACGACGCGAGCGACTCGTTCGGGCGCGAGGACAACCGCGCGGTCCTGGTGACGGCCGCCGAGGCGACCGAGCTGCCGACGATGAGCAAGTCGTCGCTGGCCGACGTTCTGCTCGATCGCGTCAGAAATCTAGCTCGCGCCAAGTAGCGCGCGCACGGCCTCGACGAGCGTCGCGCCGTCGCGCTCCGTGACGACGCGCGTGGCCCCGGCCTGCTCGAGCGCCTCTACGCGCGGGCGGCGCGCCGGGCCCGTCA
>JAJYCT010000147.1 GCA_021778125.1 Myxococcales bacterium
GCGCACGCGCCTCGGGCATGACGCCGTCGCGCGGCAGCTTGCTGACGCGGTCCACGAGCGAGATCAGCAGGTGGTAGAAGAGGAACTCAGCGGTGCGGAGGGCGAGAGCGAGCACAGCGCGGATCGAATGCACGCGATTTGCGGCGTCAAGAGCGACGCGCTGCGCGGCCGACGGCTCGATCGGTCCTACGTCGCCGGTGGTAGGCTGCGGCGCGTGCGACGCAAGGATGTCACGATGGTCCGCGAAGACGCCGGTTACCCGGTGATGCTCGCGGACATCGTTCGCCTCCTCGAAACGGGGAGGCGAACGGCTGCGCGGTCGGTGAACGCCGTCATGACGGCAACGTACTGGTCGATCGGCAGGCGCATCGTCGAGCACGAGCAGCACGGCGCTCGCCGCGCGGGGTACGGGGAGGAGCTGATGGAGCGCCTCGCGGGCGATCTCTCCGCGCGCTTTGGCCGCGGTTTTGGGCGCAGCAATCTCCGGCAGATGCGCGCGTTCTACCTGGCGTACTCCGCGATTCACCAGACGCCGTCCGGTGGATCGAGTCGGGCGGTGGGCGGACGAAAACGCCAGACGGCGTCTGGTGAATTCGCGGGCGGAGCCAGCGGTAGCGATGCAGTGCTGCGTTTCCCGCTGCCCTGGTCGCACTACGTCCGCTTGCTTTCGGTCCGCACCGAGTTGGCGAGGGACTTCTACGAGACGGAAGCCCTTCGCGGAGGCTGGACCGTTCGGCAACTCGAACGGCAGATCGACACGCAGTTCTATGAGCGAACGGCGTTGTCGAGGAACAAGGTCGCGATGCTGACGAAGGGAGCGATCCGGCACGCCGAGGACGCTGTCACGCCCGAGGAGGAGCTGAAGGACCCGCTCGTCCTCGAGTTCCTCGGCTTGAAGGATGAGTACTCCGAGTCCGAACTCGAAGAGGCCCTTGTCCTCCATCTTGAGCACTTCCTGCTGGAGCTTGGCGGGGACTTCGCCTTCGTCGGCCGTCAGCGTCGACTCCGGGTTGGCGATACCTGGTACCGCGTCGATCTGATCTTCTTCCACCGGACACTCCGATGCCTCGTCGTGATCGATCTGAAGCTCGGCGAATTCACGCATGCCGACGCGGGGCAGATGCACCTCTACCTGAACTACGCCCGCGAACACTGGATGCGGGGCGGCGAGAACCCTCCCGTGGGACTGATCCTCTGCGCGAAGAAGAACGCCGCCGTCGCCAAGTACGCTCTCGATGGTCTTCCGAACAAGGTGCTGGCGGCCGAGTATCGAACAACCCTGCCGGACGTGAAGCTGCTCGCGGAGGAGGTCGAGCGGACGCGTCGGCGGATCGAGGCGCGGGCGGTCAGCGACGTGGTGACTGGACGCGCTGGCACCTCGCGTCGCCGGGGCTGAGGCTCTTCGAGAACAGGTTGTCACCCATCGCGCTCAGCGATGCCTCGGGATCACCCGCCGCACGCGCGCCACGGCCTTCTTGCGTCCTGGGTCCTTCGCGTCCAGGAGGTTCGCAGCGACTGCCGTCACCAACAGCCGATGGCCGTAGGGCCCGAGAACATCCTTGCGGACGGCGTCGTCCTTGCGGAGCCGCGCTACCTCCCCCACGAGCGCCTCGGCCTCCGCCCGGCGGCTCTCTTCACGGATGTTGACGATCACGAGCTGGGCGCGCTCGATCCCTTCGTAGCCCTCCGCCACGGCCCAGTGCTCGGTCGCGGGTGGTGGTGGCTCCGCGCGCAGCTTCTTGAGCTCGTCGGCCATCTGCTCGCGCACCTTGGCTACCGCCCCTGGGTCGGCGAACGCCGCGGCCAGGATCGGCTCGCGCGTGATCCCCGGCAGCCAGGCCGCGAGCCCCTGGTCGGATTCCATTGCCTTCGCCCACACCTCGAGACCGGCGCGGTGTGCCGCAGCGTGGTCGCGCAGCACTCTGCGTAGCAGCGATCCGTTGCCAGCGAGCGGCGGAGCCACGAACACCCGCAAGTCGACGTGCTCGACCGGGCAGTCGCCCTCGAGGAGCACGGCCTCCGAGTAGTCCTGCATCACGTTGCTCGTGAAGAACGCGTCGTTGTTCGGCGCGGGGAACCGATAGGCGGCCACCGCGCTCGCGCCCGCCTCACGGTAGCGTCGAAGCTCGGCGTCCGCTTTGGGCGCCGACTCGCGCTCGGCGCGCAGCTTCGGGTCGCGCTCCGCGCGGACGCAAATGGTGAGGGCGATCTCTGCCCGCAGCACCGCCTCGACGAACGCCGTCTTGCCGGCGCTCCTCGGGCCCGCAACATGGATGAGCGCGCGTTCCCTCATGGCGAGTCGCCACCGGGACGGCGCCCGGCGTGAGGCCAGATAACGTTCACGTTCTCGGGGGACTACCCGAACGAGGCACCCGGCCACAAGCAGAAGTCGTTGACGGCCGCCTCGTCGTGCGCGAGCCTCAGTTGCACGGCGACACCGACGCCGAACCCCGATGGATCCTCCCCCGCAGGATCCCTTGAGCGGGGCAAAGGGGAGCGAACTCCTCCGGCTGGCTGGTTGCGTCCTCTTTGGGCGCGCGCCGCCGAGAGCGGGGGGCGAGGCGAGCGCGCACACCGAGGAGAACGCCGATGACCGACCACCATGATCTCAAGAGGCTAATCCGCGCCCGCAAGGCCAAAACGGGCGAATCCTATACCGCAGCCCGCGCGCATGTGCTGCGGGAATGCGACGCGTTGCTCGCGCCCGAGACCCCGTTGCAAGGGCCGACGCGCGCCGAAGCGGCTGTGCTCAAGGTGAACCAGCAGTCGGCCAGGGTGCGCTTGCTCGGCGAGGACGAGCAGGTGACGCTCCGGTCGCGCGACGTCTGGGATCTGGTGCCCGGCCACCTCGCGACGCTCGTCCTCGAGAAGCGATGGACCTGGCGCGGCGACCCGTACGCCAGCGGCTCGGTCGAGGCCAAGCGTCTGGACCTTGCGGCGCTGGGTCTCGAGCCGCTGGCGCTCGAAGGCGGTGAACTCGAGGATGTCGCGTCGTACTCCGAGCCTTACCGGCGCCCGGACCCGTACGCGGCGCTCTGGAAGAAGCTCACGGCAAAGCCACGCCCCTCGTTCGAGTTCAACGGGATCGCGTGGGGCGCACTTCCCGGCCTCGAGGATGCTGAGGACAACCGGACGTGCGACGCCGCGGATCTGGCTCGCGCGGGCGACACGGAGGGAGCGTACGAGCTGCTGATGGACGTTCTCTGCGAAGACCTTCGCTGCATCGATGCGCACGCAGGCCTCGGCAACCTCGAGTTCGACCACGCCCCCAAGCAGGCGATCGTGCACTACGAAGTGGGCATCGGGATCGCCGAGCTGTCGCTGCCGGCCGGCTTCGACGGGCTGCTCGTCTGGGGCCACCTCTACAACCGGCCGTTTCTGCGGTGCCTGCATGGCTATGGGCTCTGCCTCTGGCGCTTCGGGCGGCTCGCTGAAGCCCAGCAAGTGTTCGAGCGAATCCTGTCGCTGAACCCGAACGACAACCAGGGAGTGCGGTTCTGCTGGGACGACATCCGGCACGGCCGAGACTGGCAGACGATGCATGACCGCGAGGAGGCGGAGCGCACCGAGAGTCGGCGGGGCCTTCACTGATCCAACGCGGGACGCGAGCCCCGCCCCGCGTACCCCACCGCTCGAAGCGGACCCATGCGGCCCGTCAGCCAGCAAGGCTCATCCCGGCCACTACAGTCCGCCGAGCCAGTGCCTGTACGCCTCGATCCACTCCCCGCCAGCCGGCTTTCGCGTCCGCAGCGGCAGGTCGGCGATCGAGATCGCCTGCTTCTCCTTTCCCCGCGTGCACACGGCCACGATGCGGTTGTCGTCGCGCAGGTCGATCGCTTCGACGACCACGCGAACTCCGAGCACGTCGGTCTCGAACGGTAGATCGAGGTGTTCCTCGAGCACCGTGAACCAGCCGGTCGCCTGCTCGCACTCATCGTAGGCGTCGACCGTCGCTTCCTCGATCATCTCCGCGAGCCTCGCTGCGCTGATGCCGCATCGCGCCTTGCGAGCGTTTCCCCTCTTCTTGCCCTTGCTCGCGCGCATCAAGGGACCCACTCGCCGAGATCGTCGCCGTCGTCCACGGCCGACTCGTGCTCGAGAGCGTGGAGAACCTCCTCGTCGTACTCGACGACGAGATCCTCCTTCGGCTCGGCGTAGCCGAGCGGTGCCTCCCCGCGCGCATACCCGATGGCGCGGTAACCGCGCAGCCGCTTCTCGAACATCCGCAGGAGCATCGGCACCTCGCGATCAACGTAGTCGAAGATCCGGACCTCGCGCTTGCCTGGATGCAGCCGGTGGAGGCGCCCGGTGTACTGCACCAGCGTTCCCTTCCATGAGACGGGCAGCGCCAGGAAGAGCGTGTCGAGCCGCGCGTCGTCGAACCCTTCGCCGATGTATCGCCCCGTCGCGAGCAACAGGCGCTCCTCGTTCGACGGGATCGCGTCGAGTTGCGCGCGGACCGCACGATCCGCCTTCGCGCCCATGCCGCCTTGCAGGATGACCAGATGGCGCGCAACCGGTCCAAGCCGCTGCGCGAAGTACTCGAGGTGATCCTTGCGCTCCGTGAGCAGAATCGGTGATCGCCCGCCCTCCAGCGCGCGCACAACGTCGTTCAGGATGATCGCGTTCCGTGCCTCGTCACGCGCGAGCGCGGCGTAGAGATCCTGGATCCCCCTGTCTTGCTCGGGACGAGACGCGCGGAAGCTCGTCTCACGCACGACCAACCGATGCTCGAACGGGCGCGCCGCCGCGTGAGTCTTCGCGTCGACCTTGAAACGCACGGGGCCGAGTTGCATCTCGGTGATGGGCTGATGACCATCGCGCCGCTGCGGCGTCGCCGTGAGCCCGACGACGTAGCGCGCCTTCACCTCGCGCAGGACGCGCTCGAACTGCACTGCCGGGAGGTGGTGGCATTCGTCGACGATGACCTGACCGTAGCCCGCGACCAGATCGGCGACGGAGTCCTTCCGCACGAGGCTCTGGATCATCGCCACGTCGATCCGACCCGTGGGCGTCCGCTTTGCCCCTGCGACGATGCCGATGGCCTTGCGATCGAGACCGAGGAACAGCGCGAGCTGTGCGAGCCATTGATCGAGGAGAGGTCGACGGTGCACCAGGACCAAGGTGCTGCATGTTCGCGAGGCGACAAGGTAGGTGCCGATCACCGTCTTGCCGACGCCCGGCGGCGCAACGAAGACGCCCGTGTCGTGCGCCAGCAGGGCCCGCACGGCCGAGTCTTGAACTGCCGTGAGGGTGCCTTGGAAGCGGACATCTAGCGGCGCTCCAGACACACGCTCGTCGGTGACCTCCAGCGCAATGCCTTGAGCACGCAGCAGCTCCTCGAGATCCGCCCTGCATCCGCGCGGGAGCGCGACGTATCTGGGTAGGTCCTCGGCGCAGGCAATCACGCGCGGCGTCGTCGCCGTCGACAGACGCATGCTCTGCTTCTTGTAGAATTCGGGGTTCTGGAACGCGGCGAGGCGCTTGACCTGGTTCAGGAGCGGCGACGGGAGACCCTCCTTCGGAACGAACAGGCGCTGCGCGAGGACCGCCGACACGCGGGCGGGAAGCGGTCCCGAGATGCGTCGCATGCGCGGTGGGCCCGACGGCGCGCGCGCCCACGGCGCAGCGTCCTCCTCGTCGTCCACCGCTTCCGCGACGCGAACGCCGATGATCGTTCCTGTGCGTGCGGCCTCGGAGGCGATTCGCTCGACCGCTGCCGGCGAGATGCGCTTTGCCGCGGCGAGGATCGACCACTGCTGGTCGTCGGGGTACGGGCGCAACTGGTCGTCGAGGAAGACGGAGTTGCCATGCTGACGAGGCTCGCGCTGGAGCGGTAGCGCGATGAGGTTCCCGAAGCCGCCGCGCGGCATCGTGTCCTGGCTGGGAAAGAGCCGATCGTACGAGTCCATGCTGAGCTCGTGGCGTGCGGACATGGTCTCGGTGATCAGGTGGCACCCCATCTTCCGCGCGTTGGATGCCGGCACGGGCTCGGAGAAGAAGAACCACACGTGCGCGCCGTTTCCGGATCGCGAGCGCTCGACGAGCGCGGGCAGGCCGAGTCGACGCGCAGTCTCGGCGAACGCGCCAACGTCCTCCTTCCACGTGCTCTTGTCGAAATCGACCGCGAGAAACCAGCACGTCTCGTCGGTGAGCATCGCGTACACGCCCATCACGTGCTTGCCGCGCAGATGCAGAAGCAACGCGCCGTCGTCCACCGGGCGGAACGCCTGGTGGGTACAGTCGCTGCACTTCCCGCCGACCTTGACCTTGAGCAGGCAAAGCCCCGGCTCCCACTTGTTGGAGCACGCGGGCGCGTAACCGGGCTTGCCCGTCTTCTTGCTGACGAAGCGTGTGGGATAGAGATCATCGCGGCCGCGAAAGAGCTGGCGAAAGAGCCTCACCTTGTCGGTCGGTGAGCGCGGCGCTGTGGCGGGCGCGATGACGGTGTCGCCGCGGACCATGGGCGCCTGGTCGAGCGCGGCGAGTTGGGAGCGGAGCGCCGCTGCGCGTGCCTCCGCATCGGCGCGTTCGGCCGCCAGCCGTCGAAGCCGTGCCTCCTCTTCCTTGAGGGCGCTCTCGAGACGCGTTCGTTCGGGGGGCAACTCGCTCATGCGCCTGCATCCGACTGCGCACGCGGCCGACGAAGCCTGGACCTACGGGCCCACGCTCCTTCACAGTCGCGCATCGAACTCCTCGCCGGGCACGATCTGGTAGCGGTAGCCCTGTTCGACAAGGAACATCTGGCGCTTCGCGGCGAAGTCCTGCTCCACGGTGTCGCGGGAGACCAGCGTGCAGAAGCGCGAAGGCTGTGCCTTCGGCCGCAGGACGCGACCTAGCCGCTGGGCTTCCTCCTGGCGCGAGCCGAAGGTGCCCGACACTTGCACCAGCAACCCCGCATCCGGGAGGTCGATCGCGAAGTTCGCAACCTTCGACACCACCAGCGCCCGCTCTTCGCCGTGCCGGAAGGCTTCGAAGAGTCGCTCGCGCTCGGCCTGCGGGGTCGCTCCTGTGATCAGCGGCAAGCCGAGCTCGCGCGCGAGCTCCGCGAGCTGGTCGAGGAACTGACCGATCACCAACGCCGGCACCGTAGCGTGCGCGGCAAGCAGCGCGCGCACCAGCGCGATTTTGGCTGGATTCTCCGCCGCCACGCGGAAGCGGTCGCGGCGGGGCGCGAGCGCGTAGGCGATTCGCCGCCTCTCGGGCAAGGCGACCCGGACCTCGGTGCAGAGAGCCTCGGCGATGTAGCCCTGGCCCTCCAGCACTTTCCAGGGCACCTCGAAGCGCTTCGGCCCGATCAGGGCGAAGACGTCGTCCTCGCGGCTGTCCTCGCGCACCAGTGTAGCCGTCAGTCCGAGGCGCCGGCGCGCCTGCAGCTCCGCGGTGGCCCGGAACACCGGCGCCGGAAGCATGTGCACCTCGTCGTAGATCACCAGCCCCCAGCCCGCGTCGCGCAAGAGCTCGAGGTGCGGGAACTCTCCGTCCTTCGAGGGCCGGTGCGTCAGCATCTGATAGGTCGCCACGGTGATCGGCCGCACGTCCTTGCGCTGCCCCGTGTACTCACCCACAGCCTCCGGGGCGACCTCGGTCTTGTCGAGCAGCTCGTCGATCCACTGGCGCGCGGCCAGGGTGCTGGTGGTGAGCACCAGCGTGCGCGCGCCGACGCGGGCCATCACACCCAGACCCACCACGGTCTTGCCCGCGCCGCATGCCAGCACGACGATCCCGGCGCCGCCGCGTGCACCTCCGCCATCGTGGAACGCCTCGACGGCCGCGCGCTGGTACGGCCGCAACGCCAAGGGTCGCCCGTGCCCGTCACGGGTCCGCAGCGCGATCTCGAGCGGAGCGCCGTCCGCGTAGCCGCAGAGATCCTCGACCGGGTAGCCGAGGTGCACCATCGCCTGCTTGAGCGCGCCCCGGTCACGCGCCGCCACGACCATGCCGCCATCGGTGCGGCGCCGGATCAGCGCGCCCGCATCCTCGTCCGACCCCGCCAGCGCGAGCACCCGCGCGTCCTCGCTGCGCAGCAGCAACTCGCCACTCTCACCCGGCACCAGGCGCGTCCGCCCGTACCGCGAGAGCTGGTCGCGCACGAGGTCGAGCGCCTCCGACGGTACGGGGTAGCGCGACCAGGTCTCCAGGGCGCCGGCGATGGCCTCGAACGTGAAGCCCACCGCTGCGGCGTTCCGGAGCGACAGCGGCGTGATCCGGTAGGTGTGCAGCCGCTCCGGCGAACGATCGAGCTGCGCGAAGCCTCCCAGGAGATCACGCACCACGGGATACGCGGGACCCTCGGTCTCGAGCAGCAGCGCTCCGTCGCGCTGGACGATCAGCGGGCGGTCATCCAAGTCCGCAGGGACTCCGGCATGTTCGGCCCCGCAGCTCATCTTGCCTCGTCCACGTCGAAGCGGTCCGCGAGCTTGCGGAGCGCTGCCCGCACCTGGGGCAGGTCCGTCGCACGCACCAGCAACCCCTTCTCGCCGAGGAACGGGCTGCACCAGGAGCCTGCCGCTTCGAGCGCCTCACGAAGCGCGGCCAGGAGCTTGGGGTCGTCGGTGCGGCAGCCCACCAGATCCTCCAGGGCGAGGCTCGCTCGCCGTCGCGGCGCCGGCGCAGGTGAAGCGCGCCGGGCTGCCCGTGCGCCCGTGCCGAGCGGACCCTCGCACGCCGCGAAGTGCGCTGCCCCGTGGGCGACCACCTGCGGCACGCGCTGGCGCTGCTCGAGCACAGCGACGGTGCGGTCCGGGTCGGTCGTGACGACGAAGCCGCGGGATGTCGTGTCCAGCACCAGCGTGCCCAGCTCGCCGCGCACGGCGTCGGCCTCGGCACCCCGCAACTCCACCAGAGCAACGTTCTCCAGCACCGTGAGCTTGTCGGCATGGCCGCACCACGCGTCAAGCTCGGCGACCACGTTGCCGGGCAGCGGGCGGCCCGAGAGCGCTTGCAGGAGAGGTGCAACCGCGACGCCGTCCTGCTGGGCAGCAGCCCACGCAACCACCTGCTTGCGGTCGATCCGCAGGTGGTGCGTCGGCCCGTCCTCCTTCAACGTCACGCACAAGGGCGCCAGCTGGTCCAGCTCGCGGTCGGGCCAGGACGGCGCCTCCACGATCACCTCGAAGTCCGCCAGCACCGTGACCGACACCCGGTCCAGGGCCTTGTCGCCTTGGAGCACCTGCCCGAGCTTCGGCGCGAGCCGTAGCGCGCGCACCCGGTCCATGATGGGCGCGCCACGGGCGACCCTCGCGGGCAGCTTCGCCAGGACAAGATCCACGAACCCACAGAGGTACGGGACCTCTTGAAGAAAATACTGCAGGTACCGTCCCTCGACGCGCTCGAACACGTCCGGAGTCTGCTCTGTGAGCGGTCGCGGCTTGTCGGGCTGCCAGCGCTCGTCGGGGTGCTCGTGGAAGTTCTGGTACAGGTCCGCGAGCTTCTGCGGGACCTTCACCCCGCGTTTTCGCTGCGTCAGCTCCCATTCTCGTAGCGGCTCCAGCTTGAGCTCGGGCGACAGGATGGCCGAGCGCGCCGTGGTCTTGACGTGCTCGATGAGCCCCCTCATGGACAGCCATTCTCCCTTGGGCAACCCCGCCAGGATCTGGAGCAGCCGGCGGCGCACCGCAGGGAAGTCCACCCGGGAGTGCGGCCCCGTCGCGCAGCCGAACGAGTCGAACCGCGGCTCCGCGCCGAAGAGCGTCGCCCGGGAGAAGAACTCGCTCGGCGCGGTCTCGAGCAGCGTCTCGAGGATCCTGCGCTCCTTCTCCAAGGGGGCCGCGGCGAGCCACGCCGCGAGACCCTCGGTGTCGACCGTCACGTGGTTGTCCGGGAACGAGGGCTCGCTGCTGGAGTAGCCCGCGTACACGCCCTTGACGTCGAAGCGTACGAGTCCCAGCGCCCGCGCAAGACGCGAGACGTAGTCCGACCAGTACCCCTCGCCCGCGGAAGCCACGCACTCGGCCTCGCCCGCCCACGACAGGAGCTTCGCGAGCTTCAGCGCCGGTCCCCGCGGAATCGCGTTGCTGCGGTGGGCACGCTTGATGTTTTCAGCGCGCGCGAAGCTCACGAAGAGGTACAGGTCCCGGCGCAGGTTGACGGCTCCCGCCGGGCGCTGCTCGAGGCCCCTCATGGCCGACTCCGGCAGCGGTGCGAGGGCGGTCACGTCAGCCTCCTTGCCACGTATCCCTCCTTTCGGGTCAGCGCGAGGACTTCCGCGAGCCGCCCGACGAGGCACGCGAGGTGGCGGGCATCGAGCGCGCGGACGCACTCCCCGAGGCGCTGGACCAAGAGCGCGTGCAACCCCGCGTCCTCTACCCTCAGCACCGCCAGCCCGCGATGAACCACGACCTGTCCGGCGCGCCTTTCAACCTGCTCCGCGGCGTCGCGGAACGCGCGGGAGCCCGCCGTCAGAGCGTTGCGAACGGACTCCGGCAGCGCGTGCCAGGAGCGGCCGAGGCGCACGGGGTCCGGCTGCAGCACCAACGCGCCGTCGGCGAGCGCCACGTGCGCGACGGTGGCGGCCTGCAGCAGCGGCAGCAGGCCCGTCCCTTCCGGCACGATCCTGGTGCCAGCCGCGGTCTGCTCGAGTCGGAGCGCGTCGCGCGCCGCCACCACCGGCGGCGCCGCCGCCACGCGGAAGAGCGGCGCAGCGCCCGCGCGGTCGAAGCGCACGAGGAACCCCGCGACGACACCGTCTTCGAGGAATGCCTCCAGGGTGGAGGTCTTCACCCCGTACCCCACCTCGTCCAGCACCGTCGCCAGCGCCTCGGCGCTACAGCCCGCACCCGACGCAAGGCTCCCGAGGATCTGCACCGCCAGGGGACCTGGTCTCACCTCGGACACCTCCTGGCCCTTGACGCCGAGGTTGGCGGTCCAGAGGTCTCGCGCAAAGCGGGCGAGACGCGGTCCATCGGGTGTCTCGAGGTCGACGACGCGTAGCAAGCCATCCTTCAGCGACAGGCGCGCGGCCACGCACGCGACGAGCGTGGCCGCGGCGGCGCGCGGTCGGTCGCCCGCGGTGAGGACCTCGATGGCGCCCGCGAGCAGGTCGTCGAGGTCACCCTGGCACCCGTTGCCCGCCACGGGCTCGGTCTCGAGCGTCATGGGCGGCAACAAGTGGGCGAAGCTCCGGGGAAGCACGATGTGGTAGCGCGCGTAGCGGCTGGTCTCCCACTTGGCTGCGGCTGCGTCGAGGACCAAGACCACGCCGCGGGACGCGAGCCCGGTGACGACCTCGGACCAGAGGGCGCGGTAGTCGAGGTGCACGTAGCGACCCCCGAGGCGGCCCAGGGCCCTGGCGACCGTGCGCAAGGACACTGGCTCGTCCGCCGCCGCCACGACGCGCAGCACGCGCAGCCATGCCGGATCGAGGGCGGTCATGGCCTGGGCCACGCCGGCTGGCTTGAGCAAGCGCCCGGCGACCGCGCGCGCGACCACGTCCTTGGCACCGCCGGTAAGCGGGAACCCACGCGACTGGCAGAGCGTTCTGATTTGCGAAGCTGTGAGGATCTGGGTGCAGAGCAAGGTGGCGAGCAAGGACTCGTCGCAGGATTCCGTCATCGCGCGCACGATGATCGCGGCGGAGCGTGCGCACCGCAACACATGTCTGCCGTTCGCGCATGCCCCGCCCCCCCCTATCCATGTCCCGCGCGTGGTGCAGCGGGCGTTCACGATGTCCTCCGTGGTCGCCGTTCTCCTCGTCCCCGCGCGACCTCGGTGATGGCGTACGTCTCCGGCGCGCCCAGAGGACCGAACTGCACCCCGATGCCGTTCGGGGTCGTCCACCGCACGGTGCCGGAGATGAGCAGGGGCTCGAGTCCCCCGGGGAGCACGAAGCCGACGAGGAGCGCCGCGCCGAAGCCCGCCGGCGCGTGCATCCCGCCAAGCGAGATGTTCGATTGCGGTAGGGACAGCCCTCGCCCATGACGGGTTCGGGCTGCCCCCCGCGCAGATCCGAGCAAGCGGCACTACCGCACTCGGCTCCTGCCTCGGGTCTTGGCGTCGAAGCGCTCTTCGGGCCACGGGTGCAGGATCTTCGGGGACGGTATCCAGCGGTCCGACAGCCGTTGCATGCGTTCCCAGGTGAGTCGACTGCGCTGACTGCGTCTCCGAAGAGCGAACAGCCATCGTCGTTCGACTTCCTTTTGGAACACCGCGAGGCTCCTGCCGTTGGTTGGCACGGCGTGGTACGCGAAGTATCCGCGCACGACCGCACCAAGCCACCGTCCCTGCTCGGGGACGCTCAGATGTCGCCTACGCATCAACTCGTCTCAAACGCGTCGAAGCGTTGCGCTCATCCGTTTTCGCACGGTCCGCCGCACGAGGAGAAACTTCCCCGACCTGGTACGCGCACAGATGTGCGTGAATCCGAGGAAGGCGAAGGTCTCCGGCGCGCCTCGAAGGCTCTGTTCCTGACGTCGCGCAGCCGCATAGCGACCGAACGCAATCAGCCGGGTCTTCTCGGGGTGCAGTTCGAGCGAGAACTTGCGCATTCTTTCGCGAAGTTCTGCGAGAAACTGCACTGCGTCGGCGTGGTACTGGAACCCAACGGCGGTATCGTCCGCGTAGCGCACGACGACCATGTCGCCGCGTGCTCTGCGCTTCCGCCACTGCTGGACCCAGAGATCGAAGACGTAGTGCAGGAACACGTTCGCAAGGAGCGGCGAGATCGTCGCCCCCTGCGGTGAGCCCTGCAACGTTTCGTTCCACACTCCGTGGGCGATGACTCCTGCGGCCAGCCACTTTTGCAGCAGGCGTAGGAGACGTCTGTCCGAGATCCTGTGCTCGATGAACTTCACCAGCCAGCCGTGGTCGATCGAGTCGAAGTATCCACGGATGTCTGCATCAAGCACGTAGTTCACCTTCTTCCGTAGGATCCCGGTGGCGAGCGCATCCAGCGCATCGTGCTGGCTTCGCCCGGCTCGGAAGCCGTAGGAAAATCCGAGAAAGGTGACCCATCAGCGACGCCGGGATGAAATCCATCCCCGGACGGCGCAGACTTGGGCGAGGCGGAGGTGCGCGCGGTCGAGGTCGGGCACGTACGCGGTCGCCCGG
>JAJYCT010000148.1 GCA_021778125.1 Myxococcales bacterium
GCCCCGGCCGCCTCCGCCGGCGCGCTCGGAGCCCGCTGCCGCCCCGAAGCCCGCGCTGCCAGGGCGCCCCGACGCCGTCGTCACGGGCAGGGCGGAGCCCGCGCGACCGGCGGCAGCGACAGCGGCTCTGCCCCCGTCCCCTCCGGTGTCCCCCCGCAGGGACGAGATGCCTGACGCCCGCGTCCGCCAGCTCTACGCGCAGTACGTCGAGACGAAGCGCAAGCAGAACGAGTCAACCGCGGCCATCACGTTCGACGCCGTAGCCAAGTCGCTTCGCGACTCGAGCGCAAAGCTCCGCGAAAAGCACGGGAAGAACGTCGACTTCGAGGTCATGGTCAAGGACGGCAAGACCATCCTCAAGCCGGTCCTCAAGTAGCGCGCGTCAGTGATAGGCGCGGGGCGGCGTGGGGGTGGGGCGGGAGGACGGCCCCACGTCGTCGCGCTCGTCGCAGAACAGGATGGCGCACCGGCGGCTGTCGCTGGCCTGCATCCGGGCACACAGGGCCACCAGATCCTCGTCGGCGTCGACCACCGTCCCTTCGGTCGGCTTCGCGGTCCGCGGATCGTAACGGCACTCGTCGAGGGCGACCCACCGGCCCCGGAACTCGTCGCTGCGACAGATTTGAGGCCAGGTCAGTCGACTGCCCATTCGCGCTGTTCCTCGGAGCCCCCCGACACCCTCGGAAATAAACCGTGCCCGGGTGCCGGTCAAGCAAGGGGTGTGGTCAAACGACAACAGTCATCCGTCAAATGTTCAGTACATGTGCTCTGGTGGCGTCCGCCGCACTAGAGGTGCGAGTCGCATGGACGCGGGGCCCGTCGGGCTCACGGACGCGCCCAGGAGCCTCGTGCGCCCGCCCGTAGGACTCACGGACCCGCCCGGAAGCCTCGTAGACGCACCCGTTAGGCCGACGCGCACACCCCTCGGCCGCGTGGGCGCACGTCAGACCCGGCCGTACAGCTTGTCGACGATCCGTAGCGCGGCCAGGGCGTCGACGACGTCGCCCGACGGCCTCGTGCCCGCGGCGACGGCCCTCGCGAAGTCGGCCCACTCGAGCGCCCACGACCGGTCGGCTGGCGCGTACTCGTAGATGACCGCGTCGGGCGGGCCCATCTCGGGGGTCATCGGGTAGTGGCAGAGGCGCTCCGGCCCATAGCTGCCGCCCAGGCCCTCCCAGTGCAGCTTGGCGTAGCGGGCGTAGATCTCGAGCGAGAACAGGTTCTTCCACTCGGTGCATGACACCTGCAGGTGCGCGACCTGCTTCCTTTCGGTGCCGAGGATCATGAACGCGTTGTCGTCGACCGGCATGTTCCAAAAGTACGTCTCGACCCGGCCCTGCACGTCGGTGAATTCGGCCCCGAGGAAGAAGCGCGACAGGTCGATGAGGTGCACGCCCTGGTCGATGAGCTCCCCGCCGCCGCTCCTGGCGGCATCCGCGCGCCACTCCTTGTCGTAGCCGACGCGCCCGCCGTGGCCGTACCGGCCGCGGATGAACATGATGTCGCCGGCCGACCCCGCCGCGAGGATCTCCTTGGCCTTCTGCGCCGCGGGGTGGAAGCGGTGGTTATAGCCGACCTTGACGACGACGCCCTTATCCGCCGCGGACTTCGCGACCGGCTCGAGCTCGGCGGCGTTGCGGGCCGCGGGCTTCTCGACGACGACGTGCTTGCCGGCGCGCACGGCCGTGAGCGTCACCGGGACGAGCTGATCGTTGGTCGTCGCGACGACTACGGCGTCGCTCTTGGCGACCAGCTCGTCGAGCGACGCGGCCGCCTCGGCCTTATACCTGGACGCGAGCGCCTTGGCGCGCTCGGGGACGAGGTCGTACGTTGCGACGACGCGGTGGTCGCCCGCGAGGGCGGCCGCGCGCTTGCCGCCGATGAGCCCGCAGCCGACGATGCCGACCTTCATGACTTGCGCACCTCATCGAACAGCTCGCCGTCGATGCGCCGGAGCGCGAAGCGCGACGACGTGTTGGTCGCGGCAGCGTCGAGCCCCTCGACCTTGTCCCACTTGGCGCTGAGCATCTTGCCCGTCAGCGCCCCGCTCGCGTCGGACGCGAGCCAGACCACCATCCTGGCCGCGAGATCCGGCGACTCGCCGCCGCTCTGCCGCTGCTTCCGCGTCTGCTCGTAGAGCGCCTTGCCCGCCCTCTCGGGGCCGGCGGCGACGACGCCGGCGGTCATCTCCGTGACCACCGCCCCGGGGGCGACGGCGTTGACCTGCACGTTGTCGTCCACGAGCTCGCGCGCGAGCGACTCGGTGAGCTGCACGACCGCCGCCTTGGACGACGTGTACGCGCTCCACCTCGGCATCACCCCCGGGCCGCCGATGCCGCCGCCCGCGAGGTTGATGATCTTGCCCGCGCGCTGGCTGCGCATCGAGGGCAGGACGGCCCGGCACGCGTTCATCGCGCCGAAGACGTTCACCTCGAAGGCCTGGCGCCACTCGGCCGGATCGCACTCGTCGAGCCGCCCGATGGCGCCGAGGACCCCCGCCACGTTGACCAGCACGTCGACCCGGCCCCACACCGCGAGCACCTGCGCGACGAGCGCGTCGACGTCGCCGGCCTTGGCGACGTCGGTCGCCCTCACCAGGACGCTCGTCCCGTCCTTCTCGAGCGTGGCCTTCGCCGCGTCGAGCTCGCGCTGCGTGCGCGACGCGACGGCGACCTTCGCCCCCTCGGCGCCGAGCGCCCGCGCGATGGCGAGGCCGATGCCCCGCGAGCCGCCCGTGACGATCGCGACCTTGCCGGCGAGCTTCATCGCGGGCGCCCTCGGCGAGCGGCTCGTAGCGGCTGGCAACGATGGTCTCGAGCCAGGTGAGCGGATCGCGGAAGAAGCGGACCTTCTTGCCCTCCGAATACGACCGCGACCGGTAGTTGACGGGCACCTCGACGGGCACGTGCCCGCGCCGCACCAGCTTGCAGACCAGCTCCCAGTCGAAGTCGAACCGATCGCGCGTGAAGCGGATGCCCTCGTACGCGTCGCGCCGGAAGACCTTGTACATCGTGGTCGGGTCGCGCATCTCCGTGCCATAGAGCCCGTTGGCGAGGGCCGTGAACGACTCGTGCGCGAGGTTCATCACGTAGGCGAGGGCCCGCTGGTTGGCGAACTGGCGGATCTTCCACGTGCGCCCGCCCATGTGCCTGGAGCCCAGGACGAACGTCGCCGACTGGGTGAGCAGCGGCTCGAGCACGATGTCGTAGTCGCCGACGTCGTACTCGCTGTCGGCGTCCTGGATGAGGACGAAGTCGCCCGTGGACGCCGCGATCGCGGCGCGCACGCCGTGGCCCTTGCCCTGCGGGCGGTCCTCGTAGAGCACGATGACGCCGGGGCGCTTCTCCACCTTCTGCACGAGCTCGCGCGAGCCGTCGGTCGAGTTGCTCTCGACGACGACGATCTCGCGGTCGACGCCGGCGATCTGCGCGGCGTACACGCGCTCGAAGGTCTCGGCGAACGTGCGGGCCTCGTTGAAGACCGGCATGATGATGGAGAGCTTGGGCCTCGCCGGGGCGGCCTCGGCGCGCGCGTGCATGGCCAGAAGCCCGCTCGGCACCTCGACGCGCTTGCCGAGCGCCTCGGCCAGGTGCGCCGCGCGGGCCATGGGCACCCGCTCGTTCCCGAGGCGCTCGTCGCGCACGGTCGCGTCGAGCGAGCGCGAGAGGATGCCGCACGAGCGCGGACGGAAGCCGGCGGCGAGCGTGGCGCGCGTGAGCGGCACGGCGGAGAAGGCGTAGCGGGGCAACTTTGCGCCGCGGATGGCGGTGTCGTCGCCGACGACGACGACGAGATCGCCGCCGGGCTTGAGCGCCGCGCGCACACGCCGCAGCAGGCCGAGCGGATCGGCGTGCTCGAGCGCCGCGTTGAGGAACGCAGCGTCGAACGCCCCGAGCGGCAGCGCGGCGAGCGCCGCGTCGCTCGTCATCGTGGTGACCTCGAGGCGCGGATCGCTCTGGAGCGTCGCCTGGGGCCCGCCGCGATCGACGATCGCCAGCACCTTGCGGCGCGCGGCGCCGCCGGACAGCATGCCGCGGATGGCCCGCTCGCTGTCGTCGTCGAGCCCGTACGACTCGGCCTCGACCGACAGGCGCCCCTCGTCGGTGCGGAAGACGAGCTGGCACTCGTCGCACCGGGTCATGCGCGAGCGCCCCACGACGAAGAGGTAGGTGCGCCGGGCGCCACCACAGAGCACGCAGGCGTCGCCCACGGCGTGGGACGGCATCGCAGCGGAGGAGATCGAAGGCATGCGAATGGGTTGCACCTAGCTCAATCGACCCCGCAAGGCAACGCGGCGCCGCTACTCGTCCTTCTTGGGTCCCTCGTTGTATCCGCGCGGCCGGTACTTGGGGTTGACGCCCTTGTTCTCCTGCCCGTTCTCGATCGTGTCGTCGACCAGGTACTTGAGCCACGAGCCGGGGTACCTGTCGGCGAGCTCCGAGAGCTCGGCAGGGACGGCGGAGCCCTCGTCGAGCTGGTGCTCGTCCCAGAGGCACTGCAGCCCCAGAGCGATGAGCGACTGGTCGTTGGGCCCGAGGTCGAAGCCGCGCAGATAGTGGGGCACGGCCTCGGGCGCGCGGTGCAGGCGGCAGAGTGTGTCGCCCTCGTAGACGCTCGCCATCGGCCACTCGGGCGCGAGCTCGAGCGCGACGCCGTTGGAGACGAGGCGGCCCTCGAGATCGCCGCGCGCGCCCAGCATGACCGAGTAGTTGAGGTGCGCCTTGGCGCTGCGCGGGACCGCCTTGCGCGTCGCGTCCCAGAAGGCCAGATCGTTCTTGTAGTCGAGCGCGTGCAGGCGCGCCGCGACGCCCTGGAAGCCCAGGAACAGGACGAGCACCCCAACGGCGGCGGGGGTCGCCCGCGCCCTGCGCGCGGCGGAGAGCAGCCACGTCGCGAAGAGGGCGAGCAGAATCGCGGAGCCGATCGCCGGGAAGTACCAGAAGCGCTCGGCGCGCACGGTGGGCAGCACGACCGGGATGTTCGAGACCGGGAAGTACGAGACGACGATCCACACGCCGGCGAAGACGGCGAGGGGCGCCCGGCGCCACCCGCGGAGCCAGGACAGCGCGCCGACGACCGGCGCGACCGCGAGCGGCAGCACGAGAGCCGCGGCGCCCACGACGCTCTCGGGAAAGACCAGCCGGTCGGGGATCGGCTCCTGGGGCGCGGAGTAGTCGCCCGAGAGGGCCCGGGGTAGGAGCAGCTGCCCGAGCCCGCGGGCGTAGACGCGCAGCGCCCCGGCGATCCGGTGCGGCGTGTCGGCCTTGATGAGCGGGTTGTTGAGCGGATCGTGGGGCAGCATCGGCTGCGCGTACCAGCGCAGGGCACCGGCGAAGAGGCGGTGGAGCCAGGGCTTGCCCGCGTTCGCCTCCGCCGTCAGCGCGGCCGGCGTGGCCACGGGGAAGAGGCGTCGCCGGGCCTCGACGTAGAGGACGAACGCGACGCCGGCGGCGAGCGCAGCGACGGTCGCGCGCAGCCAGCGCAGGGGGCGCGCCGGGTGCGAAAGCTGCGACGTCAGCAGCGCCGCGATCGGCACGAGCGGCACGATGCAGAGCGCGCTCTCCTTGGAGTAGAGGCCCAGCAGCGTCGCGCCGAAGAGCGCGAGCGGCATCAGGGGCAGGCGCAGCCCGAGCGCCAGGAGCGCGAGCAGCGCCCCGGTGCCCCCGAGCACGTCGGCGAGGCCGACGACGCCGCTGACGGCCTCGGTGACGACGGCGGTCGCGACGAAGAAGGCTCCCGCGAGCCAGGCGGTCAGCCGGTCACGCGTCCAGCGCAGCACGAGGAGCACCACGAGCGCGCCGTTGAGCCCGTGGAGCATGACGTTGACGTAGTCGTGCGGGAAGGCGCCCTGGTCGCGCGCGCCGATGCGCCAGAGCGCGCGCCAGATGATGTCGGGCAGCGGGCGGTACGAGCCGATGGTGCGATCGGGCAGCAGGCCCCAGAAGTCGCGCTTGAACGCCTGCAGCCAGCCGATCTTGGTCGCCGGGTCCGCCGCGGCGCGGACGTACGGGTTGGCGAGCAGGGCCTCCTGCTCGTCGAAGATGAAGTTGGTGGCCGGATGGCGCGTGTAGAGCACCATCGAAAGAAAGATCGTGGGGACGAGCGCCGTGAGCAGCGTCGGGTCCTCGCCCAAAAAGTAGTCGCGCAGGCGCGTGAAGACGTTGCGCTTGGGGATGGACGGCAGCGCCTCGGCGACGGGAGCGTCGGCCGCGGGCACCGCGGGCGGCTCTTCGGTCAGGGGCGGCGGCGCGTCGGGCTGGATCACGGCACGTCAGCGAGACAGGCTCTTGACGATCGCGGGCGGCTCGGGCTCGGGACGCTCGGGGATCATCCACGTGTCGCCCCAGAGGTGGGCGCCGCCGTCGATGTACCACGTCTCGCCGGTAACGAAGGACGCCGCGTCGCTGGCCAGGTAGGCGCACAGCTCGGCGACCTCGCCCGGCGTGGCGAGGCGCTTCTGCGGGGTGTGCACGCGCGCCATCTCGAGCAGCTCCGGGGGATAGCGGTCCGTCCCGCTCGAGCGGACGATGCCCGGGGCGATGGCGTTGACGGCGATGCCGTGCTGCGCCCACTCGACCGCGAGCGTCTTGGTCATGTTGTCGACGCCCGCGCGCGCCGCGCCCGTGTGGACCATGCCGGGGAAGCCGCGCGCCACGTTCGCGATGATGTTCACGATGCGCCCGCGCTGCCGGGGGATCATCGAGGCGACGGCCACCTCGCGCGTGACGTAGAAGGTGCCGTTGAGATTGTTGCGCACGACGGCGTCCCAGCCCCTGGGCGTAAGCAGCTCGGCGGGCGTGGGGAACTGGCCGCCGGCGTTGTTGACGAGGACCGTGGTCTCGCCGAGCGCCTCGCGCGTACCGCGCACGAACGCGGCGACCTGCTCGGGCTCGCGGATGTCGCAGCTCGCGGCGAACAGGGGCCGGCCGTGGGGCGCCAGCTCGGCGCGGGCGCGCTCGAGCTTGGCCGGGTCGCGTCCGGCGAGGGCGACGCTCGACCCGAGCTCGGCGAGCGTGTGGGCGATGGCCAGCCCGATGCCACTGCCGCCCCCGGTGACGATGGCGACGTGTCCCTCGAAGAGCCCGGGCCGGAAGATGCTCGGCATGGCGAGACGTTAGCTCCCCTCGGCGGGCTTGCGCAGTCCCATCGCGAGCCCGAAGGCGAGCACCATGCCCGCGGCGGCGGCCGCATAGGGAGCGCGCGGTCCCGCGCTGCCGTAGAGCCACCCGCCGACGGCGGGGCCGAAGGTGCGCGCGAGGCTCGCGAACGACTGGTTGGTGCCGAGGACGCCGCCCTGCTGGTCGGGCGGAGCGCGCTTGGACACGAGGGCGGAGGTGGTCGGCTGCGTGAGGCCGTTGCCGAGGGCCAGGACGCCGCCCGCCGCATAGAGCAGGGCGGGGACGGCGAGGGTGCCGGCGACCACGAGGCCGGCGAAGGCCACCGCCTGCAGGACAATGCCGAGGCGCATCGTGACCTCCTCGCCGTGGCGCCGCGCGAGGCGCCGGACCGGCCCGCCCTGCACGCCCGCGGCGACGACGCCGATGAACGCCAGCACGTACCCGGTGCCGCGCTCGTCGATCCCGAACAGGTCGCCACAGAAGAAGGTGAAGGTCTGGTCGAGGTTGGTGAAGCTCAGGATGATGAGGAAGTTGACCGCCACGACGAGGGCGACGCCGGGGACGTGGAAGGCGTCGCGCATGGCGCCGACGTGGAGCGGCGCGAGCGCCCGGCGCGGGGCGGTCGCGCGGCGCTCGGGGGGCAGCGACTCGGCCACGCCGAGCACGACCCAGACGAGATTTGCGGCGGACAGTCCCGCGGCGACGAAGCACGGCACGACGCCGTGGTGCCCGGCCACGGGGATCTTCGCGAGGGTGCCGCCGAGGCCGGGCCCGAGGATGAACCCCAGACCAAAGGCCATCCCGATGAGGCCCATGCCCTTGGTGCGCTCGCTCGGCGGGGTGATGTCGGCGATGTACGCGCTCGCCGTTCCGAGGTTGGCCGTGGCGATGCCGCCGAAGATGCGGGCGGCGAAGAGCCAGATGACGCTGCCGCCCCACGCGATCGACGCCCCGAGCCCGAGCATCGAGAGCGCCGTGCCGGCGATGGACCAGACGAGCACCGGGCGGCGGCCGATGCGGTCCGAGACGCGCCCCCAGACGGGGACGAAGAGAAACTGCATGAGGGAGTAGGCCGACCCGAGCAGCGTGGCGGTGAACGCCGACACGCCGAACACGTCGCGCGCTTCCTTCGCCAGAAACGGCAGGACCAGCCCGAACCCAAGCAGGTCGAGCAGGACTGTGAGGAAGATGGCGCCGAGTCGCGGGGGTCTCACGTCGGGGCGCACTATAGGTCGAGGGGCGCGCGTGCGCGCGCCTCAGGCGCGCCGCGCATGCACGAACGCCTCGACGTTGCCCTTGGGCCCGGGCAGCACGCAGTCGCGCACGCCGAGGACCTCGAAGCCGGCAGCGCGCAGGCTCTGGGTGGCGGCCGCGATCGCCTCGGCCCGCACGGCCGCGTCGCGCACGACGCCCTTGCCGCGCGAGGCCTCTGCCCTGCCGACCTCGAACTGGGGCTTCACGAGCGACAGGAGCTGACCCGCCGGCTGCGTGCACCGGGCGATCGCGTCGGCGAGCTTGGCGAGGCCGATGAACGAGGCGTCGACGACCGTGAGGTCCGCGGGGCCGCCGAGGGCGGCGAGGTCGGCGAGGTCGAGCGTGCGCGCGTTGGTCCGCTCGAGCACCACGACCCGTGGATCGACGCGGAGCTTGTGTGCGAGCTGGCCGTAGCCGACGTCCACGGCCACGACGCTCGCGGCTCCGCGCTGCAGGAGACAGTCGGTGAAGCCGCCGGTGGAGGCGCCGAGGTCCAGGCACCGCAGGCCGTGCACGTCCACCGCGAACCCCTCGAGGGCGCCCTCGAGCTTGACCCCGCCGCGCGAGACGTACGGGTGGGCGGCGCCGCGGACCTCGACGGCGGCGTCCTCGGCGACCAGCGTGCCCGCCTTGTCGACGCGGACCCCCGCGACGAAGACCTCGCCGGCAAGCACCCTCGCCTGCGCCCGGGCACGCGTCGGCGCCGCCCCGCGCGCCACCAGCAGCTGATCGATGCGCACGCGGCTCACTCAGCGCACCTCCGCCGGGTGCAGTGCCCTCGCGAGGACGGCGAGGCCCTCGGCGACACGCGGGCCGGGCCGCAGCACGCGCTCGTCGGCGACGGGCAGGACGCGCCCCTCTCGCACGGCACGCAGCCCGCCCCAGCCCGGGGCATCCATCGTGATGCGCGTGGCCCCTCCGCTCTCGACGACCGATACGTCGACGATGACGTCGGGGTCGAGCTCCGCGATCTGCTCGAAGCCCACGTGGGGCCACGGGACGTTCCCGGCCACCACGTTGGCCGCGCCGGCGCGCCGGAGCAGATCGTGGGCGAACGTCCCCGGTCCCGCGACCACCACCGGGGCGAGGGCCACCACCAGCAACGCCCG
This sequence comes from Myxococcales bacterium, assembly GCA_021778125.1. Taxonomy (GTDB): domain Bacteria; phylum Myxococcota_A; class Polyangia; order Polyangiales; family Polyangiaceae; genus Palsa-1150. Next base: position 9,482 of record JAJYCT010000148.1, read on the forward strand.
CGGCGGCGACGTGACGGCCACGGCGCGCTCGACCTCCCCCTCGCGCGCGTCCAGACGCGCAACGAGCGCGCGGGCGTCCGCGCCGTGCCCCGTCCGCTCGCCGAGCGCGAGCAGCTCGCCGTCGACGCCCGCGAGGGACGTGATCTCGGCCGGGAACCACGCGGCGACGCCGCGCGCCTGCAGCGTCTCGGCGATGCGCGACGACCAGCCCCCGGAGGGCCCCACGACCAGATCCGGGTGCAGCGCCAGGATGGCCTCGACGTCCGGCTGCATGCCACCGACGTCCGGCAGCCGGGTCGCCTCCGGCGGATAGTCGCAGTAGTGCGAGCGGCCGACGACGCGGTCGCCGGCCCCGATCGCGAACAGGGCCTCGGTGGTGGCCGGGCCGAGCGAGACGACGCGATGCGCTGCCGCGCCGGAGGGCGGAGGCGCGCGAGAGCACCCGACCAGCGCCGTCGCCGTGAGCGCGAGGGCCGCGACCGAGCGCATCGCTCAGATCAGCCCGTACTTGTGGAGCTTCTCGATGAGGGCCGGCCGCGAGACCCCGAGCCGCCGCGCGGTCTCGCTCTGGTTGCGCCCCGCCGCCTCGAAGGCCTCGCCGATGAGCGTGCGCTCGAACGCCTCGACGCGCGCGCGCAGGGGGTGGCCGGGGCCGGGATCGCCGGTCGCCGAGAGCGTCGTGGCCGCCTGCGCGGGGCCCGCCGAGAGCGACCGCCAGAGCGCCAGCGTGATGCGCTCGTCCGGGGCGAGGGCCAGGAGGCGCGCCACGGTGTTCTCGAGCTCGCGAACGTTGCCCGGCCAGGCGTGGGTCCGCAGGGCCTCGACGAGCCCGGGCTCGACGTCGACGGAGCTCATGCCGTAGCGCTCCGCGTACTGGCGGACGAACGTCCGGACGAGTGGCTCGACGTCCTCGGGCCGCTCGCGGAGCGGCGGTACGCGCAGCGGCACGACGTTGAGGCGGTAGAAAAGGTCTTCGCGGAAGCGGCCGGTCTTCACGTCCGCGGCGAGATCGCGGTTCGTGGCCGCCACCAGGCGCACGTCGACCGTCTCGGCCCGCCCGCCCACCTGCTGCACCTCGCCCGACTGCAGCGCGCGCAGCACCTTGGCCTGGATCGCAGCCGGCAGCTCCCCGATCTCGTCGATGAAGAGCGTGCCCCGGTGGGCCTGCTGGAAGTACCCCTGGCGGGCCTGCTGCGCGCCGGTGAAGGCGCCCTTGGTGTGCCCGAAGAGCTCCGCCTCGGCGAGCTCCGCTGGGATCGCGGCGGCGTTGAACCGGACGAAGGCCTTCTCGGCGCGCCGCGAGTGCGCGTGGACGACGGTGGCGACGATGTCCTTGCCGGCGCCGCTCTCGCCCGTGAGCAGCACGGTGACGTCCTTGGGCGCGACGCGCGCCACGACGTCCATCACGCGCTTCATGGCCGGGCTCTCGGCGACGATGGCCCGGCCGAGGGCGGCCTCGGTGCGCAGGCGCGCGTTGAGCAGGCGCAGCTCGCGCCACTCGATGGCGCGGCGCACCGCGAGCACGAGCTCGTCGGGATCGAATGGCTTGGGGAGGTAGTCGAACGCGCCCGCCTTGATCGCAGCGACGGCCACGCGCTCGGAGCCGTGCGCGGTCAGCATCAGGACCGGCACGCTGGGATCGGCGGCGCGCAGGCGCGCCAGCACCTGCATCCCGTCGAACCCGGGCATCGCCAGGTCGGTGAGGACTGTGTCCGCGCCGCGCGCCTCGAAGGCGGCCAGGCCGCTGCTGCCGCCGTCGCACGCCTCGACGGTGATGCCCGCGTCGCCGAGCACGGCCTCGAGCGTGAAGCGCAGCGACGCGTCGTCGTCGATGACGAGGACCCGGGCCATGGCCCCTCAGCGTGCACCCGCGACCACGGGCTCCGGCTTCGACTCTGGCGCCGTGCCGGGATCGGTCGTCCGCAGGGGGTTCGGCAGCTTCAGGCAGGCCTTGGCCTTGCTGGGCAGCGAGAGCGTGACCGTCGTCCCCTTGCCCGACGTGCTCCGGATCTCGAAGCGCCCGCCGTGCTGCTCGACGATACCGCGCGCGATCGCGACGCCGAGCCCCGTGCCCCCTTCCTTCGTCGTGAAGTACGGCTTGCGGATCCGCTCGAGGACCTCGGGGGTCATGCCCACGCCGTCGTCGTCGACGGTGATGCGCGCGCCCTGGCACTCGCCGGCCACGTGGAGCCGGACCGTGGCGCCCCGCGGCGAGGCCTGGATGGCGTTGAGCACCAGGTTGAGCAGCGCCTGGCGCAGCTTGCCGGCGTCCGCGTGGAGCTCGAGCTTCTCGTCGCCCGAGACGGCGAGCTTCACGCCCGCCTCTTCGGCACGCATCTCCAGGAGGACCTCGAGCTCGCGCGCCACGTCGCGCGGGCGCGTCGGCCCGAGGTTCAGCTCGTCGAGACCACGCGAGAAGGAGAGGAAGCCGTCGACGATCTCCTGCAGACGATCGGCCTCCGCGGCGACGATGGCGAGGCGCTCGGCGGTCTTGGGATCGGCCGCGTGCCGCGCCATGTGCGTCGAGAGGCCCTTGATCGCGGCGAGCGGGTTCTTCACCTCGTGCGCGAGGCGGGCGGCCAGCCCCTCGAGGGCGCGCGAGCGATCCTCGCCCGCCGTGCAGAGCTCCTCCCGCCGCTCGGCCAGCTCGAGGGCGGCGCGCTCGTAGCCGGCCGTCATGAGGCACCCCATGCGATAGATGCCCATCATCACGAAGACCGAAGCCATGAGAGCCAGCGTCACGAACTCCACGGTCGGGCCCGTGGAGGCGAGCAGCGGCGCCGCCAGGTGACCGATCGAGGTGTGCGAGAGCATCGCGAGCGCCAGGAGGCCGGAGAGGAAGAGGAGAAACGCCGCGCCCCGCAGCCAGGGGGGGTCGAAGACGGTAAAGGCCGCGGACGCGAGCATCAGCGCCCCCATCACGAGCAGGGGGCTGGCGAGGCCCCCCGTGGTGCCCACCAGGACGAAGAACGTGGTCATGCCGAGCACGAACGAGACGGACTTGAGCGTCCGGTGCCTCGTGCGCGTGCGCATCACGAAAAGGATCGTCGCGACCGCGAGCGCTGCGATCTGGATGACGGCTCGCGCGTGCGACTCGCCCCGCGCGATGAGCATCACGACGACGAAGACCTGGAAGGGCAGGATCCACGCGAGGCGCCAGCGCGCCGAGGCCGCCTCGAGATCCTCGAAGATGCGCCGCCGGAGGGCGTCGAAGCGCGCGCGCTGCTGGGTGGCGCGCGCCGCGGCGTTTCGCGTGGCGGAGTCCATCGTCACTACATTAAGAGCAAATCCCGTGCACGGGCGCCACCCGCGGCGCGCAGCCGGATTCCGGCCCGCCGGCCTGTCCGGATCCCGACACATGCCCGGGCCCCGACCGTGCCACCGCCGCGAGCCTACGGGGCGAATTCGACCCTGACCGCAGAGGCGAGCAGCCCGGCGGCGTGGGCTCGCTCGTAGAGCACGTCCAGCGCGCGCCGCACGTCGGGGGGGGCGTCGAGCGTGTCGGC
>JAJYCT010000573.1 GCA_021778125.1 Myxococcales bacterium
CGCCGCGCACGCCGCGGGGATCGTGCACCGCGACGTCAAGCCGTCGAACATCCTGCTCGTCGGCAGCGGGCCGGGCAAGACCGGCGACTTCGACGCCAAGCTGGTCGACTTCGGCGTCGCCTCCGCGGGCGACGCGAGGCTCACGCGCACCGGCGCGATCGTCGGGACGCCCGCCTACATGGCGCCCGAGCAGGCCCGCGGCGACGGCGAGGTCGACGCGCGGGCCGACCTCTACGCGCTCGGCGCGACGCTCTTCGAGATGATCACAGGGCGGCCCCCGCACGTCGGGCCGACGCCCATCGCGATCCTGGCGCGCCTCGTGACGACGCCCGCACCGCGCCTGTCCGAGGTGTTTCTCGACGCGCCCACGCGCCTCGACGAGCTGATGGCGCGCCTGCTCGCCACGGCGCCGTCCGAGCGCCCCGGCTCGGTCGCCGAGGTGGCCGCCGAGCTGCGCGCGGTCCTCGACGAGATCGGCTCCCACTCGAGCGATCGCCTCACGCGCAGCGGGTCGTTCGAGGCCGCGCCGGCCAGCGTGGCCGTGAGCGCCAAGGGCGGCGGCCAGCGCCTCGTGACGACGATCGTCGCGACGCAGGTGCCCAAGGGGGCGCCGCGCGCGCGGCTGCTCACCCACCTGCGGGCGCGCGGGGCGGACGCCACGGAGCTCGGCGGCGACGCCATCGTCTCGCACCTGGGCGTCCGCAAGGCGCTCGGCGACGAGGCGCTGCGCGCGCTCGACCTCGGCCTGCGGATCGCCAAGCTGGGCGCCGCCGTCGGCATCGCGACGGGCCGCACGCGCATCGACCGGACGCGGCCCACCGGCGAGGTCGTCGACCGCGCCGCAGCCCTCGCGCGCGACGCGGCGCGCGGGAAGGTGCTCGCCGACACGACGACGACCGAGCTGACCCGCGGACGCTACGAGCTGCAGCTGCGCGGCGACGGGAGCGCCGTGGTCGTCACGCCCATCCGCGGCCGGCGCGACAACGTCGGCGGCGCGCCGTTCGTCGGGCGCGAGGCGGAGCTGGCGCAGATCGTGGCCGCGTTCGAGCGCTGCGTCGACGACCGCTCGCCGCTGGTGGTCACGGTCACCGGCGCCCCGGGGATCGGCAAGACGCGCCTGCGCCGCGAGGCCCTCTCGCGCATCGCGAGCCACGCGAGCGCGCCGCGCATCGTGCTCGCCCGCAGCGAGTCGTTCGCCAAGAGCCACGCGCTCGGCGTCGTCGGCGACATCGCCCGCGGGCTGACGGGCGTCGCCAAGGGCGCCCCGCTGCAGGACGCGCTCGACGCGACCGACGTCCTCATCGCCGTGAGCGAGGTGCCGTGTTCGGAGGCCGCGCGCGAGCTGCTCGCGCGCCTGGTCTGCAACGAGGCGCTGCCGGAGCTCGACGACACGCGCGGCGCGCGCGACGCCCTGTGGCTCGTGCTCACCGACATGACGGTGGGGATGGCGCGCAGCAACCCGCTGGTCGTCGTGCTCGAGGACGCGCAGTGGTCCGACAGCGAGAGCCTTGCGTGGGTCGATCACCTGCTCGCCCGCGCGGCGGGGTGCGCCGTGTGCGTGTACGCCGGCGCGAGGCCCACGCTCTGGCGCGACGACCCGTCACGCTTCGAGGGACGCGACCACGTGCGCATCGAGCTCCGCCCGCTGTCGCGGCGGCAGACCCGCGCCATCGCGACGTCGATCCTCGGCGAGCGCGCCGAGGGCGAGAAGGGCGAGGCGATCGTCGAGTCGATCGCGCAGCAGTCCGCCGGCCTGCCGCTGTACGCCGAGGAGCTGGCGCGCCTGGCCGCCGCGGGGCGCGACGCCGGCGACGCGCCGACGATCGAGGCGGCCATGCAGGTGCACCTCGACGCGCTCGACGACTTCGGGCGCGACGCCGCCGCGCGCCTGGCCGTCTTCGGCCTGGTCGGGTGGGACATCGGGCTCGAGGCGATGGGCGTGCCCAACGCCGCCGAGGCGCTGCGCGAGCTCGCCGCCGCCGAGATCCTCGTCGAGCAGGCGCACGCCCGCTTCGCGGGCACGCGCGAGTTCGGGTTCAAGCACGCGCTCATGCGCGAGGTCGCCTACGCGTCCCTCGGCGAGGACGCGCTCAAGGAATGCCACGCGCGCGCGGGCCGCTGGCTGGCCAAGGTGGGCGAGGACGACGCGAGCGTCGCGCGGCACCTCGAGCTCGGCGGCGAGCCCGTCGCGGCCTCCGCCTACCTCGAGAAGGCCGCCCGGCGCGCGCTCGCCGCGCACTCGCTGCCCGAGGCCGTGTCGCTCGCCGAGAAGGCGCTCGCGTTCGCCGAGGACAAGCCGACACAGTTCGCGCGCGCGCAGCTCCTCGACGAGGCGTGGAACCGCCTCGACGCGCGCGCGGGCGAGCGCGAGACGGCCGTGCGCGCGATGCAGGAGTCGGTCTACGACCGCGCCAGCGAGGTGCGCGCGAGCGGCGCGCGCGTGCGCTACGAGGACGCGTGCGGCGGGGACTCGGAGACCAGCGCGCGCCTGGACGAGGTGCGGAGGAGCGCGCAGGAGGCCGGCGTCGGCGACGAGGAGACGCGCTGCGGCGCCGCGCTCGCGGCCCGCTACGCGTACGCGGGGGAGCTCGACCGTGCCGCCGAGGTCGCCGACTGGCTGCTTACGCTGTCGCAGCGGCACGCCAACGCGGGCGCCGCCGTCGACGCGTGGCAGACGCTCGCCGTCGTGCGCCAG
>JAJYCT010000149.1 GCA_021778125.1 Myxococcales bacterium
TACAAGTTCTGCCTGGGGTGCGGCGCCGAGCTGCCGCGCGAGGCGGCGCCCAAGCCGTTCTCCCCGCAGACGCCGCCGCAGGGGGTCAAGGCGGTCGCTCCGGCTCCCGCCGCGCCGGCCATGGCCGCGCGCGCTCTCCCGACCGCGCCGGTGCCCGCCGTGCCGGCGCCTGCGCCCGCTGCCGCGCCCGCCCCGGCGGCTCCGGCCGCGGCGGCGTCGGTGCCCTGCCCCCAGTGCGGGCACGTCAACGCCACGCACAACGTGTTCTGCGCCGCGTGCGGCTTCCGCCTCGGCGGCGCGCCCGCTCGCCCGGCCTCCATCCCCGCTCCGGCGCCCGCGGCGGCCGCCGAGATGGGCTCGCCCGTCGCCCTCACGGCGCTGCGCGCCGACGGCAGCGAGGCGGGGAGCTACACGCTGCCCGGCGGGACGGTCACCGTCGGCCGCGAGACGGGCGGCATCTTCGCGGGCGACAGCTACCTGTCGCCGCGCCACGCCACGTTCCGCCCCGCGGGCCCCGGGCGCGCCTCGGTCAAGGACGAGGGCTCGCTCAACGGCGTCTACAAGAGGCTCGCGCGCGACGTGCCCGTCGAGATCCGCCCCCACGACGTGTTCCGCATCGGCCAGGAGATCATCAAGTTCGATCCGCTCGGCAGCTCCGAGCCGGGCGCCGACGGCGTCGAGCGCCTCGGCGCCCCGAGCAAGGGGTACGTCGGCCGGATCGCGCTCGTCATCGGCCGCGAGGAGACGGGCAACGCGTTCCCCATCCCCGAGAGCGGCGTGCACCTCGGGCGCGAGCGCGGCGACATCCTCTTCCCGGAGGACGGGTACGTCTCGGGGCTGCACTGCCGCCTGTCGTGGGACGGTCAGCGCCTGTTCCTCACGGATCTCGGCAGCTCCAACGGCACGTTCGTGCGCGTGAAGGAGACCGAGGTGCGCACGGGCGACGTGCTGCTCATGGGGCAGCAGCTCTTCCGCGTCGCGATCTGAGCCTGCCCGGTCGTGGTAGTCTTCGACAGGACGCGATGAGCTCGACGAAGACCATCCGCGTCGTCGCCGCCGTGCTCGAGAAGGATGGGCGCTACCTCATCACGCAGCGGCGCGCGACGGCCGTGCTGCCCCTGATGTGGGAGTTCCCGGGCGGGCGCGTCGAGGACGGCGAGACCGACGCCTCGGCGCTCAAGCGCGAGGTGCGCCACCGCCTCGGCGCCGCGATCGAGGTGGGCAAGCTCATCTCGTTCGTGAGCCACCCGTACGACCACTACGTCGTGGACCTGTTCCTCTACGAGTGCACCCTCGCGGGCGAGACGCTCGAGGCGCGCAACGTGGCCGCCTTCGTGTGGGCGACGAGCGCCGAGTTCGACCAGTACCCGTTCACGCCCGCCGACGAGGCGTCGATGAACAAGCTGCTCGGCGTCACGTGAGGCCACCGACGGAGGTCGGCGCGCTGCCTGCACGCCGACGGAGGTCCCCTGCGCTCGCGACCGCGCTCGCCTTCGTCCTGGCGGTCGCCCCGGTCGCCCGCGCCGACGATCGCGTCACGGGGGCCGCGCCGGTGCCCTCGGACGGCACCCCGAAGGACACGCGCCCGAAGATCGAGGACCCCGAGGGCGTGCCCGTGACGTTCACCTCGAAGGACGTCGCGATGCACGTGTACATCGCGCACGGCGACGTCCCGGGGGGCCAGATCCCCGATCCGTTCGAGAAGCTCCCCAAGCTGCCCGTCGTCGTCCGGCTCGCGCCGGGCACGTACACGGTGGAGGCCGAGAGCCCGAACGCGAGCACCGGGCACGAGCGCGTCGTCGTCGAGCAGGGCGCGCCGATGACGGTCGAGGCCCACCCGGGCGACGCGTCGGTCAAGGCGTTCGGCGGCGTGTTCATCGCCGGCGGCGTCGTCGCCGCGCTCCTCGGCATCATCGTCATCGTCTCGATCTCGCCGCACGATCAGAGCTTCAACCGCTGGGGCGTGGGGCTGCCGCTGACGCTCGGCGGCGTCGGTCTCGCGGGGCTCGGCGTCGGCATGACGGTCGCGGGGTCGACGGACATCGTCGCGCCGCACCTGCCGCCGGGCGGGGCGCCGAGGGGCGTCGCGCTGCGCTGGGACTTCTGACCCCCGACTTCCCCCCCGGGGGGCCCCCCGGGGGGGGGGGACGGGTCAGAACAGACCGATGGCGAAGTGGAAGGCGCCCAGGTCCTCGTAGCTCTTGCGCGTCAGGTTGAAGCCGTAGTCGAAGACGAGCGGCCCCACGGGAGTCTGCACGCGCAGGCCGAGGCCGACGTCCGCGCGCATCGCGAAGCCGTGCTGGAAGATGTACGACGGGTCGTTCCACAGGTTGCCGAAGTCGGTGAACAGCGCGCCGTCGACGGGCGCGCGCACCGGAAAGCGCAGCTCGACGCGCGGGTTGACCATGAAGTTGCCGCCGCGCGGCGGGATCGGGCAGTTGCTCTGGCTCGTGCACACGAGCTTGCCCGCGTCGATCTGGTCGGCAAGCTCCTGCGGGATGAACGCGTCCTGCAGCCAGCCTCGCATCGAGTCGAAGCCGCCCATGTAGAACTGCCGGTCGGGGTACGTGCAGTAGGTCGGGGGCGCGAGCGCGGCGCCGCTGCTCGTGGTCGTCTTGAGGGGCATGCACGTCGCCACGTTCGCGATCTCGCCGAGGCGCACCTCGGTCGCGAGCGCGACGGTGGGCGTGATCGGGAAGTACGCCGCCAGCGTCTGCGTGAGGCGCAGGAAGTGGCTCTCGAACTGGCTGCTCGGATCGGCGGTCGAGCCGGCGACGGGGTACGAGTTGACCTCCTCGACGCTCGCCGCGAAGTACGTCCCGCTGTGCGCGTTGAACGGCGCGTCGCGCCGGTCCCACGTCACGGCGACCTTGCCGGCGACGACGTTGCTCGCGCCGTCCGGGACGCGCAGGAGGCGCGCGAGCTCCGAGTTGCCCTGGTTGGACGGCTGGTTCAGGTACTGGCTGATCTGCCCGCCCTGGAAGAGGAAGACGTCGTTGTTCTCGAAGGACGGACCGCCGCTCACCTGCAGCTGCCGCACGGGCCGCCAGATCCCGGTGCCGACGACGGCCTCCTTGACCAGCGTGAAGTCGCGCTCCAGGTCGCGCACGTAGATGCCGTCGACCTGCGAGCGCACCGTGGGCCCGAGCCCCATCTCCGGCCACGCGAGCGTCACCGTTTCGCGCGTCGCGACGCGGTCGGCGGTGCTCAGCGGGCGATAGTTGGCGGCCACCTGCGGGTCGAGAATGAGAAAGTCGGGCAGGTACGAGGCCTGGGCGTGCACGGTGACTGACCACGCCCAGCCGAACAGGTTGCGGTGCCCGTACTCGAAGGCGCCGCGAAGGCCCTCACCGGTCGAAAACCCCGGTCGGACCTCGACGTACTGCGGGTCGCGCTCGACGACGTCAATGACGACGGTCTTGCGCGGCGCGGGCACGAACGCGTCGACGAGCCCGACCTGGATGCTCGCGAAGACCCCGAGCGTCGCCAGGCGCTCCTGCGTCTTGCGCACGTCGCTCGTGCGGTACGGCTGCCCGATCTCCAGCGCGACGCGGCGCCGCGCCGTGGACTCCTGCGTCGCGTCGAGCCCGCGGATCACGATGCCGCTGACGATGACCCGATCGCCCTCGGCCACGTCGAAGCGCGCGCGGGCGCGCGTGTTGTCGAGCGACGGCTCGAGCGTGTACTTGACGTCGGCGTAGGCGTAGCCGCGCTCCTTGTACCAGTCGAGGATGCGGCGGCGCGCGTCGTCGAGCTTGGTCGTGCTCACGTACTCGCCGACCGGCACCTCGGCGGCCTCCGCCACCTCCTTCTCCGTCGCCGTGTGCACGCCCGTGAACCCGACGTCCCAGAGCTGCGTGCGCGGCCCGAGCTTGATCGGGATGACGACCTCGATCGCCGGCGAGCACTCGACGCCGTGCGCGGGATCGGGCCGGCACGCGAGCGAGGGGCCGAGCGGCTCGACGGGCAGGGGCAGCCCCGCCGGATCGTACGTGCAGAGGCTCTCGGCCTGCCGGGCCAGCGGCTCCGGCGCGCAGCGGTTCGGCGGCGAGCGCGGATCGCAGCGGGCGCGGACGACCTGCACGGGGCCGACCTGCGCGTGCAGAAAGCCCTCGTTGCGGTAGAGCTCCTGGACGTGCTGCGTCGCCCGGTCGTACGTGTCGGGCACGAACGTGGTGTCCGGGTGCAGCTCGAGGGGGACTGCGCGGGCGCCGGTCGGCAGCGGGCCGCCGCCGGGTCCGAACGCGTCCGAGACGCCGCTCGGATCGGGGTCGACCGCGAGCTCGGTGCCCGGCAGCTCCTCCTCGAGATAGCTCTCGATCTGGGTCCCGATCTCCGGCGGCGTGCGGGGGCCGCCGCCCGACAGGTGGCGGATCGCGTCCAGCTTGAGGCACGGGTAGCGTCGCGCGACCACGCGCGACCGCCGGTGCTCGACGATGTGGAAGACCATCACCTGCACGGGATCGGCGTCCGCCCCGCGCACCTCGGCGCGGACCTCGGTGTCGAGGAAGCCGCGCTTCTCGTAGAAGGCGCGCAGCTTGTCGGCCAGGTGGCCCGGCGAGCGGTCGGTCTCCTTCTCGAGCCCGAGGGCGGCCTCGAGCGTCGACGCGTCGTAGTGCTCGTTGCCCTCGAACGTCGCCACCTGGTGCGGGCCCGAGTCGACGCGCACGCGCAGCACGACCCGCGGCTTCGCGGCGTCGCCCGAGACGAGCACCAGGTCGTGCGTGACCACGGCCCGGTACCACCCGAGCGCGTGAACGGCCTGCTCGAGCGCCGCGTCGGCGGAGTCGACGTTGCTCTCGTCGGCCCGGTCGCCCGGCCTCACGCCGTAGGCCCGCGTGGCGGGCGCGAGCTCGTCGGCCGCCGCGCCGAAGACGTAAAACTGCCGGTCCTGCACCAGGCGCGCGTCCCCGGGCTGGACGTCGACCAGCACCAGCGTGCGCGTCGGATCGTCGGTGTCGCGTGTCTGGACGCCGACGTGCGCGGACGGGTAGCCGTGCGACGCGCACACGCGTCCCATGCGGGCGATCGCGTCGCCCAGCTCCGTGCTGACGATCTCGCCGCCCTCGGACAGATCCGCGGCGGCGAGCAGCTCCTCGCGGTCGATGCGCATCCCGTGCAGGTCGAGCTGGATGCGCGTGACGAGCTTGCGGGGCACGACGCGCACGACGACCAGCGCCCCGCTGCCCTCCGGGGTGGCGACCACCCGACCGCGCGCGAACGACCCCGAGGCCAGCAGCTCGTCGAGCGCGCGGCGCGCGAGCGCCGCCGTCAGGGGCTCGCCCGGCTTGACCGTGCGCACCGGCGGGACGTCGACGTCGTCCCAGATGTTGCCCTCGAGCACGACCGCGACCCGCGTGACCGGCTTGCCGAGCAGATCGCCGAGCTCCGCGGCCGGCTGCATTGCGGGCGCCTGCGCGGGCTGCGCCACGGGCGGCGTCCTCGGGATGGGCGTGACGGTCTGCGCGGCGGCGGACGCCGACCACAGGCCGACGGCCCAAGCGGAGAGGAAGCCTCGTAGGCGCATCCGTCCCCTCGACTGCTACTCGAACTCGAGCCTCCAGCGAAGATCCACGCCGATATTCCCGAGGGCCGACGACGAGACGTCGTTGATGTTGTCATACGACCCCTGCACGCTAAGGCGGTCGTTGAGCCGCCACTCGATGTTCGAGCGAACCTCGCGGTCCTCCGAGAGGCCCGCCGTGACGCTCGCGCGCACGTTGCTGGCGATGCGCTTGCCGATCGTCAGCTGCGGCTCGGTCTTGCCGGTCACCGTCGAGTAGGCGCTCCCGAAGCGGAAGTCGTCGACCACGGGGAGGGCCCGCTTCACCGCAGTCGCCGCGCCGCTCGCGGCGCCCAGGTAGTTCAGGGCGATGCTCGCGCCGATGTTGCTCGCCTGGAGCTGGTCGAGCTCCGCGCGCGTCATCCCGACCGCGAGCAAGAGGACGATGTCCTCCTGGGAGAGCGACGGCTCGCTCGTCATGTCGACCTTGACGTTGTCCGCGTCGCCGTAGGCGTGCAGCGTGATGCGCCAGAGGGCGCCGCCGCGCGTGGAGCCGGTGGACGCCGCCGACGGGCCGCCGCTCGCCCCCGCCCCCGCGCCGGCCCCGGCGCCGGCGCTCGTGTCGGTGTAGCGGCGGTACTCGGTGACGGCGGTGATGTCGACGTTCGGGTCGATGCGCGAGGGATCGTCGAACCGGACAAGCCCCTGCCGCACGTCGAAGTCGCTGTCCTGGAAGTGAAAGCGGCCCCCGGGCAGCGTCTTGAGCGAGCCGCGCAGTCCGAGCCGCTGGTTGGTCCCGCTCACGTCGAGCGTCCCCGAGTCGATCGCCATCTGCAGCTCGGCCAGGTTGTTCTTGAGGACAAGCGGGCGCCGCGACCGGATGCGCACGTCGAAGGCCACCGCGTCGAGCGCGGGGTCGTACGCGTCGACCTTCGTGCGCTTCGCGCGGCCGCCGAGCTGCGTCAGGTCGCTCGCCAGCGAGATCGGGCGGGTGTACGCGAACGAGTCGAGCGTGATCTCCCCCATCACGTGTGGAAGCGCCGCCGTGTCGCCGCCCGTCGCGCTCGGGTCGTAGGTGACCTCCAGGTCGGCGTCGAGCGTCGTCGTGACGCCGTCAACCGGAGAGATGCGGAGGTTCTGCGCGGTGACGTGCGCGTCGAGCGCGCCGAGGTCCAGCCTGCGGATGGGCATCGTGGCGCGCAGGGCGATCGAGCCGCCGGCGAACCGGGCCGAGCCCACGGCCGAGAGCTCCGTCGCCGTGGCGCGCGCGTCGAGCACGACGTCCGTCACGGCGCCCGGCAGGCCGTGCACCTCGAGGTTGTCGGCGCGCGCGTGCAGCTCGCCGGCGATGACGGGGGCCCCGAGGGGCCCAGTGACGTCCAGGCTCCCCTCGAGCGTGCCCGACGCGCGGGTCACCTGCGGCGCGAAGCGCTCCGCGACCGCGAGGTCCACGGGCTCGAGCCGCGCGTCGAGCGCCAGCGACGGCGCCGTGGTCAGCGCGTGGCCCCCGCCCGCCACGACGAACCCGCCGCGGAAGCCCTCGGGCGTGTCGAGCGTCACCTCGAGCGACGGCAGGACCAGAGTGTCGTCCGCGATCACGACCGGCGAGCCCGGCGGCTTGAGGGTGAGGCGCTGCCGGCCCAGCGAGAGGACCGTGGGCCCCACGAGCACGCGGACGCGCGCGCGGCTCGGCGTCTCGAGGGGGATGTCGTCGATCATGATCTCGCCCCAGAGCTGGCCGCTGACGCCGGCCCCCCCGGGGAGGGCGCGCTCCTCGCCCTCGACGTGGTGGCCGGCGTAGGCGCGCCCGAGCGCGCCGAGGTCCACCCCGCGCAGCGCCACGCGCCCCGACAGGTGCGGCGACTTCTCGCGCGTCAGCACCACGTGGCCGAGCGACACGGTGTTGCCCAGCAGCGTGCCGTCGACCGTCAGGTCGCCGTGCGACGAGGTGTCGGCGAGGTAGGCCGCCCGGTCGAACGGCGGCCCGATGGGCGCGCCGCACCGGGTGTGCCCCACGGCGCGCGTCTGCCGCGTGAAGCGCTGGGTCATCTGCACGTCGAGGTGCGACGGCGGCAGGGCCACCCCGCGTACGCGCGTCCCGGCGACGTCGATCTCGACGCTCGCGACGAACCCCGCGTCCGGCTTGAAGTCGTCGAGGTTGCCCGTCACGTGGGCCACGCCGGAGACGATGCCGTCGGTCTGCGCCGCGAACGCCCCGAGCGCGTCCACGCGCGACAGCGGGACGCTCTCGACCACCACGTTCGCGGTGAGCGCTCCGCCACGCCGGATCGACGCCGACCCGAGGACCGTGCCCGCGGCGCCCGGACGCGTGCCCGTCGGCGGCCGCGCCTTGTCGAGGACGAACGATCGGACGTCGACGTCCGCCCCGGCGATCCCCTGCAGGCGGTCGTACCAGTGGAGGGCGACGTCCGCGTCGCCCTGCGCGAAGCGCTCGCCGTAGAGGACGACGTCCTTCAGGTGGCTCTTCGCGTCGACCACGAGGTAGCCCGAGCCGCAGGTGTCCTCCTCGCCGCCGACGCCCACGTGCACGTTGGCGCGCGTGGCGATCTTCGCGCCGAGGCCCGCGTAGCGGGGATCGTCCTCCAGGTTGAACATCGAGAGCAGGTCGCGCAGGTCGAAGCCGCCGCTCTCTCCCACCGCGTCCACCGCGAACCCGTTGCCGAACCGGATCGCCGCCGTGGGCACGTCGTACGCGCTCTCGCGCCGCCTGGCGTGCAGGCCCGCGATCTCGAGCTTCGGCGGCGACATGTCCACCTTGACGTGCGCGGCGCTCACGTCGCCGAACGCGATGTCGCCGATGACGAGCCCCACGATCGCCTCGACGTCGCCCTCGAGCTCGGGGCGGCTGAACGTCCCGCCCACGTGCGCGCTCGCGTCGACGCGCCCGTGCATCACCACGGAACCGATGGGCGAGACGTCGTCGAGGTCGGCCGAGAGCTTGGGCACGTCGACGCGCAGATCGTTGTGGAACCCGATCGAGACCAGGCCCCCGTCGATGCGCGAGCGCGGCATCCCGACGTGCACGCCCTCGAAGCGCAGCGCGTCGGTGCGGATGGCCACGTGCGTGGCGATCTGGGCCTCGGTGACGCCGACGATCCGCCGGCGCTCGCGGTCCTCCGCCGGCCGGTCGTAGACGCCGAACGCGCTCGTCCTGGCGGTCAGCTCGCCGTCCACCTTGAGCGGGGCCAGGGTGCCCGCGAGGGTCGTCGTGTGGACCTCGCGGAGCTCCCACCCGACGTAGGAGTGCGGGTGGATGCCCAGGTCGCGCAGCAGGGCGGTGAAGTCGGCGTGGCTCACGTCCAGCTTCGTGTGCTCCAGGCGCACCCCCTTCGCGAAGGGATCGATGACGGTGTCGGTCAGCGTCGCCAGCCCGCCGGCGATCGTCAACGTCGTCTTCGGGCTCTCGATGCGGTTCTGGTGGAGGATGACCTGGCCGTGCAGCTCCCTGGCCAGCGAGTACTGCGCCAGGCGGAGGTCGTGGCCCTCGAACGTGCCGGTCAGCTCGGGCAGCAGCGCGTCGGGCGTGTAGTGAACGTCGGCCTCCAGCCCGACCCAGCCGTCGGTCTCGGGGAGTCTGACGGCGCGCCCGGCGAGCCCGACGGGCAGTCGCACGCGCACGTGCCCGTCCATCGGCGGCGCCGCTCCCTTGGGACCGCCGAGCCCGATGCGCAGGTGTCCGAGCGACAGCTCGACGCGGCGCTTGTCGCCCGCGGGCAGCTCGCACGGCGGGGTCGTGCCGGGCGCGCCGTCGAGGTCGACCGAGGCGGTCCCCTCGAACCTGCGCACGAGCACCTCGGTGGGCGCGAGCCGGGCGCGCCCCTCGATCGAGCAGAGCGCGTCGTCGTCGAGCAGCGGCTGCCCCGCCTCGCCCGCGCGGGTCGTCTGGACGGTGGCGCGCCCGAGGCGCAGGGCGACCTCGAACGCGGCGCCCCCGAACGCCGGCTCGTCGTCGGCGGTGACGTCGAGGTCGACCGACTGCGCCTCCACGTGCGCCTGGTCGACGTCGAGCACGAACGACGCATCGGTGACCGCGAACGCGTTGAACGGGGCGCGCGCCGGCCACGTCGTCTCGGGGGTGGGCGCGCTGCTCTTCTTGAGCGCCAGGTTGACGAGCTGCCCGTCCTTGATCACCGCCCGTACGCGCGGCACGTCGAGCTCCACCTGATCGATGGCGAGCTTGCCGGCCAGCAGCGCGAACAGGCGCGGCCGGATGCTCACGCGGTCGCAGGTGAGCGCGGGTGCGCCGCCATCGCTCGACTCCACGCGCACCCCGTCGAGCTCGATCGCCAGCGGCCAGACGCGCAGGGCCATCGCGTACGACGCGGGGATCCCCTGGGCGGCCAGGACCTTCGCGGTCTCGCGCGCCGCCCACCCCCGTGCCCAGGGCGAGCGCAGGACTGCGGCCGCCGCGAACGGCAGGACGCCGACGAGGGCCAGGAGGAAGCAGAGGATCCGGGCAAAGCTCCGGCCGGGATCGAAGCGCCGCCGGCGGTGGGTCCCCGCCCCCGGCGCCGGAGGGCGCGGGGGGACGGCGTCGGGGGACCGCGTGTGCACCGTCATCTCCGGGAACTCTAGCCCGCGCGAGGATTCCGGCCGAATCCTCGGCCTCGCCGTCCGTTCAGGCTATAGGGTCCCCGCGCATGCGGCGGAACAGCGAGGGCGTCGTGGGCGCCGCGGATCTGGTCGACGCCCGGATCGTCCGGGCCGAGGCGCACGATCCGCGCGGCGTCGTCCGCGTGCTCGAGCCGCTCGTCACCGGCGCCCGGCGCGAGCGCCTGCGGGCGGTCATCGGCCGCCGGATCGCCAGCGTGGCCGTGGTCTTCGACCGGCCCTACGACCCGCACAACGGCGCGGCCATCGTCCGCACGAGCGAGGCGTTCGGCCTGCTGTCGGTCCACGTCGTCGAGCGCCCGGGAACCCCCTTCGCCGTCGCCCGGTCGGTCGCCCGGGGGGCCGAGAAGTGGATCGACGTGACCTGCCACGGCGGTCCCGACACGCTCGTCGCGTGGTCGCGCGCCTCGGGCGTGCCCATGGTGGCCACCCACCCCGAGGGCGAGCTCGAGCCCGAGGCCCTCGCCGCGATGCCCCGCCTGGCCCTGGTGCTGGGCAACGAGCGCGAGGGCATCAGCGACACCCTGACCTCGGCCTGCGCTGGCCGCGTACGCGTGCCCATGCGCGGGTTCGTCGAGAGCCTCAACGTGAGCGTCACGGCGGCCATCCTGCTGCACGCCGCCACCCGTGGCCGGAAGGGCGACCTCGACGAGGCGACGCGCCTGCGCCTGTACGCCCGGGGCCTGTACCTGTCGGTCCCCCACGCCGAGGATCTGCTCGTCGCGGCCGGGGTCTAGACCCGACCGCCGGAGCGACTTACGTTCGCGGTGCCGAGAACACGATGGCCGACGATCTCTACGCCGTCCTCGGAGTGCCACGGACCGCCGAAGCGGACGCCATCAAGAAGGCGTACCGCAAGCTCGCCGCGCAACTTCACCCGGACAAGAACCCGGGCAACAAGAAGAGCGAGGACCGCTTCAAGCAGGTCAACCATGCGTACGACGTCCTGGGCGACGGCAAGAAGCGCAAGCTCTACGACGAGTTCGGCGAGGAGGGCCTGCGCGAGGGGTTCGACGCCGATCGCGTGCGCGCCTACCGCGACTGGTCGGCGCGCCAGGGCGCCCGGGGCGGGGGGACACCCCCCGGAGGCTTCGGCGGCGGCGCGGTCGACTTCGAGGAGGTCTTCGGCGGCGGAGGCGGCGCCGGCATCGGGGATCTGTTCGGCGATCTGCTCGGGCGCGGCCGCCGCCGGGGGCCGATCAAGGGGCCCGATCTCGAGAGCGAGATCACGATCGACTTCGCCTCCTCGCTGCGCGGCGCCACGCTCGAGCTCCGCCCGCGCGGCCACGGCGCGGGGCCCGTGACCGTTCGCATCCCGCCGGGCGCGGCCGAGGGCAGCCGCGTGCGCATCCCGAACCAGGGCGGCGCCGCGGGCGCGGGCGGCACGCGGGGCGACCTCGTGCTCACCATCCACGTCACGCCTCACCCGCACTACCGGCGCGAGGGCGACGACCTGCACCTCGACCTGCCCGTGACGATCGCCGAGGCCTTCCACGGCGCGAAGGTGAAGGTGCCCACGATCGACGGGTCGGTGTCGCTCAAGGTGCCCGAGCGCTCGCAGAGCGGCAGCGTCGTACGCCTGCGCGGCAAGGGCGTTGGGCGCAAGGGCCGCGAGCCGGGAGATCTGTACGTCCACTTCCTCGTGCAACTCCCCGCGGACGCGCCCGAAGTGCGCGAGCTGGTCGATCGCCTGGCCGCGCTGCAGACGGGCGATCCGCGCGCGGGCATTCGCCTCTGAGGCCCTGCCGCGCGCGCCTCGCGTACCCTATCGCCTCGATGCTTCGACGGAGCGTGGTCCTGGGGTTTGCGGCGTCGTGGGCGTGCGGTGGGGGGCCGGTGATCGCCACGGCGCCCCCGGCGGCGCCGGCCCCGCCGGCGGCGACCGAGCCGCCCGTCGCGCCCACGGCCGCGGCGCACATCGCGGCGGGCGACTTCCACACGTGCGCGCTGCGCGGCGACGGCACCGTGCGGTGCTGGGGGCGCAACGACGAGGGGCAGCTCGGCGACGGCACGACGCAGAGCCGCCCGACCCCGGTCGCGGTCGCCGGCGTCTCGGGCGTGGTGCAGCTCGCCCTGGGCGCGAATGTCTCGTGCGCCCTGCTCAAGGACGGCAGCGTCACGTGCTGGGGCGCCGGCAAGGCCTGGAACGACGGCGGATGGCGCACCGGAGTCGCGCCCATGCCGGTCAAGGACATCCACGACGCGGTGCAGATCGACGCCGGGGGGTTGCTCGTGTGCGCGCTGCGCGCCGGGGGCCGCGTGACGTGCTGGGGCGACGAGGGCGAGCCCCCGCCCGCCGGGGCGAGCCAGCCTCCGGCGTCGGGCGCGCTCGAGGTCTCGGCCGCCGAGGCGCACGCGTGCGCGCGCATGGGCGACGGCGCCGTACGCTGCTGGGGGGACTCGCCGTGGAACGGCGTCGGGAACCCCTCGCTCGCCGCGCCCAAGGTGCATGGCGCGCTCGGCCTCGCGACCGGCGACGCCGTGGCCTGCGCCCGGCTGGGCGGCAGCACCGTCCGCTGCTGGGGCAGGGGCGATCAGGGCGAGCTCGGGCGTGCTCCCGACCACGACTGGCACCCCGATCCCGTCGCCGTCCCGGTCGCGGACGTCGCCGTGCTGGCCTCGGGCGAGGCGCACCTGTGCGCGGTGACGGGAGACGGCGCCGTCACGTGCTGGGGCTCGAACGATCACGGGGAGCTCGGGCGCGGCGCCGCGGGGGCGCCCGCCGTGCCCGGCCCCGTCCCGGGCCTCGCGCGCGTCTCGGAGCTCGCCCTCGGCGCCGATCACGCCTGCGCCCTGTCGCGCGCGGACGGCAGCGTGTCCTG
>JAJYCT010000150.1 GCA_021778125.1 Myxococcales bacterium
ACATGAACGTCGCCCGGACCGACCGCGACGTGCACCCCAAGGAGCGCAAGGCGGGGGCGATCGGCCAGCGCCCCGACGAGCGCGAGCTCTTCGAGGGCATCCTCGCCTCGGGCCTCGTCGACACCGCCCGTGCGCTGCACCCCGACGACGAGACGATGTTCACCTGGTGGCCGCCCTGGCGGAGCATGCGCCAGAAGAACCAGGGGTGGCGCATCGACTACGTGCTGGCGAGCGAGGGGCGCGGCCTCACCGTCAGCGAGTGCGTCGTGCAGGCGCAGGTCGGCACGAGCGATCACGCGCCGGTGGTGGCGACGATCGAGGGGGCGCTGCCGCCGGGGTGAGCGCGTCAGGGCGCGGGGGGATCGCGCCAGACGATCGACGTCGCGAGATCCGGGGTTCGCACCTCGAGGAGGGCGGCCGTGCCGGAGATCCACAGCGGCGTGGCCACCACCTTGTCCCGGGGGATGTCGTCGAGGTGCAAGGAGACGGCCGCCGCGCGATCCAGCACGTCGCCCAGCGAGGTCACCATTCGCCCCGTTCCGTCGTCGACGACGGTGAGCTCAGGGGCCCACGCGTGGTGCCCGGGCGCCGGCGGCGCCCCGTGTGTCTCCAGGGTGCCGAGCGTGAGAGGATCGCGCCACCGGAGCATGCCATCGGTCTCGTCGAGGAGACGCCGTCCCGCCGGGAAGATCGCCCGCTCGAACGGCGTTTGCGTGGGGCGGAGCTGGTCCTCGAAGCGCAGGTCGGCCGAATAGCGCATCAGGGGGGGCAGTCCGACCCCCGGCGACAGGATGAACACCTTGCCCTGCACGACGGCCACGTCCCTCAGGGACCCGCCGACGTCTGCAGCCGTCTCGAAGAGGCGCGCCGCGGCGATTCGCTGGGTGCCGGCGAGGGTCACCGCACGCCATTCGCGCGCCGGCGTCGCCCCGCCGCTCGCGCCCGACCACAGCACGGCCACCAGGTCCCCGTCCGTCGCGAGCTCCGCGTAGCCTCGGCCGAGCTGTTCGGTGCTCTCGACCTTGAGCGCACCGTCCAGCCTCACGTACGCGATCGCGCCGCCGCGCGGCTCCGCCGCCACGACGTGGACGCGGCCCCCGGCCCGGACGGCGTGCAGGACCGCGAAGGAGCGCGGCAAGGGCAGAAGGACGTGTCGCAAGAGCTGACCGGACGCGACGTCCCACTCATCGACGCACGGCGCCGGATCCCCCTGAGCCAGCTCCGCGACGAGCACCGAGCCCCGTGCATGGGCGGCAGTCGGAGCGGCGCCTTCGACGGCGTCGAGGTGGAAGAACGGTACGTCGGCGGGCGTCCGGACGGCGAAGCGGTGGGGATCCGTGTCGCTCGGCGCCGCAGCGGCCAGCCCGCACCGGAGCGATGTAGCGCAGAGCACGAAGATCGCGAGCAGCGTGCGCACGGTCACACCCCTTTCCTGTGGAAGAAGCCCTCGAGGCGGTGGTCGTAGGGGCCGTCGACGGCTCGGAAGAGCTCCAGTTCGGCGCCCGTCTTCTTGTCCAGCGAGCGCTCGATGTACCCCCACTTGTTCGTGCTCTCGTTGAGCCACCACGTCTCGCGCCGAACCCCTCCGAGTCGCGCTTGTCCGTTGCATCCCCACGACGTGTCGACCTCGAAGACTCGGACCTGTCCTCCGACGGAGAAATCGCGCGCCGGCGCGTCCCCCTGGAGGAGATAGGACATGTCGTTGGCCGTCGCCGGATGCTGGTCGTAGACGATGGCCCGATGACCGGGCTGCCCGGGCGGAGCCGCCAGTACGACCAGGTCGCCGGGGCGCACGGCGGACATGTCGTTCACCTTCGCGAAGCCGCGTCGCTCCAGCCCCGAGAGCGACTCGTTGATCGGCGAATCGAACCCGGCCTGGGCCCGCGTGATTCCGCTCGCGTGCAGGAACGCCTGCTGCACGTAGCCAGCACAGTCGATGCCGATGCCGTGATCGAACATGAGCTGGCGGACGGCAGCCCCGCTCCACACGCCGTCGCGAGGCAGCGGATGTCCGTCGATGAGCGCCTGCGTCAACGAGTGAATCTCCCTGGGCGTGCCGCGCCCGGATTCGATGCGACCCAGCGCCTCTGGCGAGACGTGGGCCCGCGAAGCGGCGCTGGCCAGCTCGGCCACGATCGCGGGAGAAGACAGCGAGGCCACCTGGGCCCGGTAGGGGGCGCTCATGCGAAACGCGGGCGTGACAGGGACGGTCGTGCCGTCAGGCATCCGGTAGGGTTCGCTCATCGCAGCCATGAACGAATCGAGCCGCCGCCGGGTCTCGGCGTCCCGCGCGTCGACGCGGGGGGCCGTTTCCAGCCGCCGCGAGCCCGCGACTTCCGTGAACCCTCGCGGCAGCGGCACCTCGGGAAGCTGCGGAACGTCCCGGGAGTCCTGCACCTCCCTCGGCCGTGACGCGCCGCGCGCTCCGATCGCCCCCGCTGCCGACGGCTGCGTCGGGTCGTCGTCCCCTGCAGCGCGCGCCCACCGGTCGTCGTTCCTCCAGCCCGAAACTCCCTGCGTCATGCCCTCCTATCGGGCGACCCGGGACCCAGTTGCGTCGGACGCGACGGTCAGTCGAAGTTCTCGATCTTCCAGACGCCGTGCTCGCGCACGAGCTGCATCGTGCCGGCGCCGTACGGCATGGTCGCCCGCTCGCCCGTCTCCTCGATCGTCGCCGAGGGCAGCGCCTGCTTGAGCGCGGTGACGACCTGCTCGATCTCGTCCTTCTCGTGCCCCTCCCACGCCGCCTTGAGCTTGTCGGCGTCGAGGCCTTCGCGGTGGGCGTCGGGCACGTAGCGCATGACGACGTCGTAGCGCTTGCGCTCCACCGCGCGCACGAACCCCTGGATGGCGTGCCGGGGCGTGTCCTGCGCGTAGAGGTCGATGCTCGAGCCGTCGACCCGCCAGCCGCCGCCCTCGAGCACCAGGTGCAGCTCCTGGCCCGAGGGGCTCGTCACGGTGGCCGTGACCACGGCGGGGGCGGTGGGGCGCTCGAGCGCGCGGCCGATCTCGCGGACGCCCTCGGGATCGTCCTTGACCATGCGCCGGAACGCCTCGAGGGAGATCCCCCGCCGCGCTTCGTCCGAGAGGAGCCGGTAGGCGTCCTCGGCGCGGCCCTCCTGCAGGGCGCGCGCGTAGGCGTGCAGCACCGACTGCGGGTCCTCCCCGCCCGGGTGCTGCGCGCCGCCGCAGGCGCTCGCCGCGAGGGCGAAGAGGACGAGCCACGCTGCCGTCCGCATCAGCTCTCCTCTAGCATGGGCGCTCTGGGCGGGGTTCGATTTCGGGGTATACGCTGAGAGCATGAGCGACACGCGTACGGCGGGGGACAACGACCTTCTGGCCATCCTGCCCCTGCGCAACAGCGTGGTCTTCCCGGCCAGCATGGTGCCCATCAACGTGGGCCGTCCGCGCAGCGTGCGCCTCGTCGAGGACCTGGTGGGCCAGGAGCGCGCCGTCGTCGGCATCGTCAGCCAGCGCGACTCGGAGGTCGACGAGCCGCGCTTCGAGGACATGTACGCGGTCGGGACGATCGCGCGCGTCGTGAAGGTGCTGCGCCTCGGCCCCAGCAACTACTCGGTCGTGCTGCACGGCCTGGCGCGCTTCGAGATCGAGCACCGTACCTCGCTCGAGCCGTACATGCGCGCCCGCACGCGCCGGGTCCCGGAGAACCTCGAGCGCGACGCCGAGCTCGACGCGCTCGGGGCGAGCCTGCGCGAGGGGACACGGCACGTGCTCTCGCTCATGCCCAACCTGCCGCGCGAGACCGCCGGGATCCTCGACAACGTGCGCGAGAGCGGCGCGCTGGCCGACCTCATCGCGTCCAACCTCTCCGCCGAGCAGGCGAGCGTCCCGGACAAGCAGCGCATCCTGGAGATCTTCGACCCCAAGGAGCGCGTGCGCGCCGTGCTCGCGATCATCAACCGCCAGCTCGAGATGCTCCGCGTCAAGAGCGAGGTGAGCACGATGATCGCCGACGAGGGCAAGGCGCAGCGCGACCAGATCCTCCGGCAGCAGATGAAGAACATCAAGGAGGAGCTGGGCGAGGGCGGCGACGAGGACGAGGTCGACGAGCTGCGCTCGCGCATCCGCGCCGCGGGGCTGCCCGACGAGGTGCAGAAGGTCGCGCGCAAGCAGCTGGGGCGCCTGTCGGGAATGCAGCCGCAGTCGGCGGAGTACAACGTGACGCGGACCTACCTCGAGTGGCTCGCCGACGTGCCGTGGAACAAGGCCACGTCCGACCGGCTGTCGGTCGACGAGACGCGCCGCTGTCTCGACGAGGACCACTACGGGCTCGAGAAGATCAAGAAGCGGATCGTCGAGTACGTGGCGGTGCGCAAGCTCGCCGGGACCAAGAAGGCGCCGATCCTCTGCTTCATCGGGCCGCCCGGCGTCGGCAAGACCTCGCTGGGGCGCTCGATCGCGCGCTCGATGGGGCGGCGCTACCACCGCATCGCGCTCGGCGGCGTGCGCGACGAGGCCGAGATCCGCGGGCACCGGCGCACGTACGTGGGCGCGCTGCCCGGGCGCCTCCTGCAGGGCATGAAGAAGGTGGGCGTGAAGAACCCCGTCCTCGTGCTCGACGAGATCGACAAGATGGGCGTCGACATGCTCGGCGACCCGGCGGCGGCGCTGCTCGAGGTCCTCGACCCGGAGCAGAACGCGACGTTCCAGGATCACTACCTCGACGTCCCCTACGACCTGTCGCAGGTGACGTTCCTCTGCACCGCGAACAACCCGGACACGATCCCCGAGGCGCTGTGGGACCGCATGGAGATCATCGAGTGTCCGGGCTACACGCGCGCCGAGAAGCTGAGCATCGCCCGGGAATTTCTCTGCCCCAAGCAGCTCTCCGCGCACGGCCTGACCGACGAGCGGCTCGAGTTCGCCCGGGAGGGCCTCGAGCGCATCATCGACAGCTACACGCGCGAGGCCGGCGTGCGCGGGCTCGAGCGCGAGATCGGCGCCGTGTGCCGCTCCGTCGTGATGCGCATCGCCGAGGGCGAGCCCGACCTGCGCCTGGTCGCCGACGCGGCGGCCGTCGAGAAGATCCTCGGCCCCCCCAGGTACCTGCCCGACCTGGCGGAGCGGACGAGCTCTCCCGGCGTGGCCACGGGCCTGGCGTGGACGCCGAGCGGCGGCGACATCCTCTTCATCGAGGCGACGCAGATGCCGGGGCGGGGCGAGGTGATGGTCACGGGCAACCTCAAGAGCGTCATGAGCGAGAGCGCGTCCACGGCCGTGTCGTTCGTGCGCAGCCACGCCAAGGACCTCGGGCTCGATCCGGAGTTCCTGAAGAAGACGGATCTGCACCTGCACGTCCCCAAGGGCGGCACGCCCAAGGACGGGCCGAGCGCGGGCGTCACCATGTTCAGCGCGGTGGCATCGCTGCTGCTCAAGTGCCCCGTGCGCAAGGACGTCGCGATGACCGGCGAGATCACGCTGCGCGGGAGCGTGCTGCCCGTCGGCGGGATCAAGGAGAAGCTGCTGGCGGCGCACCGCGCGGGCATCCGCTCGGTCCTCGTCCCCGCGCGCAACGAGCGCGACCTCGACGAGATCCCCGGGGACGTGCGGAGCGACCTCACGGTGCACCTCATCAAGCGGGTGGACCAGATCCTCCCCCTGGTGCTCGAGCCCCCGGCGGCCGCGCCCGCGGCGCCCCCGGCAGAGCCGGACGGGGGCTGACAGGCCCGCCCTGGTCGCGCTCCTTTCGCCCGCGGGGTGCGCGTGATAACGGGCGCGCCCATGCGCTGGCAAAGCACCGTCGTCGTCCTCGCGTCGCTCGTGGCCTGCGGCGGAGCTCCCCCGCCCGCCGCCGGCGCTCCGCCCGCCGCGCCGTCGGCCGCGCCGATCGCGAGCGCGGCCCCCGCGCCGGCGCCCAGCGCCCCGGCGCAGGTCGAGGAGCCCGCACCCGCGAAGCCGGCGATGGAGTCGCAGCGCGAGCCCTTCATGCAGGGCTGCCTCAAGAAGGTCCAGGCCCCCGACTACTGCGAGTGCGGGTTCCAGCAGTTCGCCGACATCTTCAAGGACGCCGATCTCTCCAAGCCCATCCCCGACGACGACCCCCGCTTCGCGAAGCTGCAGTCGTCGACGATGGCGGCCTGCGGCGGCAAGCTCCCCGAGGGCACGGTCAAGGACGGCTTCATGAAGGGGTGCGTGGGCGACGAGTCCCGCAAGAACGCCTACTGCGAGTGCGCGTGGCCCGCGCTCCGCAAGTCGCTCTCGCTCGCGGACTTCCTCGGCAACTTCGAGGGCCAGCGCTTCGAGGACGCCAAGAAGGCGATGGTCAAGGCGTGCAAGGGCAAGTTCCCCACGCCGGTCGCCAAGGGCGAGTTCATGACGGCGTGCACCAAGGGCGACGCGAGCGCGACCAAGGCGTGCGAGTGCGTCTGGGGCAAGGTCCGCGCGAAGTACTCCACCGAGGAGATCGCCTCGGGCATGGCCGACGTGCGCGCGACGCCCGGCGTCGACACCTGCAAGAAGAAGTAGGGGCGGGGCAGCGCAAAGGGCGCCGGGGCGATAGGCTCTCGGGCCTTGGTCCCCGGACGCCTCCCCTCGACGCCCCCGCGCGCGGCCGCCGCCGTCGTCCTCGTCGTCGTGGGCGGCGCGGGGTTCCTGCCGCTCTTCGGAGGGCCGGGCTACGAGCACGCGGTGGCGTCCGGCGTCGTCGTCCCGTCCGCGGCGGCGATCGCCACGGCTCTCGAGGTCTCCCGCGCCGACGTGGCGCCCCTGCGGGCGGCCACGCGCGGCCTCGCGATCGGTGGGGCGCTGGCGCTCGTCGCATACGCCACCGCGCTCGTCCACGGGCTGCGCGTCGGGATGTGCGATCCGGCCGGAGGCTCGCTGCTCTTCCTGCTCACGGCGGGCTTCGGCGCGCTGCTCGGGGGGCTGTGGGGCGCGGTCGTGGGGGAGGCGAGCCGCACGTCGCGCCGCCGGCGCCTTCGCTGCGTGCTGCTGGCGCTCGCGGCGCCCCTCGGCGGCGTCCTCGTGAGCGTCGCGCGCTTCTACGCGTCGCCGATGATCTTCGCGTACGACCCCTTCTTCGGGTACTTCAGCGGCGCGCTCTACGACACCGTCGTCGACGTGCGCGCCGAGCTGTGGAGCTACCGCGCGTCGACGGCCGCGACGCTGGCGGGAGCGCTGCTCGTCGCGGCGTCGCTGCGGCGAGAGGGGGGGCGGCTCGCCTTCGTGCCGCTGCGCGGGCAGCCCGCCGCGCTCGCCCGCCTCGCCCTCGGCGGGGCGCTGCTGCTGGGGAGCGTGGCCGCGTCGATGGACGGCGCCGCGCTCGGGCACTGGCAGACGCGCGCGTCGATCGCGCGGGCGCTCGGGGGCCGCGCGAGCGGGCCGCGGTGCGACGTCGTGCACCCCGACTCGATGCTGCCCGCCGATGCCGCGCTCCTGGTGCGCGACTGCGAGCAGGAGCTGGCGGCGGTCGAGAAGCGCCTGGGCGCGCACCTCGACGGGCGCCTGACGGCGTTCGTGTTCAAGGACGCCGAGCAGAAGCGGCGCCTGATGGGCGCGGCGGACACGTCGATCGCGAAGCCCTGGC
This sequence comes from Myxococcales bacterium, assembly GCA_021778125.1. GTDB lineage: Bacteria > Myxococcota_A > Polyangia > Polyangiales > Polyangiaceae > Palsa-1150. The sequence continues at coordinate 7,547 of JAJYCT010000150.1, forward strand.
GCCGCGAGGTGTACATCCAGGCCTCGTCGTACCCGCACCCGGTCCTGGGGCACGAGATCGCCCACGTCGTGGCCGGGAGCTTCGCGCGCGGCCCGTTCCGCGTCGCGGGGGAGGCCGGCGGGCTGTGGCCCAACCCGGGCCTCATCGAGGGCACCGCCGAGGCGGCGTCGCCCGACGACGACGAGCTGACCGACGCACAGTGGGCGCGGGCGATGCTCGATCTCGGGCAGCTGCCGCGGATGCGCGACCTCTTCTCGCTGGGCTTCCTCGGCGAGAACGCGTCCAAGGGCTACACGGCGGCGGCGGCGTTCGTGTCGTGGCTGCTCGAGCGCTGGGGGCCGGCGCTGGTGCGCGGGTGGTACGGCGGGGGCTCGGCCCCGCAGCTGACGGGGCTCGGCTGGGACGCGCTCGACGCCGAGTTTCACGCGTGGCTGGGCGCGCGGCCCCTGCCCGGGGAGGCGCTGGCCTACGCGAAGGCGAAGTTCGACCGCCCCAGCGTCTGGCGCCGCCGATGCCCTCACGTGGTCGACGCGCTCGACCGGCGCGCCGATCAGTGCCGCGACGAGCGACGCTTCGCGCGCGCCGAGGCGCTCTACGGCGAGGCGCTCGCACGAGACCCGCACGACTGGCACGCGCAGCTCGACCGCGCGCGCGTCCGGACCGGGTTCGGCGCCGAGGCCGAGGGGCGCGCCGACCTCGCGCGCGTGGCGGCCGACGAGAAGGTGCCGCGCACGTGGCGCGATCGCGCCCTCGAGGCCCTGGCCGACGACGATCTCGCGCGTGGGCGGGACGACGCCGCGGGCCGGGCGTATCGCGCGCTCGCGGCGCGCCTGCTGGACGAGGACGCGGCGCGCACGCTCGAGGTCAAGGCGCTGAGCCTCGACAACCCGCCGGCGCGCCAGGCCGTGCTCGATCTGCTCGTCGGCGGCCCCGGACAGCCCGTGGACGGGTGGCTCGGCGCCCTGTCGCTCGGCGCGTGGGCCGAGGAGACGCACGAGCCGCTGGCCGAATACCTCGTCGGCAAGAACCTGGCGCAGCGCGCGCGGTGGACGCGCGCGGCGGCGTGGCTCGATCGGGCGAGCGACGCCGGCGTGCCGACGGCGCGGATCGGGCGCGAGCTCATGCGGCAGCGGGCCATCTGCGCGTGCGCCTCGGGCGACGTGGCCGCGATCGAACGCGTACGCGAGGCCGTGCGGGCGGAGGGCTCGCCGTTCGACGGAAGCTCCGGCGGCAGGCGCGCCTGGGTGCTGCGGCTGCTCGACCGGTGCGCGCCCGCTCCGGATCAGTAGCTGTAGTTGAGCCCCACGCCGAAGATGTTCGCGCTGGCCGAGTAGTTGCCGCCGTTGACGGCCTCGAGCGGCGCGTTGCCCGGCAGCGGGTTGATGCGCGGGATCTGCGCCTGGTTTGGGTCCACGTAGACGCTCTCGGCGAACACGTGGGCGACGACGGCGTCGAACCGCCAGCGCGGGCCCACGTGGAGGCTGCCACCGAACGACAGGATCCACTTGGTGAAGTCGAGCGACGACAGCGACAGGTAGGCGGGCGGCACGGCGCTCGTCTCGTAGGCGACGCCGGCGCGGGCCTCCATGCCGTAGCCGGCGACGTCGAAGTGGTACTCGCCGCCGAGGCGGTACGAATCCGAGTCCTGGAAGTTGCGCGGGATCTCGATGGGCGGCATCGACAGCTTCGAAGGCAGGCCGCTCACGCCGTCGATGCTGATGCCCTCGGGCACGGCCTCGATGGTCTTGTGCGCCGACCAGAACTCGTGGACCCACGCCAGCTCGACGCGCAGGTCGCGGACGGGCCGCACCTCGACGCCCGCGCGCACGATGCCGGGCAGCGTGAAGTTGACGTGCGCGCGGTCCCCCGAGAGCGAGGCGTTGTCGAACTCCGCCGCCGTGGGCAGGCGGACCTGGATCGTCGCGTCGGAGTTGATCACCATCGGGAGCTGGCCGCTGGCGCCGAAGCGGATGAGCTCCGACGGCACCCAGATGACGCCGCCGTCGAGCGAGGGCGCCAAGAACGGCCCGACGCGCATGCGCGCGGCCGCGTCGTACTCCGGCTGCTCGGGGGCGCACAGCAGCCGGTCCTTGGGACACGCGCTGAACGTCACGTCCGCCTGAAAGATGCCCATCAGGGCCATCATCCCCAGGCCGAAGCGGAGCTGCTCGACGGGCTTGTACGCGAGCCACACGCCGGGCAGCGCCAGCAGCGACCCGTCGAACCCCGAGAGCGTGTAGCGGGCAGGGGAGGGCTGCTGCGTGCCGTCGAACGCGGTGACCGTCTGCGGGTAGCTCGCAAGCGCGACGTACGGCGCGAGCACGCCGCCGGCGAGGGTGAACTTCTTCTCGCGATCGAGCGTGTACGACATCACGACCGTCGGCAGCGGGAGGATCGGCGCCTCGCCGTGCACGGTGGGATCGCGCGGGTAGGTGACGGTGTTGTTCGCGTTGACCACGCGCAGCACGCGGCTGTAGTCGACCGAGAACTGCAGCCACGACGCGTCGAACAGGATGCTGTTGCCCGCGTCGGCGATCCCGGCCGGGTTGTACCAGGTGGCGCCGAGATCGTCGGCGCCGGCCACGAACGCGCCGCCGCGGCCCATCGGGCGCACGCCGCGATCGGTGAAGTAGACGCCGGACGCGCTGGCCACGCGCGCCGTGAAGCACGCGGTGACGACCGCGGCGAGCACGAGCGGGACGCGCGGGCTCACTCGGCGAGGACCCCGTCCTTCATCGTCGCCTGGCGGACCACCGTATAGACCTGCTCCAGCCCGCGGGACGGATCGAGGCAGAACTCGGAGATCTCGTTCGCGATGTTCGCGTAGTCGTCGCCGTCGAGCTTCGCCGCGTCGCCCGGGTGCGCGCGGTTGACGTCGGCGGCGACGTCCATCAGCACCTCGATGGGCGGCGACTGCGTCGGGCCGAGGGGCGTCACGAAGCTCGAGAGCACCGACGCGATCGCCCGGTTCGGGTCGACCTCGCTGGCGCACAGCTCGTGGCCCTGCGCGTCCTGCGCCCTCGCGAACACGTGCGCCAGCACCTCGATCGCCGCGTCGGCGAGGCCGCGTCGCTGCACGTTGCCCTGCGGATCGAGCACCGGGGCGCCCAGGACGTCGGCGGCCGCGTGGTAGAAGGGCGAGAGGTTCGTGTCGTCGCTCAGGATCTGGAGCACGTCGACCGACGCGGCCATCGTGGCCGCGCGCGCGTCGGCCGAGGCGCTCGGCCCGAGCAGGTACTGGAGGAGCTGCTCGAGCTGGCCGCGCGCCCCCGCGTCGGCGCGGATCGCGTCCACCAGATCCATGACCGCGGCGAGGGTCGGGCCCCCGACCACGTCGGCGAGGTTCTGCGGCATCTGCTGCGGGAAGTACGGGCACGCCGCGCGCGACGACCGGTCCGGGCACTGGGCCAGGATCTGCGCCTGCACGGCGTCGAGCAGCGCGGGCGCGATCGCCGGGATCGCCGCGTTGGCCCACGACGACTGCGCGCCGGCGCCCGAGACCGAGAAGAACTCGTCGACGAGCTGCGAGCGCGCGGCGCGCCACGCGGGCTGGCGGTCGTCGTTCGGGTGCGCCTGGGCCCACGCTCCGAAGGCGGCGTCGATCCCCTTGAGCGCGTCGATGAAGAGATAGATCGGGGTCACCTGCGGGTTGGTCGTCCCGTCGTTGCGCGGGGCCGTCTGCACGCCGTTGCGGTCGGTGAGGCCCTGGTTGAGGGCGGGGTCGACCATCACGCGCACGGCGTCGGCGAGCACCTGGACGCCGTTCCTGGTGCTGGTCTGCGTGCAGGCGTGCGTCGCGGGATCCTGCCGGTCGCAGTGGGGGATCGTCGTGGCCTGGATGACGGGCACGATGTCGTGCAGCGCCTGGAAGAGGTCTGTGTTCGCCAGCACGTCCGAGAGGAGCGGCTCGTAGGTCACCGCGCCGTCCTGCGAGCACCAGCGGGCGTCGTCGTGCGGGAGAGACGGATCGCACTCGGCCGTCGGCACCTGCGCGTCGGCCCAGTGCAGGTGCAGCGTGTCGAACAGGTCCACGAAGAGCAGCGGCGCCCCGTGGTCGTCGAAGGCGGCCGCCATCGGCTGCACGTCCTGCACGAAGTTGAACTGCTCGATCGGGAAGAGGAAGCCCGGGTCGCGCCCGCGGATGCTGTCGGCGAACGTGCCGCACGTGCGCAGGTTGAGGACGGTGCCGTCGCTGTCGGTGAACGGCGCCGGATCGCAGACGGTCGTCGGCACCGGGTCGAGCAGGCCGGAGAGGAACGTCTGCGTCGTCATCGTGTTCGGGTTCTGATCGCCCGCAAGACCGTCGTGCGCGGTGTCGAAGTACACGAGCCGCGCGACGCCCGGCACGGTCGGGTGCGTGTCGAAGCCCGCGATGCCCGACTGCGTCTGCAGGAACTGATCGACCCCCCCCACGATGTTCGTGACGGGCGAGTTCATCAGCGCCTTGAGGCAGGGATCGCGGATGTCGAAGGTGGCGCGGTCGAGCGCCACGTCGAGCAGCAGCGCGTCGACGTTCTGGATGCGCAGGACCCCGCACTGGGGCATCGGATTGGGCGGCGCGGGCGCACCCACGAACGCGCACGCGACGCCGCTCAGCGAGTTGGTCGGGTAGTCGAACGTCACCGTCCCGAGCGGCGGCACGTTGAACGTGACGTGCGCCACGGCGCCCGCCTTGGTGCAGACGTCGAGCCCACTGGCGTCGTGCAGCAGCTGCATGAACCGCTGCAGCGAGCTCTGGTTGGCGCCGACGTCGGGCTGCGTCCGGTCGACGGGCACGTGGAGGGGCTGCGTGTCCCCGGACGTGACGTTCCACGCGGCCCCGTTCAGCTCGTTGCTCAGCCCCGAGGTCGTGGAGTGGTGGTTGTAGTCGAGCTGGTCGCGGTTCGAGACGAACGCGGCGAACGTCTTCTGCAGATCGACCGTCGTCGCCTGCGTGAAGGACAGGATCAGATCCTCGAGGATGCCGCCGCCGCCCTTCGAGTCCTTCACGTGCGCGATCTTCGCGAGCACGTCGAGCAGCTCGTCCCAGAGCGTCGAGGCCGCGGGGATGTGCGCCTCGGGGTGCGCGTCGGCGATGGCCTTGATCGTGAGCCCGATGCCCACCAGGCGCGCCAGCTCGTGCGGGTGCTGCACCATGAGCTGCCGCCCCAGTTGCAGCAGGTCGTCCATCTCGGGATCGGCCATCATCACGCCGAGCGCGTAGACCAGATCCTCGATCGGCGACTTCTCGGGGTGGAACGCGTCGTACGAGAGCGTGACCGGGTGCGTCGGGTCGTCGCTCTCCGGATCGGGCGGGTACTGGCGGGTGCTCGTCGCGCCGCCGTCGCGCGTACCGAGCAGGACGTACGCGCCGCCCAGCGCGTTCATCAGCGTCTCGTGCCCGTG
>JAJYCT010000574.1 GCA_021778125.1 Myxococcales bacterium
CGACGTCCCGCGCCCCGGCGGCCAGGAGCAGCCGCAGCACGGCGGTGCCCGCGGCGCCCGCGCCCGACATGACGATGCGCACGGCGCCGATGTCCTTGCCCACCACCTTGAGCGCGTTGGTCAGCGCCGCGACGACGACGATCGCGGTGCCGTGCTGGTCGTCGTGGAACACCGGGATGTCGAGGCGCTCGCGCAGCCGGCGCTCCACCTCGAAGCAGCGCGGTGCCGAGATGTCCTCGAGGTTGATGCCCGCGAACACGGGTGCGATCGCGCACACGGTCTCGACGATCGTGTCGACGTCGGTGGTGTCCAGCGCGATGGGGAACGCGTCGATGTCCGCGAACCGCTTGAAGAGCACGGCCTTGCCCTCCATGACCGGCAGCGCCGCGAGCGGCCCGATGTCGCCCAGCCCGAGCACCGCGGTGCCGTCGGTGACCACCGCGATCGTGTTGCGCTTGATCGTCAGGCGGCGCGCGTCCTCGGGCCGGGCCGCGATGGCCTCGCACACCCGCGCCACGCCGGGCGTGTAGACCATCGAGAGGTCGTCGCGGTTGCGCAGCGGCACCTTGGCCTCGATCGAGAGCTTGCCGCCGAGGTGGGCCAGGAACGTCCGGTCGCTCACGCGGTCCACGACGACGCCGGGCAGCACCTGCATCGCGGCGACGATGGCCGCGGCGTGCTCCTCGCCGCGCGTGTCGCACGTGACGTCGACCGTCATCTGCTCGCGGCCGGACGACTGCACGTCGAGCGCCGTGACGATGCCGCCGGCCACCTCGATGGCGGTCGTCAGCTCGCTGACGGCGGTCGGTCGGGCGCGCACCCGCAGGCGTGCGGTGATGGACGACGAGACGCTCGGCGCCGAGACCATGGCGCCATTGTGTGCACGCGAGCGCCGCGGGCGACGTCGTCCGGGCCGTGGCGCCGGACTTTCCTGGCACGCTGCCCGCCGGTGGCGCGACGCACGACCTGGCTGCTCGCCGCGGGAGCCGGACGCCAACGACGGCGACCCCGTGCGGGGACGCCGTCGTCGCCCTGCGGTCCGAGGGGGATCAATGCGTGCACTGTCTGCGTCGCAACGGGTCCAGCCCGGTCGACCTGCCCCTAGGGGGGCCATCCTGCGCGTGGGTTCCCTCGGCCCTTCAGTTGTGCTTCCAGTGATAACGCTTCGGGGCCCGGTTGCCCACCCCTGGCGGCATCGCGGCACGTGGTGTGGTGGCCCGGGCCGGATGGTGGGACGCATGGTCGCCATGTGGACGCGGATGTGATCGCACGTCGTCGTCGCACGTCGCACGTCGTCCGTCAGCCGGCCAGACGTCCCCCGGCCGCGCGCCGCCCCCGGGCGCGGCCCAGCAGCCAGCCCAGCAGACCGGCCAGCACCACGAGCCCGACGACTCCCGTCGCCGCGACCCGGGAACGGCGTGTCGCGAACGGTCGCAGGCTCACGGGTCGCTCGAACCGCAGCACGCCCCAGCCGCGCTCGTCGGCCAGCCGGCGCAGCGCGCCGTTGGGGTTGACGACGAACCCGTGGCCGACGACCTCGAGCATCGGCGTGTCCGTGATCGAGTCGGAGTAGGCGTAGCAGGCGGCGAGGTCGTATCCCCGCGCCGCCGCCATCTCGGCGATCGCGTCGGCCTTCTCCTGGCCGTAGACGTAGCGGTCGATGCGACCGGTGTAGCGGCCGTCGGCGACCTGCATCCGGGACGCGATGACGTCGTCGGCGCCCACGAGCTCGGCGATCGGCCGGACGAGCTCGGCACCCGACGCCGACACGACGACGACGTCGCGCCCGGCCGCGTGGTGCTGGCCGATGAGCGTCACGGCCTCGGCGTAGACCGTCGGGTCGATGGACTCGTGGAGGGTCTGGCGGATGATCGCCTCCACCTGGGCGGTGTCCCACCCGGTGACCATGTGGGACAGCTGCGCGCGCAGCCGCTCGGTCTGCGCCTCGTCCGCCCCTCCCATGACGAAGAGGAGCTGCGCGTACGCCGCACGCAGGATGGCACGCCGGGTGAGCAGTCCCTCGGCGAGGAACGGCCGGCTGAACGCGGTGGCCGACGACGTCGCGATGATCGTCTTGTCCAGGTCGAAGAACGCCGCCGCGCGCGGACTGTCGTCCATCCGCCCTCCCAGGGGCCCTGCCGAGCTCGGTGGAGACGTGCTGTCGCGCCGAGAGTAGCCGGGGGACCGCCGCCGAGGGCGGTCCCCCGCTGCGCCCGTCCGTCCGGCGCAGTAGCGTCGCGACCCGTGGGGCGCCCTGCCCCGGGCGGGACGGGGTCGCATGGTCACGACGAGCCGGCACGTGCGGCGCAGCGACGACGAGCGGCAGGCGGTCGAGCTCAACCCCGTCTTCCTGCGTCCGGGCGAGGCGACGTCGCTGCCGAAGCATCGGATGCCGCGGGGCGAGAGCCTGCCGGAGACCGCGTACCAGATCGTCCACGACGAGGCGATGCTCGACGGCAACGCACGGCTGAACCTCGCCACCTTCGTCGGCACCTGGATGGACGACCAGGCCGGCCGGCTGTACCTCGAGGCCGCCGACAAGAACATCGTCGACAAGGACGAGTACCCGCAGACGGCGGCCATCGAGACGCGCTGCTGGACGATGCTCGCCGACCTGTGGCACGCCCCGGAGCCGGACCGCACGATCGGCACGTCGACCGTCGGCTCGTCGGAGGCCGCGATGC
>JAJYCT010000575.1 GCA_021778125.1 Myxococcales bacterium
GTCCTCGGCGGCCGCGAAGCGCTCCTGTCCCGCGACGCGCAGGCGCAGGACCCGGCCGGCGCGCGTCAGCGCCCGGAGCCACGCGGCGGCCTGCCCGGGCGGGGCGCAGCGCGCGCGGAGCTCGTCGGCCGACAGCTCGCCGACCGACAGGAGCAGATCGTGCACGCCATCGGCGCCCGTCGCGGGGCGCGACAGGCGCTGCAGCGCGCGCACGTGCTCCTCGAGCACCTCCGGATCGAGGATCTGTCGGAGCTCGCTCTCGCCGAGCAGCTCGCGCAGGCGGACCGGGTCGACGCTGAGCGCCTGCGCGCGCCGCTCGGCCAGCGGCGCGTCCGCCTCGTAGATGAAGCTCGCGACGAAGGCGAAGAGCACGCTCGCGGCGAACGGCGACGGCGAGCGCGAGTCGACCGTGGCCGCGCGCACGCGCCTGGCCCGCACGTCGCGCAGGAGCGCCACGAGCCCCGGCAGGTCGAACGCGTCGCGCAGGCACTCGCGGTACGTCTCGAGGACGATGGGGAAGTCCGGGTGGCGCGCCGCCGCGGCGAGCAGGTCGCCGGCGCGCCGGCGCTGCGCCCACAGCGGCGTGCGGCGGCGCGGGTCCCTGCGGGGGAGGAGCAGCGCGCGCGTCGCGCACTCGCGGAAGCGCGCGGCGAACAGCGACGAGCCGTCGAGCGCCGCCGTGACCATCGGCTCGATCTCGTCGGGCGAGGGGAAGAACAGGTCGGAGGGCGGCGGCTCGTCGCACGCGGGGATCCGGAACGCCATCCCGTCGTCGGTCGTGTGCACGTCGAGATCGACGTACCGCTCGCGAAGGCGCTCCGCCACGGCCAGGGCCCACGGGCCGAGGACGCGCGTGCCGAGCGGGCAGAGGACCACGACGCGCCAGTCGCCGACGTCGTCGACGAAGCGCTCGACGACGACCGTGCGGTCGCTCGGCACCTCGCCCGTCGCCTCCACCTGCGACGCCACGTACGCGAGCAGGGCCTGCGCCGCCCCGTCGTCCAGGCCGTGCTGCTCGCGCAGGGCCGCCGCGCCCGTGCGCCCCTCGGCGATCCACCGCGCGAGCCGCCCGACGCGCCCCCCGAAGGCCCGCGCCCGCCCGGGCCGATCGCCGTGCCAGAAGGGCATCTTGCCCGGCTCGCCCGGCGCCGGCGAGACGACGACGCGGTCGTGCGTGATCCGCTCGGCGCGCCACGACGAGGCCCCCAGGAGGAACACCTCGCCCTCGCGAAGCTCGAAGACCATCTCCTCGTCGAGCTCTCCCACGCGGCGGCCCGCCTCGCCGCCCTCGCCCGCGGTGAAGACCGCGTACAGGCCCCGGTCGGGGATCGTGCCGGGGTGGGTCACCGCGAGCCGCTGGCTGCCGGCGCGCGCCTCCACGCGCCCGCGCCGCCGGTCCCACGTCAGGCGCGGGCGCAGCTCCGCGAAGTCGTCGGACGGGTAGCGGCCGCTCAGCATGTCGAGCACCCCGTCGAAGGCCGCGCGCGGCAGCTCCGCGAACGGCGCCGCGGCGCGCACGCGGTCGTAGAGGGCGTCCACGCTCCACGGCTCCATCGCGGCCATCGCGACGAGCTGCTGCGCGAGCACGTCGAGCGGGTTGCGCGGGTAGAACGTCTCCTCCACCTCGCCGGCGCGCATGCTCGCGGCCGCCGCGGCGCAGGCGAGCAGATCGTGCCTGTGCCTGGCGAGCAGCACGCCGCGCGGGACCCCGCCGACCTCGTGGCACGCGCGCCCCACGCGCTGCAGCCCCGACGCCACGCTCGGGGGCGCCTCGACCTGCACGACGAGATCGATCGGCCCCATGTCGATGCCCAGCTCGAGCGACGACGTGGCCACGAGCGCCGGCAGGTCGCCGCGCTTGAGGCGCTCCTCGATGAGCGCGCGGCGCTCGCGCGCGACCGAGCCGTGGTGGGCCATCGCGAGCGGCTCGCCGGCCGCCTCGTCGATCGCGGTGGCCAGCCGCTCGGCGAGGCGCCGGCTGTTGACGAAGACGAGCGTCGTGCGGTGCGCCCGCACGAGCGCCGCGATCCGCTCGTTCAGGCCCGGCCACGTGCCGCGGTCGCCGCGCGGGCCGGCCCCGGCGCCGGGAGGCGCGGGAGGCGGCGCCTCCACGGTGAGCTCGAGCGCCTTGCGCGCGCCGGCGTCGACGAGCGTGACGGGGCGCGGCGCGCCGGCCTCGAAGCCGCCCAGGAGCCGGGCCACCTCGTCCAGGGGCCGCTGCGTCGCGCTCAGACCGATGCGCTGCAGGGGGCGGGCGCCCGGCGGCCGCAGCGCCTCGAGCCGCTCGAGCGACAGCGCCAGGTGCGCGCCCCGCTTGGTCGGCACCAGGGCGTGGATCTCGTCGACGATGACCGTGTCGATCGACGCCAGCGTGGCGCGCGCGGCCGAGGTGAGCATCAGGTACAGCGACTCGGGCGTCGTGACGAGGATGTCGGTGGGGTGGCGCGCCATGCGCGCGCGGTCGCGGGCGGCCGTGTCGCCCGTGCGCACGGCCAGGGTCGGCGCGCGCAGGATCTCGCCCCGCCGGGCGGCCTCCGCCGCGATGCCCCCCAGCGGCGCCCGCAGGTTGCGCTCGACGTCCACGGCGAGGGCCTTGAGCGGCGAGACGTACAGCACGCGTGTGCCCGCGGCCGCCGGGGCCGGCCGCACCAGCCGGTCGATGGCCACGAGGAACACCGCGAGC
>JAJYCT010000151.1 GCA_021778125.1 Myxococcales bacterium
CCGCAGGGACCGTCACGGGCCGGGCCGGCCGCGGGGCCACGGTCGCCGCGGGGGCCTGCGACGCGGGCATGAGCCAGGCGGGCTTGGCGGTCTCCCGGAGCACCAGGATGCCCACCAGCACGGCGCCGATCGCCAGGGTCGTGCCGATGACGACGCGCAGCGCCGTCGACGGTTCGTCCGGTCGGGTCCCCACGGCGCGGCAGTCTCCCATGCCCCCCCTCCCGCGGCAAAGAGGGCGATGCGGACGGCCATCCCGCGTGGCGCGACGGCGCGCTCCACCGGTCGCGTGAGCTACCCTCCCCCCGCGATGCCCTTCGATCCTTCGCGCGATCTCGACGCCGCCGCGGCGGCCGCCCGCAAGGCCGTCGCCGCCGCCGCGCAGGCGTCGCTGCGCCACTTCCGCGCGGGCGTGGTCGTCGAGACCAAGCCGGACCGCACCCCGGTCACCGCCGCCGACCGCGAGTCGGAGGAGGCCATCGTGCGCGAGTTGCTCGCGGCGACTCCCGGCGCGAGCGTCCTCGGCGAGGAGGGCGGCGCCCGGCACGGCGATCCGCGCACGCGCTGGATCGTCGATCCGCTCGACGGAACACGCGGCTTCACGCGGGGCGGCTCGTTCTGGGGGCCGCTCGTCGCCCTCGAGCACGACGGCGAGATCCTCGTGGGCGCCGCGGCGCTGCCGGCGCTGGGCGAGACGTACTGGGCGGCGCGCGGCCGCGGGGCGTACCGCGGCGAGGAGCGTCTGCGCGTCTCGGGCGTCGCCGACTGGGACGAGGCCACGCTCAGCCTGGGGGAGATGCGCTCGCTCCTCGCGTCGGCGTCGCCCGAGGCCGTCGCGCTGCTCGGGCTCGTGCGCAGCGCCGCCTCGACGCGCTGCTACGGCGACGTGGCCGGCGCGCTCATGGTGCTCACCGGGCGCGCCGAGGCGTGGATCGAGGGGGGCGTGAAGATCTGGGACATCGCGCCGTTCAAGATCCTGTTCGAGGAGGCGGGCGGCCGCTTCACCGACCTCGGGGGCGCGCCCACGGTCGCGGGCGGCAGCGCCGTGGCGACCAACGGCACGTTGCACGAGCACGTGCTCTCGGCGCTGCGGCGCGGCTGAAGGGCCGGCCCGTCAGCCCTCGCCGCCCTTGCCCGCGTCGGGCTTGACCCTCACGGCCTTCCACCGCGACAGCTCCACCATCCCGGTGGGCGCGCCGCGAGGCTTGGACACGTCGGCGACGCGGCACACGTGCACCTCGACGCGCGAGGCCGCCCGGGCCTTGGAGTACCAGGCGGCCGCCGCGGCCGCCCCCTCGACGACCTCGCGGGGCACCTCCCCGCCCTCGGGGTTGCGGATGACGACGTGGCTCCCGGGCGTGCCTCCCGCCACGTGCAGCCAGAGGTCGCGCGGCTCGGCGACCTCGAAGGTCAGGCGGTCGTTGTCCTCGTCGCCGCGCCCCACCAGGACCTCGAACCCCCCGATGCGCAGCGTGCGATACGGGCGTCCCTTGCTGGCCACGTGCCCATTATTCACCCGGAATCGTCGCGCGCGGCGCCACTACTTGTCGGGGCCGGCGAAGTCGGGTCTCATCGCCGCTGCGCCGGGGGGGGAGAAGCGCGCTCGAATGTCCCAAGGAGGGTCCATGACACGCATTTGGCAACGACTCGCAGTGGCAGCCGTCTCCGGCCTGATGCTCACGGGGGTCGTCCAGTGCAACGCGCTCAAGCAAAAGCCGGGCGACAAGTGCGTGAGCAACGGAAAGTTTCAGTGCACCAACCCCTCCACCGCGCTGCTCTGCCAGAGCGGCACGCTCGTCAACATGCCGTGCCGCGGCCCGAACGGCTGTCAGGGCGTGGGCCCCGGTTCGCAGTGCGACGACGATCTCGGACAGGTCGGCGAGCCGTGCCTCTCCGATCCGAGCGGCGAGAACTACGCCTGCGGCACCGACATGAAGAGTGAGCTCGTCTGCCAGAGCGGCAAGTGGGCGCTCGCCTCGACCTGCAAGGGCCCCGGCGGCTGCCGGGTCGCCGGTCTGGTGGTCCACTGCGACGACGACTTCGCCGACGTCGGCGACGCCTGCATCTCGAGCGCGAGCGACGCGAACTACTCGTGCACGCCCGACAAGAAGGCGATGGTCGTGTGCACCGCCGACAAGTTCAACATGTGGGAGGCCTGCACGGGCCCGCACGGCTGCCACATCGAGAACAACCTCGTGTACTGCGACGGGGCGAAGAAGCCCCGCTGAGCGTGCGGGCGAACCTGACCCGCGGCCGGGCCGCACGGGGTGCCTCGCTGGCGGCGGTCGTCCTCGCGACGCTCGCCGCCTGTCGTTCGAGGCCCGTGGCCGGCGCCGCGTGCCGCGCCGTCGATCGACTCGTCTGCGACGGCGCGTCGAGCGCCCTGGTCTGCCAGGGGGCAGCCGCCGGGGCGACCGGGGGTACGTGGAGGCCCGTCGCCTGCCGCGGGGCGCGCGGGTGCGCGCGCGGCGGCGAGGTCGACGACTGCGACGACACGGTGGCCGCCGAGGGCGACGCGTGCCCGAAGAGCCCCCCGCTCGACTACGCGTGCACGCCCGACCGCGCGCGGGCGCTCGAGTGCGACGGCGGTCGCTTCGGGCTGTGGCGGAACTGCCGGGGCCCCGAGGGGTGCAAGGTCAAGGGCGGGCGCAACATCGAGTGCGACACGACGCTCGCGCTCCCCGGAGACCCGTGCGGGCAGGCCGGCACCGTGTCCTGCTCGCTCGACCGGCGGGCGCTGCTCGTGTGCGCGGGCGGCACGCTCACGGCGGCGACGTCGTGCCGCGGCCCCCGGGGCTGCCGCGCCGAGCGCGACGCGCACAGGGTGGACTGCGACGACTCGCTCGCCACCGAGGGCGACCCCTGCGACAAGGAGGGCCGCATCGCGTGCGCGGTCGACCGCGGGTCGGAGCTGGGCTGCACGAACGGCAAGTACGAGCGTCGCCGCGAGTGCCGCCGCAGCGAGTGCCGGCTCGAAGGGACGGAGCTGTACTGCGACTGACCCCCGCTTTGACCGGCGCCACGCCCCGTGGCTTACTCTCCCCCATGCGTCGCTTCTTCGGGGGTGCCCTCCTGGCCTCGGTCGCTGCCTTGCTCGTCGCCGCGTGCGACGGCCCGAACAACGGAACCGGCTCGTACGCCGACTGCTCGGCCTACACGACGTGCGGGACGTGCACGCCGGTGCAGGGCTGCGGCTGGTGCTTCACCTCGGCGGGCGGCGCCTGCGCGGCGAGCCCGGACGAGTGCTCGAACGTCAGCGAGTTCACCTGGACGTGGGATCCGTCCGGCTGCCCCGGCGCCGACGCGAGCGTGGCCCCCCTCGACGCGGGCACCGGGCCCGACACGGGCAGCGCCCCGGACACCGGCAGCGCCGCCGAGGCGGCGAGCGCCGTCACGGATGCGGGATCAGGTGGGTGAACCAGGCGGCCGCGCCCGCGGCGGCCACGACGAGCAGGGCGACGACGACTCCGACCTTGGCGCCGGCGCCCCCCTTCTTCTCGGCGAGGCTCGGCAGCGACGGCGGCTGCACGGGCAGCGGCTTGACCGGGCTGGGCGCGGGCGGGGGCGGCGCGCTCGACGGCGGCGACGCGATGGCCGAGCGCATGTCCGGCGACGGGTCGGACGGCTCGTCGTCCTCGAGCGCGGCGAGGTTGCCCTCGGACAGCCCGGCGGGGAGCGACGCCCGCAGCGAGTCCTCGTCGCCGCCCCTGGACGAGCCGGCGATCTCGTCGATCCACGAGCCGGCGTCGAAGCCCGCTCCGGACGCCGCCTTCTCCTTGATCACGACGGGCTTGGTCCCGCCGCCCGGCGCCGCGCCCTTGTCGTCGGTGAGCGAGGTGAACTCGAAGAGCGCCTCCTCGATGAGCTTGTCGATGATGCTCGCCTGGATCGGCCGGTGCCGCTGGCGCTCCTTCATGGCGCCGCGGACGAGATCCGCGACGTCGAACGTGCTCACGGGGACGCCGAAGCGGTACAGGAACTTCGAGAGGTCGAGACCCAGGTCGCGCGCCGTGCCGTAGCGCGCCTGCGGATCGCGCGCGAGCGACCGCGCGATGATCTTCTCGAGGTCCTGCGGGACCCTCCGGTTGATCTGCGAGATGCTCGGCACCTGCGCCGCCTGCACGCGCTTGACGGTCTGGAAGTCGGTGTCGCCGAGGAACAGGCGCTGCCCGGCGAGCAGCTCCCAGAGGATGATGCCGACCGCGAAGATGTCGGTCCGCAGGTCGACCTCCTGGCCCATCGCCGCCTCGGGCGACAGGTAGGAGAACTTGCCCTTGATGATGCCCGGCTCGCTCCGTTCGAGCTGGCTGTTGGCCTTCGCGAGGCCGAAGTCCACGATCTTCACCTCGCCGTGCTTGGTGATGAGCACGTTGGGAGGCGACATGTCGCGGTGCACGATGTGCAGCGGAGCGCCCGTCTGATCGGTGAGCTCGTGGGCGTACGAGAGCCCCTTGCACAGCTCGATGCTGAGGTAGACCGCGTGCTCGACGGGGAAGTCGCGCCCCGTCTTCTTGATGTGCTCGACGATCGACTTGAGGTTCGACCCGTCGACGAACTCCATGACGATGAAGAACGCGTTGTCGCCGACGCCGATATCGAAGACCTGCACGCAGTTCGAGTGCGAGAGCTGCGCCGAGAGGCGCGCCTCGTCGAGGAACATCGAGATGAACTTCTTCTTCGACGACAGGTGCGGCAAGACGCGCTTGATCGCCACCTGCTTGCGAAAGCCCTGCAGGCCCTCGCTCTCCGCGCGGAACACCTCGGCCATGCCGCCGGATTCGAGCTTCTCGAGGACGCGGTATCTCTGCTGGCTGTCTGACATGGGCCTCGGGCTCGCGGGACCGAGCCTGCTCCTAAGGTGCCATCCGGCGCATCGCAGGGTCAAGGAGCGCGCGGGCTCGCACGGGACTCGTTGACAGGCGCAGGTCGGCCCCCGATTCTTGAGCGGGACGGGAGGAGACATACGTGGACAGCGACTTCGAGAACGCCAAGAAGCTCGTCGAGGAGACGATCCGCAAGCTGGGGCTCGACCCGCTCGCCACGCGGGCGCACGGCACCGACGCGCAGGCCGCCTGGACCCTCAAGCGCGGCAGCGCGTCGGTCCTGGTCACCGTCACCCAGCACGACGACGACGAGACGTTCCTGCGCGTCGCGTCGCCGGTGGTGACTCTGCCGTCGGACCCCGCCCGGCACGGGGCGCTCTTGCGCCACCTGCTCGAGCTCAACGCCGGGGGCCTCGCGAACGCCGCCTTCGGTCTGGTGGGCGACCGGGTGGTGACCGTCAGCGAGCGCCCCGCCGAGGGGCTCGGCGCCGAAGAGGTGGAGCAGACCGTGCGCCACCTCGCGGCCGTGGCCGACACGTTCGACGACCGCCTCGTGAAGGAATTCGGCGCCACCAAGGCGTGAGCCCGTGCGCGCCCGAGCTCTCCCGGCGGCGCTGCTCGCCCTGGCGTGGGCGAGCCCCGCGCGCGCGGCAGACTCGGAGGTGACGAGCGACACGGCGGCGCAGGCCTACGACGTGCGCTCGCCGACCGGCGAGACGATCCTCGCTCGGCGCCGCCTCACGACGACGCTGGCGGTGGGCGTGTACGACATGCTGGACGCGGCGCCGGGCGATCCCTGGGCGCCGCAGCTGTCGTTCCGCGCGCGCCTGCGGTACGACGCCGACACGTCGGTCGGCGGGGGCACGGTCGATCCGGGCAACCCGTACGCGCTCGTGCCGGGCGCCTCGCAGGGGCTGGTCGACCTCATGTACGGCTACCTCGAGGGCCGGCGCTTCCTGCACGGCTGGCTCGGCTTCCGGCTCGGCCGTCAGTACGTGACCGACGCGCTCGGGTGGTGGTCGTTCGACGGCGGCGAGGTGAACGTCACGACGCCCTTCTACGTGAAGGCCGAGGCCTACGGGGGCCTCGAGCAGCGCGGCGGGATGCCGCTCGGCACGTCGCGCTACGAGTCGGACGGCGTCTGGCGCGGCAACCGCTCGGGCTACGACCCGTCGCTCTACCCGCAGTTCCAGCCCGCGAACATCGCGCCGGCGATCGGCGTGGCGCTCGAGTCGGTCGGCGTGAGCTTCGTGCACGGGCGCCTCTCGTACCGGCGCGTCTACGACACGGGCGACGTGAACACGACCGAGTTCGCGAGCGGCCTGTACCCGGCGGCCACCACCGGCGGGGCGCGCATCTCCTCCGAGCGCCTGGGCTACGCGGTCGACGCGAGCCTGCCCGACGTCGGCGGCGCGAAGGCCGGGGTCGTCTACGACCTGTACGCCTCCGCGGTGACGTCGGCGTACGGCTCGCTCGACGCCTACCTCGGCAAGCACCTCACGATCGGCGCCGACTACGACTACTACGTGCCCACGTTCGACGGCGACAGCATCTGGAACTTCTTTGCGGGGGAGCCGATGAACGACGTCGGCGTGCACGCCAGCCTCGACGTGACCGATCAGGTGGAGGTGGCCGCGGGCGGCCACGCGCGCGTCTACACCGTGCAGACCGCGCAGCTGCAGCCGGCGTCCCTGCCCTACCCCCTCTCGACGCCCGGCCTGTTCCCGAGCAACGGCCACCCGTTCGACGAGGGCGGGACCGTGTCGGCGCGCTACCGCACGGGCGCCACGCTCGTGTCGCTGCACGGCGCGGGCAACTGGGGCGACGAGGGCGACCGCGTGGGCGCCGACGTGAGCGCGGAGCGCGTGTTCGAGGGCCGCTTCGTGACGCACGTGCGCACGGGCGTCTGGCAGTGGACCGACAAGCTCCGCCCCGACCGCGACGCGACGAGCGTGAACTACGTGCTCGGGCTCGGCTACCGGTTCGCGAGGCAGGCCCAGACGATGTTCGAGTGGGAGCACGACATGAACCGACTGGCCGGACAGCGCCTTCGCCTGATGGTCTGGCTCCAGGTGGCGGTGGGCAAATGAGGCTGCTCTTCGCGCTCCTTCCGCTGCTCGTCGCGCTGGCGGTCGTGCCCGTCGCGCTCGCCGGCGACACGCTCCGCGGGGTCGCGCCGCTGCCCGACGACCAGAAGGTGCCTCACCGGCTGCTGCCCCCGGGCGCCGAGGACCCGGACGACGGCCCGAGCGACGTCATCTTCCCGGTGCAGCACCTGACGATCCGCTTCAACCACCGGCTGCACCTGTCGGGCGCCGTGGGCGCCAGGTGGGCCACCTGCCACCCCGGGGCGACGACGAGCCGCTCCGCGCAGGACTCGCTGCTGCCCGCGGGCACGGCGTGCGACAGCTGCCACGGCTCGAGCCACGCCAACCTCGCCGCGGTCAAGCCCGGCCACGACTCCGACGGCGAGTGCGCCTACTGCCACCTCGGCTACAAGCCGCAGGACGGCAACGCCGTCGCGGCGCTCGACGTGCCGCGCGCCAACCTGCGCTTCGACCACGCCGCCCACGCCGGCCGCAACGTCGGCTGCGCGAAGTGCCACGGCGACGTCGCGCAGCTCGAGCTCGCGACGCGCGACCAGCTCCCGCGCATGCGCGGCTGCCTCGGGTGCCACCAGCGCCCCGACTCGGCCTCGCGGGGCGAGGCCAAGGGGGCCTGCGACGTCTGCCACGTGCGCGGAGAGCGCGGCACGCGCATCAAGACGATGTTCGCGTCCGGCACGCTCCGGCCCCCTCGCTGGCTGCACAACGCCGAGCACGGGCCGGACTTCATCGAGCGCCACAGGGCCGTCGCCGCCGACGACGCGCCCTTCTGCGCGAACTGCCACACCGAGGACTACTGCACCGACTGCCACGACGGGCGCGTCCGCCCGCGCAGCATCCACCCCAACGACTACCTGGAGATGCACCCCATCGAGGCGCGCATGGGGACGGAGAAGTGCCAGAGCTGCCACCGCGAGCAGAGCTTCTGCCTCGACTGCCACCTGCGCGTCGGGGTCGCCGAGGCGAGCCCCCCCAGCGTCCGCGACAGCGCGCGCTTCCACCCCCCCAAGACGATCTGGAGCGACCCGCCGCTCCGGCCGGGCCACCACGGCTTCGAGGCCGAGCGCAACCTCAACGCCTGCGTGAGCTGCCACACCGAGCGCGACTGCGTGCAGTGCCACGGCGCCCTGGGCGTCGGCGCCGGCTTCGACCCGCACCGGGCCGGCTTCGCGGCGGGGTGCGCCACCCAGTTCCGGAGAAACCCCCGTCCCTGCCTCACGTGCCACGAGCCGACGGACGGAGCGCTCGCCCAATGCCGCTAAAGCACAAAAGTTCCTTGCACCTTCGTGCGGCCGGGAGATATGAACCTATCCCCTGTGGCCCTGCGGTTACGGTGAAGGAGGACGACGGTGAAAGAGCTCGTGCGCTACCTCTTGGAGAACATGTACCTGGATTTCCAGGGCGAGATCTCCCTCGAGACGGTAAGGCAGCTCCTGCGCTCCGACGACAGCCGCGAGGCCCGACAGCTCCTCCAGAAGCTCATCGAGGACAAGGGGGTCGACGACCTGCTACTGACGCTGGCCGACGTGCTCAAGGAGCACCTTCGCACGGGCGTGAACGAGGAAGTCGTCCGCGAGCAGCTGCAGCTCTACTCGGAGTCCTGAGCGTCCTCGGGGGGTTGTCTTCGGCGTGCGACCTGGGCGGGGGCAGCGACGAGCCCGCGTTCCCGACCGGCGCGCCGGTGCACCTGGTCGACACGAACGTGGGGCCGAGCCGGCCGCTGCCGTCGGGCGGCACCATCGAGCTCTTCTTCGACCGCCTCCTGTTGCCCTCGACCCTCACGCGGCAGACGTTCGTCCTCGCCGATCTGGCGGGCAACGGCGCCACGCCTCTCGTGCTCTACGATCCGGTCGCGCGCGCGGTCACCCTGGTGCCGGTGGCGCCGCTCGATCCCTGCCAGAGCTACCGCGTCTACTTCGTCCAGCCCGGCGACGCCGCCGACACCAACGGCCTGCGCGCGATCGACGGCGCGCCGCTCGCCCCTTCGACCCCCGAGTTTCTCGAGTTCCCCGTGCAGGGCACGTGCGCCGTCGGCGGCGACGCGGGCTCCGACGCCGGCCTGACGCCCCCCGGGACCCCGACGACGCTGCCCGCGATCGACTTCTGCAGCGAGGTGCTCCCCGTCCTGCGAGGCGCCTGCGCGACGTGCCACGGCGGCGCCGCGCCCCCCGCGGGCCTGGCGCTCTCCGACGACCGCGCCATCCTCGCGACCGCGATCAACCGGGTCGCCCAGGGCGCCAACCAGGGCCCCCGCGCCGTCGCCCAGCCCCCCACGTCGCACTTCGGCCTCGACATGCCGATCATCGATCGCGGCTCGGGCCAGGACACGGGAGCCCCGGGCGACAGCTGGCTCGTCTACAAGCTGCTGCTCACGGTGCCCCCGTCTACCCCCCTCGCCCACAACCTGCACTCGCGCCCCTGGAAGCCGCTCGCGGACGGTGAGCGCGCCACGCTCGCGCAATACGTCACCGGCCTGGGCATGCCGTACCCGCCGTATCCCGCCCTCAGCCTCGACGAGCTGGAGACCCTCAGCTTCTGGATCGCGCAGGGGGCGCCGCTGGCGGCGTGCACGGGGGGGTAGGGGGAGCGCGCGCGTGCGCGCCGGGAGATCGTCGACGCGCTCGGGCCGGGCTCGGTCGCGCGGCGCCTACCCCGCCACGCGGTTACGCCCGCCCTCTTTGGCGGCGTAGAGCCGCTCGTCGGTGCGGCGGTACAGGTCGTCGGGCGTCGGGTCCTCGGCCCCGAGCTGCCCGACGCCGAGGCTGATCGTCACCGGGATGACCAGCTCGTCGTGGTGCAGCGGCGTCGACTCGATCAGGCGGCGCACCTTCTCGGCCGTGATGCGGGCGCCGTCGACCGGGATCTCGGGCAAGAGGATGCCGAACTCCTCGCCGCCCGTGCGCGCGAAGATGTCGTCGCGGCGCAGCCTGGGCCTCACCGCCGTGCCGATCTGGCGCAGCAGGCTGTCGCCCGCGAGGTGCCCGTGGGTGTCGTTGACGCGCTTGAAGTGATCGATGTCGAACAGGATGAGCGACAGGGCGCGGTCGTAGCGCCGCGAGCGGTTGAACTCGCGCTCCAGGGCCTCGTTGAAGTAGCGCCGGTTGAACGCCTGCGTGAGGCCGTCCACCGTCATCAGGCGGTAGATCTCCTCGTGGTAGTGCACCTCGACGTTCTCGCCCGTCATGAACTTGAGGATCGAGCGGCCCACGCGGACCTGGTCGCCGTCCACCAGCCGGTGCTCGCGGATGCGCTCCTCGTTGACGAACGTGCCGTTGGTCGAGCCGAGGTCCTGCACCCAGTAGAAGCTGCCGTCGAACGAGATGCGCGCGTGGTTGCGGCTGACGCTCTCCTGGTCGAGGAACAGATCGTTCTTCGACGAGCGCCCGATGGTAAACGGCGCGGTGCCGAGCTGCGTGCGCTTGCCGAGGTCGGGGCCGTAGATGACGATGACGAACGCGTCGCCCGGGCGCGCGGTGCCCTCGGGCGTTTCGCGCGTGATGCGCGTGACGCGGGTTCGCTCGGAGTCGTACTGACCCACGATCCGGATGCTACAGCGTGATCTCGCGGAGCGTGATCTTCTTCGGATCGGCGATGCCCAGGCCGAGGCTCTCGGCGGCCCGGATGTAGGCGGGCTCGCGGCCCTCGTCGGTCAGCGACTTGAGGCCGAAGCCGGCCCGGGCCTTCTCGACCTCGCCCCAGCCGATGGCGTCGAGGGCGACCGGATCGGTCGCCGCGTAGACGGCCTCGTGGGGGACGACGTACTGCGGCTGCTTGTAGAGGGGCCCGCCGTGCGCCATCAGCTTGAACCCGTCGTAGAGGCAGAGGCGCAGGCGCGAGCGCACGACGTCCTGCGCCGCGAGCATGGCGATCTGCGGACTGCCGTGCCGCTCGTGGAAGTCCTGGGGGTTGACGTTGCAGCCGTGCGTCACGTTCTTGAGCGCGCCGGTGTAGCCCTGGATCGAGTGGTCCTTGACCAGGGCGAAGTTGACGAGCGCGGTCGCCTCGGTGAGCACGCGCACGAACTTGGCCCGGCCGCCGCCGGGGATGGGGCGCCAGTCCATGGTGGCGTCGTTGTTCGAGTGCCACGACATCGTCACGCCCGCCGGCACGTCCCTGGGACGGATGCGCGTGGCCTGCATGAAGCCCGGGTACTGCTCGAGCAGCGTGATGTTCGCGCCCGGGATGCCCGCCTCGATCATCGCCTGCACGAACGGGAGCACGAGCTCCTTGTTCGTCGCCATGTTCTCGTGGGCGATGCCGTTGACCTTCACGCACACCCTGTCCTGCGGGTGCAGGAACGACTTCACCGAGTCGGCGAGGCTCGCCTTGCCGGTGAGCTCGGAGAGGGCGCGGCGCAGCATCTCCCTGGCGTCGTCGGCCTTGGGGTAGATGCCGTTGGCCTCGAGGCAGCCGGGCTTCTTCACGCGGACGACGACGCCCGGGGCCGACAGCGGCGAGAAGCCGGCGGGCGGGGAGGCCGCCAGCGGCCTGGCGTCGGCCCGGGCTTCCGGCGACCGGAGCAGCGTCGCGGCCGCGGCCGCGCCGGCGACACCTCCGAGGAACGTGCGACGATCCATGGGCACTTGCGTACCACGGGCCCTCGCGGGCGGCCAAGGAGGGGCGCGCGCGGCGACCTCGAGCACGCGAGCGACCGTGACCGCCGCCGGCGGTGTACCCTCCGGAGCGTGCTCGACGCGACGGAGCCGCCGCCGGCCCCCGGACCCCGGCCGCAGCGCACCGACGACCTGCTCGTGACGGCGGCCCTCGCGGCGTGCGCGGCGCTGTGCCTGGCCTTCCGGTACCTGCCGATGGTCGACCTGCCGCAGCACTACGCGATGGTGTCGATCCTGCTGCACCGCGCGGACCCCGCGTGGGGCTTCGCCGGGAGGTACACGACCGACTTCCTGCACCGGCCGTACGCGACCGTCTACTGGCTCGGCTGGGCCCTGGGGCGCGTGCTGCCGCTCGGCGCGGCGATGCGGATCGTGGTGGCGATCTGCACCGTGGCGCCGTTCGCCGGGGCCCACGCGCTGCTCGTGGCGACGCGGCGACCGCGGGTGTGGCTGCTCGCGGCCGTCCCGTTCGCGTTCGGCAGCCTCTGGCACTGGGGGTTCCTCAACTTCCTGCTGGGCACCGGGCTGTTCCTCGGGGGCCTCGCGCTCGTCGTCGTCGCGGCGGAGCGGCCGTCGCGCGCCGCGACTGCGGGCCTGGCGGCCGTCAGCGTCGCCGCCCTCTTCACCCACCTCCACGGCCTCGTGATGCTGCTGACGTTCGCGCCCGTGATGGCCTGGGCGTTCGCCGGGCGGCCCGCGCGCCTCGCGACGTACGCGCGCGCCCTCGGGCCGCTGGTCCCGGCGGCGGTGGGGGCGGCGGCGTTCGTCCTCGTGACGTGGGCCCAGGCCGGGGGCGCCTGGGCCCGGATGAACCCCGGGCTGCTCGACCGCCTGGCGCAGTTCCCGGACTACCTCGACGCCGGACTGCCCGATCCGTGGCCGGAGGTCCTGCTCGTCGCCTTCGCGCTCGTCGCAGCCGCAGGCGTCCTGCTCGGAGGCTCGGGGCCGAGGCCGCGGCGCGCGCTCCTGGCCTTCGTCGTGGCGCTGGCCGGACAGGCTGCCATGTACCTCGCGCTGCCGCTCAACACGAACACGGCGACGTACGTGTCGGCGCGCCACGCCCTGCTCGTGGTGCTGCTGGCGCTCCCGCCGCTGCCCGCGCTCGAGGGGCGCGCGGCCCGCGCCGTGCGCGCCGCCGCCGCGGGCGTGGCGCTCGTCGGCCTCGGGGCCGTCGCCTGGGAGCTCGCGCACTTCGACCGCGAGGCCCGCGAGTGGGTGGTCAGCACGCCGGGGCAGGGGGGGACAAAACTCCTGTTCTACGCCGGAGCGCATGCCGCCGGATCCAGGGTGCGCGGCGGGCCTTCCTCGCCCTCGCCGCTCCCGCCGCCGCCGCATGCCGCGACCAGGAGCGCGGTGGCCGCCACGGCCAGCCAGGT
>JAJYCT010000152.1 GCA_021778125.1 Myxococcales bacterium
CCCCGTCACCCGCGGCCGCGGCGGCCGGCCGGCGCGCCAGCTCGCGGGCAGGCGGACGACGACGCCCGCCTGCTCGAGCGCCGGGGCGTCGCCGAGGAGCCGAGCGGCCTCGGGCGCGGTCCAGCGGAGCGGGTGGAAGATCTCCCCGGCGTCGACCAGCTCCCGCAGCCAACCGCAGCGCTGGGTGGCGCGCTGCACCGGCAACAGCAGCGACAGGAGCCGGTCCTTCTGCGCCTCGCCCGCGTACTCGCGCAGCGCCTGCCCGAGCGGCGCGTGCTGCGCCTTGCCGTGGGCCGAGAGCCTCGTCGCGTAGGTGGCGAGGAAGGCGAAGGGGGCCTCCTCGTCCCTTCGGTTCTCGGCGAGGTTGAAGCAGACCCGGCCGACGAGGTGCCAGGCCGGGTTGAGGCTCGCGAGGAAGCCCTGGAGCGGCTCGCCCGACTCGGCGAGCGCGGCCGAGAACGAACGGCCGAGCTCCTCCCAGAGCTCGCGGAGCACGGCCGGGGTCAGGTACTCCGCGCCCGGCATCGGCGGGAGCGCGGCGGCGAGCCGCTCGAGCTCGGCGTCGTCTGGCGGGGCGGGCGGCGCGGGCCGCCCCTCGCCGTCGGGCCTCGCGCAGAGCGCGGTGACGAAGCGGGACCCGAGGTCGCGGAAGTAGCCGAGGGCCGGCGGAAGGAGCCGCCCCACCTCGGCCGCCCCGAGCCAGAGGAGGCCGTGGCCCGGCCCGCGCGCGAAGGCGCGCTCGAGCGCCGCCGCCCGCGCCGGGTCGAGCTCGGCCCCGTCCTCGGCGGAGTCGAGGACGAGTCGCCCTCGCGGGGTGAGCCGGAGCGTGACGCCAACCGCGCGGACCGGCTCCTTGGAGCTCTTGGCGGCGGATCCCAGGGTCAAGGCGCCGCAGCCTGCCGCCGTCGTGGGTCGCGGTCAATCCGGGGCGCGGTCGACCGCCGATCCCGCCACCCCCTCCTCGCGGAGACACGCTAAAGCCACTCGTCGGACGGCCGTGGCTTCACAACATCGCCTCCAGCGCCGCCGACGTCCTCGGATCGACCGCGAGCGGCTCCTGCTCGAGCCAGAGCCCCCGGCTCGCGAGCTCGCGAACGAGCGCGGGGGCCTCGCCGAGGTCCAGCTCCTCGGGCCAGACGCCAGAGAGCCCCTTGGAGTCGACGAGCTCGCTCCAGAACGCCGGCACGAACCACCGTAGGTCGGATCGGAGGCTGCTCAGGTGCCGCACAATGCGGACGCCGTTGGGGTCGAGGTCGCCGAAGTGAATCACGGGGACGTGGGCCAGCCGCTCGAGCAGGAGAGCGACCGTCGGCGTGTCCCATCCAGGCACGTGCACCAGCAGCCAACCATCGACGGCGAGAAGATCGCAGAACGCGCCGAGGTTCTCGACGAGCAGCGCCGCGCGGATCGCTCCTTCGAGGGCGAGGCCTCCCCTGAAGGCACGCTCCGGGATCGACACCTCGCCGAGGACGGCCGCGACGGCGGCGAGGTCCACCCTCCCCCGTGGCGTGATCGCGACGAGGCCTCGCGGCGGTCGGAGCCGCACCGATCCGTCGTGCGTGGCCTCCGCCTCGCCGAGGGCGCCCAGCCGGCGATCCGTGAGCGTCGCCTTCGAGTGCGGCGCGACGAGGGCGGCCGCCGTTCGCCGGTTGAGCTGGTCTGGGAGCCGCGGCAGCCCCTCGGCGCGCCGCGCGTCTTCGAGCTCGTTCCAACCGTCGGGGGTCGGCGCGAGACCGCGCGCCGTCAGCGCCGCGAGCGCCTCGCCCCAAGCTGGCCAGACGCGATCAAGGAGCGCGACGAGCTCGTGTCTCCGCTCCTCGACGAGACCGATCTTGAGGTCGAGGTTCACCTGGTCGCGCGCGAGCGACGCGATGATGCGGCTCGGATCGGTCGGACCGCCTCCCGGCCGCGGTGTCGTCATCGCCCGTCCGCCTCGCCGAGCCGCGACCACGGACAGCACGCGCCGTCCGGTGCCACGCGGTTCATCGAGTCGCCGGCGACCTCGGCCACGAAGCCGCCGGGCCGCTTGGCCTTCCGGGACTCGCGGTAAATGCGCCCGAGCCTTTCCCGCTCGACCTCCGAAAAGCTGTCCAAGAGTCCGGCGAGACTTGGGCGGCTCCAGTAGTCCGCCTTCTCTCCGCTCACTTTGACGACCCGCGAGTCAGGACTTCATCGACCGAATGCGCCAGGAGGTAGGTCGCTGGTGCCTCGCCGACGCGAAGCGCATCGAAGTGAGCCTGACCGCAGCTCGCCTTGGCTCGCTCCTTATCCCGCAGGTCGTCCAGGAAGGCGCTGCTCTTGGTCTCAACCACGAAGTAGACACGTTCCCCGCCGTCCTTCTCGACCAGCACGGCCCAGTCAGGGTTGTACCCGCCGAGCGGCGTTGGAACCGTGAACCACCCGGGCAGCTTCGCGTAGACCTTGATCGCGTTGTTCTTCTCGAGCTGATCGGCGAAGGCTCTCTCCGGCTCGGAGTCGTAGACCACCTGTTCGTAGACCGACCTCTTCGCCTCCATGAGGTTCCTGAGATAGCCGGTCAGCTCTTCGGTCTCGAACAGCTCCTGCGCGTAGAAGCAATCGTCGCCGAGCCGCTGGTACCTGATGCCGTCCACCACAGCCAAGCGCTTGCATCGGTTGACGGCCTCGGCGGCGACTTCGATGAACTGCTGCGGGTTTAGCTTGAAGTCGTCGAGGCGGCCGCTGTCGTTCAGCACCCGTTGGATCGTGCGGCGCGTGAGCTGCGTCCGATCCTGGAGGTCCGTGAGCAGATCGGGCAGCTCGAACTTGCCCTGCTCCAGTAGGACGGTGGCCGCGCCCTCGCGCTCCGTGGCGTCGACTCCGGCCTTGCCGATGGCGATGTCCGCCTTGCGCCACTGCAAGCGAGTCTTGGCCACCGCCGGAGCATCCCGCAACGCCCGGGTACAGCTCTCGATCAGCTTCGCGTTGTCGAACGCCACGCGGTAGCTGGTCTTGTGCTTGATGCGATCCCAGAGCGCCTTGAACTCGGCGCCATGAAGGACCGCTTGTCGCGTGAGAATTCGTCGGCGGTCATCGGCGTTCTTGATGTCGAGCCGGCCGGCGAGCTTCTTGAGCACGGTCGTGATCTGATCGCGCTGTGCCTCGAACGACTCCGGCACCCGGAGCGTGCCGTCACCAAGCGCCTTCCGGAGCGAGTCCTGAACCCTGCCCTTGACGTCGATGTGCCCGGCTGCGTTGAGGGCCTCCCACAGCGCCTTCGACCGCTCGAAGCCAAGCGGCTGGGCGGTCCCCTCGGAGCCAGTAACGGCGATTGCCGCGAAGTTGTGCTGCTCGACGACGCCGAAGTGGATCCCCGTGTCCTTCTCGATTTCCTTCTGGAGGTTCTCGGCGAACTGCTCGTAGCTCTCCCTGGCGATGACGGTCAGCGTGTTCAGCTCGAAGCCCCGCTGGCGTTCCCCCTTCTGGTCGACGCACAAGCGCAATCCGCGCCCGATCGTCTGCCGCCGTTCGCGCTCGGTCTGGATGTCGCGAAGGGTGCAGATCTGAAAGACGTTGGGGTTGTCCCAGCCCTCCTTCAGCGCGGAGTGGGAGAAGATGAACTTGAGTGGCGTCTCGAACCCCAGGAGCTTTTCCTTCTCCTTCATGATGAGGTTGTAGGCCCGCTCGGCGTTGTCGCGGTTGCCCTGGTTGTTCTCCTCGGTGTCCGTCCAGCCGCCCTTCTTGTCGATGGAGAAGTAGCCGTCGTGAACCTCCTCCGCAGCCCGTGAGAGGTCCACCTCCGCGAAGAGCGTGCTGTACTCCGGGAGCTTCGCGGCACGCCGGTACTCCTCCTCGAAGATGCGAGCGTACTCGCCTTTCTCCGGCTTGCCGTCCGCTGCATACCGCCGATACTTCGCGACCTCGTCGATGAAGAAGAGCGAGAGGACCTTGATGCCCTGCGGGCGCAGGCGCCTCTCCTTGTCGAGGTGCTCGCGGATGGTGCGGCGGATCATCTCTCGCTGGACGGCGAGGGCGTCCACGTCGCCCCAGGCTTCGCCGCACCTCAGGTATTGCTCGCCCCCCGGAACGCGCAGCTCCAGGTACTCCTCGCCCTTGGCGACCCGAATCTCGCCGATGCGGCAGTCGGCGTAGATCGCGCGCCCGGTGGTCTGCTCGAGCTTGTCGCCGTCCTGCACCGTGACTTCTCGACGCGTGATGCCGCCTGCGGCCTGCACGTCGAGCTCGACCTTGGCCGAAATGGTGCCCCGCCTGTTCGCGACCTTCAGCACGCGCACGTAGGGCTTGCTGTTGGCGTCCTCCACGGTCGCCGCCGCCACTTCGATCTGCTTCACGAGCTTGCGCTCGTAGGCATCCACGGCATCGAGCCGGTAGACCATGTGGTGCTTGTCCACGTGGGTCGCCGAGTAGCGCAAAGTACAGAGCGGGTTCATTTCGGCGAGGGCGGTCTTCCCGGCGCCCAAGAGCCCGCCATCGACGCTCTGGGGCTCATCCACGATGACGATCGGCCGCGTCGCCTTGATCAGGTCGATGGGCTTCTCGCCGCCGGTCTTCTCGCTGTCCTTGTAGAGGTTGTTGACGTCCTTCTTGTTGATGGCGCCGACGGTCACCACCATCACCTGAACCTGGGAGCTGGTGGCGAAGTTGCGGACCTGTCCGAGCTTCGCGGAGTCGTAGAGAAAGTAGTCGAACGGCACGCCGGCATAGAGGCCCTTGAAGTGCTCCTCCATGATCTGCAGCGACTTGTAGACACCCTCCTTGATCGCGACCGACGGGACCACGACGACGAACTTCGTGAAGCCGTAGCGCTTCTTGAGCTCGAAGATGGTGCGCAGGTAGACGTACGTCTTGCCGGTTCCCGTCTCCATCTCCACCGTGAAGTCTCCGGAGGTGAGCGCGCCGGAGGGCGGCAGGCCGTTCCGAAGTTGCACCTCGCGAAGGTTCTCGAGCAACTCGTCGTCGAGGAGGCTGAGTCGGTTGCCGACGCCCAGAGCATCTCCCGCGAAGGACAGCCCCATCTGCGGGTCGGTCACGTCGCGGGTGACGGTGAACTCCGTGCGGCAGATCTCCTGGCCCCGGAACAGGTCGCACACGGCCTCGATGGCCTGGAGCTGGTAGTCGAGGTTGGGCTCGAAGTGGAGCTTCATGGCTTGCGCCCCTTCGCCTTGCGACCGGGCTTCTGCTTCGGCGCCGGGAGCGCCCTGGCCGCCTCCTCCAGCGCCTGCTGCTGGGCGCGCTCGGCCTCGGCTTCCAGCAGCGCCCTGCGCCGCTCCGCGAATCGCTCGTATTGGGCCTCGGCTCGCGCATTGGCGTCGGCCTTGCTGACGCGGCCCTTGTGCTCCAGAACGTCGCGCTCGTTGAAGCGCAGGAAGTCGTCGAGACGGGTCTGCCAGTCGCGGAGGAAGATCTGCCTGCGCCGCCGCGCCTGGTCCTCGGCGAAGTCGAGCCACATGACGACGATGCGGTTCAACTCGCTGATCTCGTCGTGGTTCAGGTAGTTCTTGGCGACCGCGACATCGGCCTTGCGCACCGCCGCCCCCTTCCAGGTGGTCAGGCCCATGTTCGGCTGCGCGTTGTCGGCCCGCGCGGCGATCAGCTCGGCCGCCGTCATCCCGGTGGCGGCGTAGTGCAGCTTGTTCTGGATGGTCTGAAAGAAGGTGGCCACCGCGGCGCGCTGGGGATCGTAGTCGGCGGCCAGGGCAAATATCTCGCGCACGCGGAGGTAGACCCGCCGCTCGCTCGCCCGGATGTCCCGGATGCGTTCGAGCAGCTCGTCGAAGTAGTCGGGAGCGCCCGAACCCTCGACGGGTGGGCTCTTCAGCCGCTCGTCGTCCAGGGTGAAGCCTTTCACCAGATACTCGCGCAGCCGCTCGGAGGCCCAGATGCGGAACTGGGTGCCGCGCGGGGACCGGACGCGGTAGCCGACGGCCAGGATGGCGTCGAGGTTGTAGTGGTCGATCTCGCGGGCGACGTCACGGGACCCCTCCCGGCGAACGATCCGGAATTTCCGGATGGTTGCCCCCGGGTCCAGCTCGCCCTCCTCGAAGAGGTTGCGAAGGTGCTCGTTGATCGTGCGCACGTCCTTCTGAAAGAGCTCCCCCATCAGCGCCTGGGTGAGCCAGAGCGTCTCCCCGACGAAGCGGCACTCGAGGCGTGTTTGTCCATCCTCCGTCCGGTAGAAGATGAGCTCGCCCGTGGCCTCGGCGCTCTCGGCCATGGGCTACAGGCTCCGCACGTTGGCCAGCCCGTGCTGCTCGAGGATGGCGGCGAGGTTCGTCTTGGCCACGTCGTCGGCGAACGCGCTGTCGCGGAAGACGCAGGTGGTGTCGCCCGCGGGCGCGAGGGCCTCGTGCCAGGCGACGATGCCCTCGGCCAGCGGCCCGACCTGATCGCGCGTGATCTCGTCGGCGAGGCAGACGATCAAGACGCCGCCACCGACGCTGTGCACGTCCTTGCCAGAGAGTCTCTTCTTCTCGATCGGCACGCAGAGATCGAGCCCAAGCTTGAGAAGCAGCTCGTACAGGATGTCCGCCTCGGTGCGATTGGCCTTGAGGTGATCCACCGACTCTTCGAGGCTCGCGGGAAGGTTGTTTCGGTCCGGGTCCCACTCGCGTATGTTGCTGGAATCGAGCTTGAACACGCGGAACCCGAGGTCGCCCGCAAACATGGGACTTTCGGTCTTGATCTTTTTGGCAGCGCGGCGAAGGCGCTCCTTCGTGATCTCCGCGACGTTGAGCGGCTTCCGTAGTCCAGCGCAGAACTCAGCAGCCACCCGGTGCTCTGCTTCATCAGGATCGAGCCTCTGCGGGAGTTGAACTAGAATGAAGCGTCGGTTGCCGCCGTCCGCTACGTTGAGCGAGGCCACCGCGTGAGCGGTCGTGCCGGAGCCAGCGAAGAAGTCGAGAACGATCCCCGATCTCACCGAGTTAGTGACCGTCTGCACCAAATAGCGAATCAACGAGACGGGCTTCGCGAAGGCGAAGACGCGCTCCACGCCGAACAGGCTTGCCAGTTCCTCGTATGCGTCCTCGTTCGTTCCTGCCTTGTCGATGAGGCTCGAGGGCGCCTTGAACTTCTCGGCTTGATCGTGACGACCCACGTTGAATCCAAACCTCGAGGAAAGGTGCACTGACGTTCCGAGCGCCATCTCCGCATTGAGTTTCGCCTGAGTCCACACGAACGGCCCGCTCACTTGAAGCGCGCCGGCGATGGCTCCGTCGGCGACCGCGAACGGTGTCAGAAACTTCAGACGCGACTCGCCCTCACCGCGATCGCCAGCAGCATACTCGCCGTCGTCGAGGGTTGTTGTGACTGTGCAAGCAGGAAAACAAAGCTCCTTGACGGTGTTGGTCTTCTTCACCAGAGGTTGAAGCTTGTCCGAATATGCCCCTTCGCCATAAAGGGCCAGGCCCTCCTTGGTGCGCGCATAGGCCAGCACATATTCCGTCATGGAGCGGTGCGTATCCGAGAGATGGCTTCCCTTTCGCTTCTTAATCCACACGAACTGACAGATAAGGCACTCCTCGCCAAAAACATCGTCGCAGATCTCGCGCAGCGAGCCGACCTCTCCATCATCGATCGAGATGAAGATCAGTCCGTCGCGACTCAACAGCGCCTTGGCCAGTTTCAACCGCGGGTACATCATGTTCAGCCAGTTCGTGTGGAAGCGCCCCGACGCCTCGGTATTCGACGAGGTCTTGAAGCCCTCGTCGCTCACCTGGCCGGTGTAGCGCAGATACGTCGATAGGTTGTCGTCGTACTTGTCGGGATAGACGAAGTCCTTGCCCGTGTTGTACGGCGGGTCGATGTAGATGAGCTTCACCCTTCCCGCGTAGCTCTTCTGGAGGAGCTTCAGGACCTCGAGGTTGTCGCCCTCGATCATGAGGTTCTGGGTGGTGTCCCAGTCGACGCTGTCCTCGGGGCAGGGGCGCAGCGTGCCGTTTGAGGGGGTCAGCGCGAGCTGCCGGGCGCGGCGCTTGCCGTGCCAGTTGAGGCCGTACTTCTCCTCGCGCCCATCGACCGCCCCACCGAGGAGTTGCTTGAGCACGTCGAAGTCGATGCGCCCTTCGGTCACGGCCTCGGGGAACAACGTCTTCAACTGCTCGATGTTGCTCGCCAGGACATCGGCGGATCGGGTTTCGGGGTCCTCGGCGGTCAGCTTCCTCATCGTGGCCTCGGTGGTCATAGTTTGGCTCGGGTGGCCGCGTGCTCGGCCTGAATGCGCTTGAGCTCCAGGTTCAACTCCACCTGGCGGGCGACTTGAGGCTCCCTTGCTGCGACGGCGCGCAGGCTGGCCATCCGGGCCTCGAGCCGTTCGCAGTCGGCGAGGGCCGTCCGACGGGCGGCAGCCATCTCGCGCGACGGCGCGGCGGTGAAGGTCCCGGTCACCTGGGCGGCGAGAAGCGCCACGACGGTGTCCAACCAGCCCTGGTACAGCGCGAACAGGTCGACGTGGGGTTGCCGAGCGATGGCCATGTGGACCAGGAAGGCGGCACCTGGCTCTCCGCTGAGAGACGCGCCAAGGTCGGCCGCGACCAGCGCGCCGTCGAGCACGGTCGCACCCGCCTCGCCCTGCGAGCGGCGCTTGTGGGCGAGCGAGATCGCCAGCGCGTCGCCCTGCGTGGCGATGAGCAGCACGGGGTACGGCACCGCGCGGTGGATGAGCTCGGCAAGCCTCGTGGCCTGGGCGGTGGCGCGGAGCACGGCGCCGAGGACCGCGATCTCGAGATAGTCGCGCGTCCCATCGCGGAATTCCGGGACGCCCATGGTCGTGGGCTTGAGGGCAGCCAACCAGAAGACCTCCTCGATGCCCTCGTTGATCTTGCGCTTGTCGGCAGCGGTGGGTGCGCCGTTCTCCACCAGCAACTTCTTAGGGACGCGTCGGTCCACACGCGCGCCCGACGGCATGTCGAGCGCGGCGATGACGTCCGCGGCAGTCACGTGGCCGTCTCCGGCAGGATGACCAGGAACGCCACGACCTCGAAGTCGTTGATGCCGGCGAACTCGCCCTCTAGCGCGTGGGTGCCGCCGGGCGTGAAGAGGCTGGCGACGGCCGCCTCTTCCCTCTTGCCGACGACCGAAGCGACCGCGGCGGCCAGCAGCCGCCGCGCGGCCTCCATGTCCTCGCCTTGCCGCGTCGCCCTGTCGAAACGGGCGCAGGCCGCAGCGTCCGGCAGGTCGCGCCCGATGCAGACCCGCTTGAGCCGATCGAGGATCCGCTTGGCCTGGGGGAACGGCAGGAGAACGGCGCCGTCGTCTCCGACGTGGACGAGATAGTGCGGAGCAAGTGGGTAGCCCGGCTCGAACGCTCGCCGGGCTGCGTCGCCCTCCGCCCGCAGGCAGAAGATGACGCCCGGCGGCACGTCGGCAGCGGCTGCCGTCGTGACCGCGGAAGCACCGAGCGGCAGACCTTCGAGCAGGCCCGGATGGGCCCGGACGTACTCGGCGAGGTCGATCCGAAAGTCGGTGAGCGTGAGGTCGGCGATGGACACGCCCGTCGAGAGGTCTTCCAGGTCGATGACGGCGTCCTGGAGCCGGAGTAGCTGTTTGCGGCGATACTCGAGGTCGTGCATCTGATTGCCAGACTGCTGCTCGATCAGGTTCTCCTCGCCGGTCGCCGAGATGTCGAGCAGCACCATTCGGCCGCTCACGCGCTGCTCGAGGTTGATGTACTCCTCCAGCTCCATGTTGGGCCAGAAGTTGACGAGCTGGATGCGTTCGTTGGGCGAGCCGAGGCGGTCGATGCGGCCGAATCGCTGGATGATGCGGACCGGATTCCAGTGAATGTCGTAGTTGATGAGGCAGTCGCAGTCCTGGAGGTTCTGGCCCTCGGAGATGCAGTCGGTGGCGATGAGCAGATCGATGTCGCCTTCGCTCGCGAAGTCGTCTTGCCTCTCTTTGGCTCGTGGGGCAAACGCCGTGAGGATCGAGGCCAGGTCGCTCCGTAGGCGGGGCAGCGTCGTCCGGTTGCCTCCGGTCCCCGTGACCAGCGCCGTCTCGAGACCAAGGGTCTCCTTGCCCCAGGGGGCGACCTGCTCGTAGAGATAGCGGGCGGTGTCGGCGAAGGCGGTGAAGACGATGACCTTACGGTTGCCTGGGTTGATCGGGTTCCGGCACTTGTGCTCGATGACCTTGCGCAGCTCCGCGAGCTTGGCGTCGCGACCTGCGTCCACCTGGCGCGCCGCGGAGACGAGCGTCGCGAGGCGGTTTCGGTCCTCGACCAGATCCTGCTTCCAGCGGATGAGATCCACGTCGTTCAACAGGACCTTGACCTTGCGCCCGACCAGTAGGCTCTCGACGCCAGGGTCGTCGAAGTCCACGTCCTCGATTTCGATCTCCTCGACCGAATCGGGCCGCTCTTCGATGCGCGCCAACGTGGCCTCCACGTCTCGAAGCTGCCGCTCGACCGTGAGGGCGAACGAAGGCACGGCGCTCTCCATGCGCTTGAGCACGTTGACGCGCAGGAGGTGAATCAGACTTTCCTCGCGGTCGACCTGCCTGAAGAAGCCGGTGCCGCCCTTGACCTCGGTGCTGTACTTCTTGTCGTAGGCCTCTTGCTTGTGCGGCAGCACGTAGCGCAGGGGCACGTACGAAGAGAGATTGAGGCGGCGGATCTCCTGGTTGATGTCCCGGATCGACCGGAGCTCACCGGCGCTGTCGACGTCGGCCTTGATGTTGATGGGCTTCAGTCGCGTCGGAAATCGGCCGGTCTCGCTGATCCCGTAGTACTTCTCCACATGCTTCCGCGAGCGGGCGATCGTGAGCAGGTCGAGCAACGTGAAGTAGTCGAAGCCGAGCATCTCGACCAGGCGCGCCGGCGTGCGCTCGGCGTCGTCGAGCCCGAGCCACCGGTTGAACTGCTTCTGCGCCAGCCGCGTGGTGCTGTCGATGCTGGCGATGCCGTGGTCAATCAGGGCCGTGTCGTCGCCCTCGGTGGCGAAGGCGATCTGGTTGCGAAGGTCGGCCATCCGGTTGTTCACCGGCGTGGCCGAGAGCATGAGGACGCGCGTCTTGACGCCCTCCTGGATGATCTTGCGCATCAAGCGGTCGTAGCGGGTCTCGCTTCCCGCACGCGGCGTCTTCTTGTTGCGGAAGTTGTGTGACTCGTCGATGACGACGAGGTCGTAGTTCCCCCAGTTGACGTGCGCGAGGTCGATGTCGCCCGACAGGCCACCGCCGCGAGACAGGTCGGTGTGGTTCAGGACGTCGTAGTTGAAGCGATCGGGGGCGAGGAAGTTCCGGCGGTCGTTCGCCTTGTAGAGGGTCCAGTTGTCGCGCAGCCTCTTGGGTACCAGGACGAGCACGCGATCGTTCCGGAGCTCGTGGTACTTGATGATGGCAAGGGCCTCGAACGTCTTTCCGAGGCCCACGCTGTCCGCGAGGATGCAGCCGCCGAAGCGGTCGAGCTTGTCGATCGCGCCAACCACGCCATCCCGCTGGAACTTGTAGAGCTTCTTCCAGACGACCGTGTCGCGGATGCCGGTGGCGGACTTGACGATCCGGTCCTCGTCCAGGGCCTCCTCGCGCGCGCCGAAGAGCCGGTGGAGGATGAGGGCGTACAAGGAATGGGCGCCGCGGTGCGCCGCCAGCGCGTGCAGCGAATCGAGGACGCATTGCTTCTCGGCCGGCTTCGGCGTGAGGCTCGCCCACTGCGCCTCGAACCACGTGCCGAGAGGCCGTGCTTCCGCGACGGTCTCGGAGGCCTGGATCAGGCTGAGCGGATTCCCCGGCGTGACCCCAAGCCCGGTCGTGGTGAGAGACAACGCGCCGTACACGGCCCGCTGCGGCTGGCCGTCCGCGTCGCGGACCAGCAGGGTCCCTTGGGGAACCGATGCCGCCGTGGGTCGCAGGTCGACGCTTTCTCGAAGCCACTTCTCGCAGCTCTTCGCGAACCACCGAGCCTGAAGGCGATTCCTCGCGGCTCGGTCGGCCTCGCCGCCCAGGAGCATGAGATCGCTGCCGGCGGGCGGGAGGATCATGCGAGTGCTCGCGATGCGCGCCAGAGTCTCGCGCAGGGCGGCGAAGCCGAAGATCGACAGATGCGGCGTGACGATGTCGAGCGACTGGCTCGCCGCCAACCCGGTCGACACGAGATCGACGACGCGGTCGCTGCCGGTGTTGCGGATGAGCTTCAAGTCCGGCCCCGCCGATCGGGCGATCGTGCAGGCCGTCTATCGATGGTTGCAGCGGGCGCGCCGACCTCGACCTCGGACAGCTCGAGCGGCGAGAGGCGACCCTGAAACAGCAACTCGATCCGGCCCGGCGCGACGCGCTGGCTGCCGCGGCACTCCCCTTCCAAGACCAACTCCGCCATGCGATCGATTTAGCATGGGCCTCCGCCATCCGTCACGGGCTGGATTTCGCGGGGCCGCGTCCATGCAGCGCGGGAAGGAGCCCATCGCCTGGCTCAGGGGGAAGGTGATGAAGAGGCAGCGGGAGTGGGCGAGCCGGGCCACGAAGGCGCTCACGCGCCGGGCGCAGCCGGGGAGCGCGTAGCCGAAGTCGGCCCAGTCGACCTGGAGCAGCTTGCCGGGCGCGAGAACCGCGCCCTCACCGTCCCGGGCGGCGGCCTCAACGACGGTTTCGCGGCGTCAGCCGGCACGTCGACGGAGCTGTAGAGAGCCATGACCGAGCCGTCGAGGCCCTTCACCGGTCGGTATAGAGCCTCGACCGAGCCGTTGAGGCCCTTCACCGACCGGTATAGAGCCATGACCGAGCCGTTGAGGCTCTTCACCGACCGGCATAGAGCCTCGACCGAGCCGTTGAGGCCCTTCACCGACTGGTATAGAGCCACGACCGAGCCGTTGAGGCCCTTCACCGACCGGTATAGAGCCTCGACCGAGCGGTTGAGGCCCTTCACGGACCGGTATAGAGCCTCGACCGAGCCGTTGAGGCCCTTCACCGGTCGGTATAGAGC
>JAJYCT010000153.1 GCA_021778125.1 Myxococcales bacterium
CGGCGCCGGCGGGGTGGCGGGCGCGGCCGCCGCCGGCGCGCCGACCTGCGCAGCGAGCG
The DNA here is from genome assembly GCA_021778125.1 of Myxococcales bacterium. Classification (GTDB taxonomy): domain Bacteria; phylum Myxococcota_A; class Polyangia; order Polyangiales; family Polyangiaceae; genus Palsa-1150. The sequence goes on from JAJYCT010000153.1 coordinate 60, forward strand.
AGGACACGTCTTCGCCGGGCGAGCCGACGATCGCGACGGCCTGGCCGAGCTTCACCTGCGCGCCGGGCTCGACCAGGAGCTTGAGCAGCGTCCCCCGATCGAAGGCGCGAAACTCCATCGTCGCCTTGTCCGTCTCGACCTCGGCGAGCAGGTCGTCGACGGCGATCGCATCGCCCTCCTTCTTGTGCCACGCGGAGAGCACGCCCTCCTCCATGGTGGGCGACAGCTTGGGCATCTCGAGGAGCTTCGCCATGTCAGTTGGTCCCCCGCGCCAAGGTGCGCCGCACGGCGTCAATGACGCGGTCCCTCTGCGGCATGCACGCCTGTTCGAGCTTCGCGCTGTAGGGCATCGGGACGTCCAGCGTCGTGACGCGCAGGATGGGCGCGTCGAGGGCGTCGAAGGCGAGGCGCTGCACGCGATCCGCGATCTCCGCGCCCACGCCGCCGTACGGCCACCCCTCGTGAACGACCACGAGCCGGTGCGTCCGCTCCACGCTCGCGACGATCGTGCCTTCGTCGAGCGGGCGCAGCGAGCGCAGATCGACTACTTCCGCCGAGACCCCCTCCTTCTCGAGATCTGTGGCCGCCTCCAGCGCCACGTGCGTCATGCGCGAGTACGCCACGAGCGTCACGTCGCGCCCGGGACGTACCACGTGCGCGCGCCCGAGCTCGACCAGGTGCTCTCCGTCCGGGACGTCCCCCTTGACCGCGTAGAGCGTCTCGGACTCCATCACGAGCACGGGGTTGTCGTCGCGGATCGCCGTCTTGAGGAGCCCCTTGGCGTCGGCGGGGAAGGCGGGTGCCACCACCTTGAGGCCCGGGACCGTCGCGTAGAAGTGCTCCATCGCGTGGCTGTGCTGGCTCCCCACCTGCCGCGCGCTGGCGTTCGGACCGCGGAAGACGATCGGGCACTCGAACTGGCCGCCCGACATCTGCCGGACCTTCGCCGCGTTGTTGAGGATCTGGTCGAACGCGACGGCGCTGAAGTTCCACGTCATGAACTCGATGATCGGACGCAGGCCCACCATCGCAGCGCCGACGCCGATGCCGGCGAAGCCCGACTCGGCGATGGGCGTGTCGACGACGCGCTTGTCGCCGAAGCGGTCGAGCATGCCCTCGCTGACCTTGTAGGCGCCCTGGTAGTGGCCCACCTCCTCGCCCATGAGGAACACGCGCTCGTCGCGGTCCATCTCCTCGATCATGGCCTCGCGAAGGGCCTCCCGGAATCTCAGCGTGCGCGCCATCGTCGTCGGTCTCTGTCAGTCGCTGTCAGTAGGCGAACGGGCCCTTGTACGTGGTGGGCTCGAGATCCGCGAGCGTGGGCTCGGGGCTCTCGTTGGCGAACTTCACGGCGTCGGCTACCTCGGCTTCGACGCTGCGCTCGAGGGCCTCGACGCGTTGTTCGTCGAGACCGCGCTGGACGAGCGACGCGCGCGCGCGCGCCAGCGGGTCGCGTTGCTTGCGCTCCTCGAGCTCCGCCGGCGTCCGGTACTTGGCCGGATCGCTCATCGAGTGCCCGCGGAAGCGGTACGTGCGCACCTCGACGAGCGTCGGCAGGCTCTCCTCGCGGGCGCGCTTGACGGCCTCGCCGATGCGCCGCTCGACCTCGAGCACGTCGTCGACCACGAAGCGGTCGCGATCCATGCCGTAGCCGAGCGCCTTGAGCGATACGTCCTCGACGGACATCGAACGAGACAGCGGCGTGCCCATCGCGTACTCGTTGTTCTCGCAGATGAAGACGATCGGAAGCTTCCAGAGCGCCGCGAGGGAGAGCCCCTCGTGGAAGCCCCCGATGCTGACGGCCCCCTCGCCGAAGAAGCAGACCGTCACGCGTCCATCCGCCCGGTACTTGCTCGCGAAGGCCACGCCCGCAGCGAGCGGGATGTGCCCGCCCACGATGCCGTAGCCGCCGAGCATGTTGTGCTCTCGATCGAACATGTGCATCGAGCCGCCGAGGCCGCGCGAGCAGCCGGTCGACTTGCCGAACAGCTCGGCGAGTAGCGCGCGCGGCGTCATCCCCTTGGCGAGCGCGATGCCGTGGTCGCGGTACGTTGTGACGACGTAGTCTTCGGGCCGCAGTGCCGCGAGGGCGCCGACGGCGACGGCCTCCTGTCCGATGTAGAGATGGAGGAACCCGCCGATCTTGCCCTCGGCGTACGCGCGCGCGCTCTCCTCCTCGACGCGCCGGACGAGGAGCATCTGGCGGTATAGCTCCGCGAGCCGATCGAGGTCGGAGCTCGCGCGCGTCGGCGGCGGCCCAGGCGTCGTGTCGGGCGTGGGGGGCATGGGTTGATCGGCCGGCATCGGGGCGGCGGAGTCTAGAGCCCCATGCTCGAAATAGCACGGGGTCACGACGCGTCGCTGGCGCCGCGCGTCGTGCTCGCTCAGGGATCGACCGCCGCTGCGCCCGCGTCTTCCACGACGTCGACCGCGGGCGTCGCGCTCGCGCCCGGTCCCGCGCTCGCCGAGGGGACCGGACGGAACCGGTGCGTCACCGGCGTCGTCGTGACCGCGCTCGTCCGCGTCGGCCCGGCGGCGGCGGCGGCGAACGCGTTCGCGACCTCGCGCAGCGACGCGCCGCGCGACTCGGGGCGCTCGGTGCGACCGGCCACGAGGAGGGTCGCGATGACGCCGAGCGCGACCAGTGCCGCCGCATTCTGCCATCGCCGCGTCGCGCGCGGGACGAGCGACATCCGCGACAGCGGCGTCACGATCGCCCCCGCGCCCTCGAGCTCCGCGGCGAGGTGCGTGCAGAAGGTCTCGCACGAGGCGAAGCGGGCCATGGGGTCCTTGGCCATCGCGCGATCGAGGATGACGTCGAGCTGCGCGAAGCCGGCGAGCATGGGCAGGACTTGCGTCGGCGCCGTGGGCTTGGCCATGGCCACGCGCGTCGCGACGGTCAGGGCGTCGTCGCCCGCGAAGGCGCGCTCGCCCGTGAGCGCCTCGTAGAGCGTGGCGGCCAGCGAGAATTGATCGCTGCGCGGGCTGAAGCTGCCGGTCCCGAGCACCTCCGGGGCGCTGTACGCGGGCGTGCCCAGCACGGCGGTACCACGCGTGAGCGTGGAGTCAGGCAGGCGCGCGATGCCGAAGTCGGTGAGCTCGGCGCCGAGCGGGGTCAGCATGATGTTCTCGGGTTTCACGTCGCGGTGCAGCACGCCGGCATCGTGCGCGTGCGACAGCGCGGCGCCGAGGGTGCGGGCGAGCGCGGCGACGTCGCGGGGGGGCAGCGGGCCGCGCTGCAGCCGTTCGCGCAGCGTCGGCCCCTCGAGGAGCTCGAAGACGAGGAAGAGGCCGACGGCGTCGTCCTCGCCCATGTCGTGGAGCGTCACCATGCCCGGGTGCGACAGCGCCGCCGCCGCGCGGGCCTCGTGCCGCATGCGCTCGACGAGCTGCGCCTTGTGCTCCGGCGTCAGGCCCAGGTCGTCGCGCAGGATCTTGAGCGCGACCCTTCGACCGAGGACGGTGTCTCGCCCGAGCAGCACCCGCCCCATGCCGCCCTCGCCGAGCAGTCGCTCGACGTCGTAGCGACCGATACGGGCGGGCAAGGTCATCGAGCGCTTACTAGCACGAGGCTCGGCCCCCGGAGGGCGCTTGGCCGCGCGCCCGGACACCCCGCGCGCAGTCGCTCAGGCCACGACGAGGGACGCCGCCGTGACGACCAGGCCGACGGACACCGGGATCGTCAGGTTGTCGTCCAGGCGTGTCGAGAAGAGCTCCGCCACCGCGCCCGTCAAGCCGGCGACGGCCGCCAGGCCCGCGATGCTCCCGACGGGGCCGGAGGCCACGACGATCAGCGCGATCGCGGCGGCGAGCGACCCCGACGCGATGAAGGCCAGCGTCCCTTCGAGCGAGCGCCCGGCTCGCAGCTCGCGGCGCCCCCAGCGGCGACCGACGAGGGCGGCGATGGGGTCCGCGACGCCAAGCACGGCGAGCGCGGCCATCATCGCGGGGCGTGACGCCGCCAGCGCGAGCACGACGAGCGACGTCGCGTACCAGGTGGCGGAGTTGACCCGATAGCGCTCGTGGGCGTGCGCGACGGGACCGTAGAACCGCATGAGGCGGTCGTTGAGCGCGGGGCTGATGCGCCGGCCGACCTCCATGCTCCAGGAGTACGCCGCGAAGCCCACCGCGATGAACGTCAGCCAGCCGCGTGAGGGCAGAAACGCCACGCACGTCAGCCCGACGGCCGCGGAGCTGAAGTGGAAGATGCTGCGCGCGTAGTTGGTGGGGCGGAGCTGCGCCCGGCGCGGCGCTTCGCTCGCGCGGTCGGTGTCCCAGGTGCCCTGGAGGGTGGACGGGCTCGTCACGTCCTCTGTCGGTAGCGCATTCTGCGGAAGGAGAACGTCAGGGGTTCGTCACGAACGATCTCAACCCTCGGGGTTCCAGCAGGCGAAGCGGTGCCCGCTGCCCGCCGAGGTCTCCTCGAAGCGGGGGGCCTCCTTGTCGCACTGACCCTTGATGGCGCGGGGGCAGCGTGGGTGGAACGCGCACCCCGGGGGCGGATCGATGGGGGAGGGGACGTCGCCCTCGAGCGCCAGGCGCACTCGCTTGCGATCGGGGTCCGTCTGGGGGGCCGCGGCGAGCAGCGCGCGCGTGTACGGGTGCTTCGGCTCCGCGTACAGAGCGGCCGCCGCGGCCTGCTCGACGATCTTGCCGAGGTACATGACCGCGACGCGGTGGCTCACGTGCTCCACGACCTTGAGGTCGTGCGAGACGAACAGGTACGACAGGCCCAGCGAGTCCTGCAGCTCCATCAGCAGGTTGATGATCTGCGCCTGGATGGAGACGTCGAGCGCGCTGATCGGCTCGTCGCAGACGATGAACTCCGGCTCGACGGCGAGCGCGCGCGCGATGCCGATGCGCTGGCGCTGTCCGCCCGAGAACTCGTGCGGGTAGCGGTCGAGCGCGTCGCGCCGCATGCCCACGCGCTCGAGCAGCGTGGCGATGCGCCGCTCCTCGTCGGCGCGGCCGTCCGCGAGCTTGTGCACGCGGATCGCCTCGCCCACGATCTCGCGGACGGTCATGCGGGGGTTCAGGCTCGAGTACGGGTCCTGGAAGATGACCTGCATCCGCCGCCGCAGCGGGCGCAGGTCCCGCTGAGACTTGTGCGTCAGGTCCTGGCCGTCGAACAGCACCCGACCGTACGACGGGTCGAGCAGGCGCAGCATCAGGCGGCCGAGCGTGCTCTTGCCGCAGCCGCTCTCGCCCACGAGGCCCAGCGTCTCGCCGCGGCGCACCCAGATCGACACGCCGTCGACCGCGCGGACGAAGCGACCGCGGCGCCCGAACCACCCGGCCTCGACGGGAAAGTACTTGGCGACGCGCTCGGTGGCGGCGAGCGTGCGACCCCGCGCCGCGCCCTCGGCCGCGCTCTCGTCCTTCTTGTCGACGGCGGCGGGGCGCGCCGCCGGCCCCTGGAAGAGATCCCTGTCGCTCACGGCGACACCTCGCGGGCACGGAAGCACGCCGAGCGCCGCCCGGGGGCGATTTCCTCGGCCCGCGGCTCCTCGCGGGTGCAGCGCTCCACGCGAAGGCCGCAGCGCGCCGCGAACCGGCACCCCGGGGGCAGCGCGCGCAGATCGGGCACCATCCCCTCGATCGTCTGGAGCCGCCGTCGGCCCGGCCCCGGCCGCGGCACGCTCTCGAGCAAGCCGCGCGTGTACGGGTGCATCGGCCTCGCGAACACGTCTCTGACGGGGCCGCTCTCCACCACGCGCCCCGCGTACATCACCACGACGTGCGCGGCGTTCTCTGCGACGACGCCGAGGTCGTGCGTGATGAGCAGGACGCTCATCGCGAGGCGCTCCTGCAGCTCGCGCAGCAGCGCGAGGATCTGCGCCTGGATGGTGACGTCGAGCGCGGTCGTGGGCTCGTCGGCTAGCAGGAGCTTGGGCTCGCACGCCAGGGCCATGGCGATCATCACGCGCTGGCGCTGCCCGCCCGAGAGCTGGTGCGGGTACGCGTCGACCGTCGTCTCCGGCTCGGCGATGCCGGCCAGGCGAAGGAGCTCCACCGCGCGCGCCCGCGCCTCGCGGCGGCTCTTGCGCTGGTGCAGGCGCACCGGCTCGGCGATCTGCCAGCCCACCGTGTAAACGGGGTTGAGGCTGGTCATCGGCTCCTGAAAGATCATCGAGACGGCGTTGCCCCGCACGTCGCGGATCTCGCGCTCGCCGAGGCGCAGCAGATCCTTGCCCTCGAGTTCGATCGAGCCGGACTCGATCCGCCCCGGCGGCGACGCGATGAGCCTCAGGATCGAAAGCGCCGTGACGCTCTTGCCACATCCGCTCTCGCCGACGACCGCGACGGTCGTCGCGCGGGGAACTTCGAACGACACGCCGTCGACCGCTCGCAAGGAGCCGGTGTCGGTGCGAAAGCTCGTCACGAGGTCGCGCACGCGGAGCAGGGGCGCGTCGGCCATCCCGCCAAGGCATAGACGAGAGGGACGCCGGAAGGAAGGAGAGTGGGGAGTCGTGGCAACGGCAGCAGTCGACAGCAAGCGCCCGGTCCTGCGATCGTACGGGCGTGGCGAGCTCCTGCACGAGGAACGCACGACTCGTCCTGTCGGTCGCGGTCGCGCTCACGGCGTCGTGCGTGGTTCCGCCGCGCATGTGCGCGTCGGAGACCGACTGCGGCGCCGCCGCGTCGTGCGTGGCTGGGCGCTGCGTTCCGAAGGGAGCGATGCCAGCCATCGCGTCGGCGCGTCGCCTGCTCTTCGCCCCGCTGGAGCTCGGCTGGGTGCGCCGGGGCGGAGGGGAGACGCGAGACGTCGCGGTGCTCGGACGGGGCGACGGGGCGCGGCTCCTCCTGCGCTTCTCGGTGCCGCTCGTGCCCGAGGCGTCCGTCGTCGAGGCGTACGTGCTGCTCTCGCGCGCCCCGGCGATCGACGCCGATCCGGCGCTCCTGTCGCTGCACGCCGCCCGCGTCACGAGCCCGTGGGACACGGGCTCGCTGTCGTGGGCGAGGCAGCCGACGATCGAGGAGGTCGGGGCGCCGGTCACGCGGGTGGCTCCCGCGTCCGGCGCCCTCGTGCGCGTTGACGTTCGCGAGATCGTGCAGCGCTGGAGGCGCCGGAGCGGCGGCGACTTCGGGATCGCGATCGTCTCCGAGGGGACGAGCCCGACGGGGGTCGCCGTCGCGCTCGCGCCGATGGACATCCCGGAGGGACGGGCCGATCCGGTCCTCGCCCGCCGGCCCGCGCTGGCGACGCTGGCTCCGTCGGCGTTCGACGTGCGCACGGTGGCGCCCGGCTCCGTGGCCGACGCGCGGCGCCAGGTGGGCGGTCCGTGCCTCGAGCTGTATGTGCACTGATAGGCCCGCGGCATGCATCGAGGCTCCGCGCCACCGGGATCGCAGTCCTGGTCGCGGCCTCTGGCTGCGGCAAGGGCCGCGCACAACGGCCAGCTCGAGCAGCAGAGCGTGAGCGGTTCGGTGGCGGTCCGGTAGCGGGCGCGCAGCCCCGCCGGGGGAAGCCCACCGCCCACGCATGGGCTCCCTTGAGCGCGCCCCGCGCTGAGTCATGATCGACGTGCCCTTGGGAGGGCTGGCGGAAGGAGGCGTCGAATTCGCGCTCATCGGGCCATGTTCGCGACCGTGGCATCCACGGTTTGCCTCGCGCACGGCGCTCGCGCCGAGCCAACGGAGCTCGGCCCGCCCACGCCCCCTGGCGGGGGGACGGAGGCGGCGCCGGCCCCGGCGCCCGCGCCGTACACGGCGTCGTACGGGCTGCGCGCCCCCGCCGCCGCGACATACGTCCGCGCCGAGACGGCGTACGGCCTGAACGCGGGCGCGTCGAGCACCGTCGTACAGTACCTGTCGGCGTCCTACGCGCCCGTCGACAGGCTCTCGATCTACGCGCGCACCGGGTGGGTGGACTACCTGCCCGACAAGGGCCCTTCCGGCACCGCAGTCACCAACGTCGTTCTGGGCGCGCAGTGGGCCGACAAGCTCTCGCCCGAGCTGCGCTGGGCGGCGACGCTCGGCACCGGCTTGCCCGTGGGTCAGGGCGGTGGCGACACGCCGGACCCCGGCGCGGCGGCGGCCATCGCGGCGGGCAACCTCGCCCGGTCGCGCCTCGACGGCTCGACGATGTTCTCCCCGAACGACATCGCTCCGTTCGCCGGAGGCGATCTCGCGTGGGTATCCGGCGGCTTCACGCTTCAGGCCGAGGTGACGCTCTTCGAGTTGCTGCGCGTCCGCGGCTCGCAGGTCGACCCCGACTCGGCCAAGACCAGCCTCGACCTGGGGCTGCACGCCGGCTACTTCATCGTCCCGGAGCTGTCGGTCAGCCTCGAGCTGCGCGACCAGTCGTTCCTCTCGGCGCCCGCGGCGGTCGATGCGGGCAAGATCTCCCGCAGCTGGGTCACCGCGGGCGGGGGCGTGCGCGCGCACTTCAACCTCGGCGAACATGTCTGGCTGCGGCCCGGGCTCGCGTACGTCCAGCCGCTCAACGATCCGTCGCCGACGATCTCCGCGTCGAACTTCCACATCTTCCAGCTCGATCTGCCCCTGTCGTTCTAGGGCGCTCGTCGCGGCGCGAGTCGGTGTACGCGATCGCGCGCGAGCGCTACGCTCTCGCCTCATGAGCGAACCGCGCGACGCCGCGTCGCAGGTCAAAGCCATCGCCGAGCACGTCGAGCAGCGCTTCCGCGCCGGGCGGCGGGTGCTGTCCTTCGCGGAGTTCCTTGGGCTCTTCGACGAGCAGCCCGTGCGCTACTCGCGCGACGCGAGCCGCTACGTGCGCGACGTCTTCGACCACTACGGCACGGCGCGCGTGCGCCACCCGTGGGGCGAGCACACGCGCTACCGCCTGTTCGACCTGCCGTGGGAGCCGGCGCCGCCCGGCGGCCTGCCGCGCGGGGCGCTCGTGGGACAGGAGGCCGTGCAGGAGGAGATCTACCGCGCGCTCTCCAACTTCGTGCGCGAGGGTCGGGCCAACCGTCTGGTGCTCCTGCACGGGCCGAACGGCTCGGCCAAGTCGACCATCGCCGCGTGCATCATGGCGGCGCTCGAGCATTACTCCACGCTCGACGATGGCGCGCTCTACCGCTTCAACTGGGTCTTCCCGACGCAGAAGTCGGCGCGGGGTTCGCTCGGCTTCGGGCACCAGCGCGGCAGCGCCGAGGGCGCCGCGTCGTTCGCGCACCTGGGCGACGAGGAGATCGACGCGAAGCTCCTGACCGAGGTGCGCGACCACCCGCTGTTCCTCGTCCCGCCGGCCGATCGCCAGCGCCTGCTCGAGGCGTCCTACGGGCGCGTGGGCGCCGCCGAGCCGCCCAACGACTGGGTCCTGCGCGGGCAGCTCTCGCACAAGAGCCAGCAGATCTTCGAGGCGCTGCTGTCGTCGTACGACGGGTCGTACGCCGACGTGCTCAGGCACGTGCAGGTGGAGCGCTACTTCATCTCGCGCCGCTACCGTGTCGGCGCCGTGACGATCGGGCCGCAGCTCAGCGTCGACGCCGGCGAGCGCCAGGTCACCATGGACCGGTCGCTGCAGTCGCTGCCGGCGTCGCTGCAGGCCGTGACGCTCTACGAGGCGAAGGGCGAGCTCGTCGACGCCGCCGGGGGCGTGCTCGAGTTCAGCGACCTGCTCAAGCGCCCGCTCGACGCCTTCAAGTACCTGCAGCTGTCGATCGAGACGGGCGAGGTCGCGCTGACGGCGCAGAACGTCCAGCTCAACTGCGTGATGGTGGGCAGCGCCAACGAGCTGCACCTCGACGCCTTCCGCGACCACGTCGAGTTCGCGAGCTTCCGGGGGCGGCTCGAGCTGGCGCGCGTGCCCTACCTCCTGAGCTTCGACCAGGAGAAGCTCATTTACGACACGCACGTCACGCCCCAGGTGCGCCGCCACGTGGCGCCGCACGCGACGGAGATGGCCGCGATGTTCGCGGTGCTCACGCGCATGCGCCGTCCCAACCCCGACCGCTTCGGCCGCGCGCTCGGCGCGATCGTGTCGACGCTGACGGTGGTCGAGAAGGCCGATCTGTACGCCCTCGGCAAGACGCCCGAGCGTCTCGACGCCGACGCGCAGAAGGTCCTGCACGCGTCGGTCGCGGAGATCTGGCGCGAGAGCGACGCCTACCCGATCTACGAGGGCCGCGTCGGCGCGAGCCCCCGCGAGATGCGCGTGGCGCTGCTCGACGCCGCGCAGTCGACCTCGTACCGGTGCCTGAGCCCCATGGCGGTCCTCGACGAGATCGAGGCGCTCTGCCAGCGCAAGAACGAGTTCGAATGGCTGCAGCAGGAGACGGTGTCGGGCGGCTACCACGACGTGAAGGGCTTCGGCGAGGTGCTGCTCACCCGCCTCTTGCTGGCGTCGGAGTACGAGCTGTACGTCTCGAGCGGCCTGGTGCAGGAGGAGCAGTATGCGGAGCTCTTCGAGCGCTACGTGCAGCACGTGAGCGTCTGGGTGAAGAAGGAGCGCATCTTCAACCGGGTGACGCAGCGGCACGAGGAGCCCGACGAGAAGATGATGGCGGAGGTCGAGCGCCTGCTCGACGTCAAGGGCGACGCGCCCGACTGGCGGCGGCAGCTCATCAGCGCCATCGCCGCGTGGGCGCTCGACCACCCCGGGCAGAAGGTCGACGCGCCCGCCGTGTTCCCGCAGCACCTGCGGCGCATGCGCGAGGCGATCTTCGCCGACCGGCGCGGCGCCGTGGCCGAGATCGCGGGCTCGATCCTGGTGGTCGTGCGCGAGGACGGCGCGGGGCTCGAGGCCGCGCAGAAGCGCGACGCCCAGGCCGCGATCGATCGCATGGTGGCGCGCTTCGGCTACTGCCGCGAGTGCGCTGCCGACGCCGCCAGCCTGCTTCTGCGCAAGCGCTTCGTTGACCTGATCTGAGAGAGCGACTCGAGCTCAGATCCCCAGCCGTTCGCGCGCGCTCTTGACGCCGAGGAGCTCGGGCACGCGGGCGTCGAGGATGGGGCCGAGCACGACGCTCGCCACGATGGCGGCGATCTCGAGGGCGACCTGGTCGACGTCGCCCTCGCGCGCGATCTCCCAGACGACCGGGCACCGGGCCGACAGGCGCCCCAGGCCGCCTCCGCGGCGCGCCTCCGCCTGGTCGGCCAGCGTGGCGTCGCGCTCGTCGCGGGTGCGGGCGGCGAGGCGCCGCTCGGCGCGCACGCCCCGTCGCTCGAGGATCACGGAGCGACCGTCGGCGCCCGGCGTGAGGCGCGCCCCTCCGAAGAACCGCTCGGCCTGCCGGCTCCACGCCGCGACGTCGGGCGTCGTGCGGCCGTCCTGCGAGAACACCAGGTACGCGCCGAGGCGGTCGTCCGGAGCGGCGGTCATGGCGTGGGAGTGTATCCTCGCGGCATGACCCTGCCCCTCGCCGACGCGCACTGCCACCTCGACGCGGGGCACTTCCCTGAGGGGGCCGACGCCGTCATGGAGCGCGCGGCCGCGGCGGGCGTCGTCGGCTTCGTCGTCGTCGGCGTGGGCTTCGACCTCGGCCCGGCGCGCGCGGCGATCGACCTCGCGCGCCGGATGCCCGACCGGGTGTGCGCGTGCGTCGGGATCCACCCGCACGACGCCGCGACGTGGTCGGACGCCGCGCACGCCGAGCTGCGCGCCCTCGCCCTCGCCCCCGAGGTCGCGGCCGTGGGCGAGATCGGGCTCGACTACCACTACGATCACTCGCCGCGCGAGGTGCAGCGCGACGTCTTCGCCCGCCTCATCGGCCTGGCGCGCGAGGTGCGCAAGCCCGTCGTCGTGCACACGCGCTCTGCCGCCGCCGACACGCTCGAGCTGCTCGAGCGCGAGGGCGCGCGCGACGTCGGCGGCGTCATCCACTGCTTCAGCGAGGACCGGGCGTTCGCCGAGCGCGCGCTCGATCTGGGCTTCGACCTGTCGATGTCGGGCATCGTGACGTTCAAGAACGCGCGCGCCGTGCAGGAGGTCGCGGCCTGGGCACCGCTCGACCGGCTCCTGGTCGAGACCGACAGCCCCTACCTGGCCCCGCAGCCGCTGCGCGGCAAGAAGTGCGAGCCGGCGATGATCGCCCACACAGCGGCCCGCGTCGCCGAGCTGCGCGGCATCGGGACGAGCGCGCTGGCGGCGGCCACGCTCGCCAACACCGAGCGGCGATTCTCCAAGCGATTCGGGGCGCCCGTCGGCCGCGCGTGACGGGCCACGCTGGCGGCCCGGCGCCCGGTGCCGCACGCTGTCAGCAGGAGCGACGTTAGGATCATGAGGGCCACGACGCCGAGGACGGTGCAGGGGATGACGGTGGCCGTGTCGGTGCTCGTGCACGTCGTCCTCGGCGCTGGCGCCTTCGGGCTCGCGCTGCGCTCGCTGCGCGCCGAGTCCGTGCCTCCGACGGAGGTCGCTCGGGTCGCTCCCGCGGAGGCGTCGAGCACCGTCGCGATCGACCTCCCGCGGGCAGGCGACGGGGAGGACCTCGACCAGGGGCCGCTCGACCGTACCGGGGATCCCCCGCGCGTCTCGGGCGGCGCGGCGACGGCCCGCCTCGACACGGGAGCCGAGGGGCGCGGAGGCGACGAGACGGTCGCCGCGCCGGCGCTCAACCTCGCCGATCGCGACGAGCGCATGCGCCTGTCGCCCGATCTGCTGAGCCGGCTGGACCGCGATCAGCTCCAGCGCCTGCGCGCGGCGCGCACGCGAAGCTCGTGGGAGGACCGCCGCTCGACGACGCACCCGATGGAGCTGACGTTGCTCGTCACGGGGCGCGGGCCCGTGCTCGAGCGACGTCCCGACGCGCCCGTCGATCCCAGCCGCGGCGCCCTCGCGTCGCCGCCTCCGAGCCTGCAGGGCGGCGCGCTCGGCGCGCCTGCCGAGGAGCGCGAGGGCAGCTCGCCGCCGGG
>JAJYCT010000154.1 GCA_021778125.1 Myxococcales bacterium
CGCCCGCCGCCGCGCCGCGGGCGACTGTGCTAGCGTGCGCGCCCGCAATGAAGATCCACGAATACCAGGCGAAGCAGGTCTTCGCGCGCTACGGGTTGCCCATCCCGCGCGGCTACCCCGCGTTCACCGTCGGCGAGGCCGAGACGGCCGCCGAGACGCTCGAGCGCGAGACCGGCAGCCGCGTCGTCGTCGTCAAGGCCCAGATCCACGCCGGCGGCCGCGGCAAGGGCGGCGGCGTCAAGGTCGCCAAGGGCGGCTCCGTCGAGGCGCGCGACCTCGCGCAGAAGATCCTCGGCATGCAGCTCGTCACCCACCAGACGGGGCCGGCCGGCCAGAAGGTCCGCCGCCTCTACATCGAGCAGGGCCTCGACATCGCGCGCGAGCTCTACCTCGGCGCGGTCATCGACCGCGACCGCCGGCGCGTCGCGTTCATGGCGTCCACCGAGGGCGGCGTCGAGATCGAGAAGGTCGCCGAGGAGACGCCCGAGAAGATCCTCACCGTCCACGTCGACCCCGCCGCGGGCCTCGCGCCCTTCCAGGCGCGCCAGCTCGCCTTCGGCCTCGGCCTCGGCGGCAAGGAGACCCTGGGCAAGTTCGTCAAGCTGCTGACGGCCCTCTACGAGGTCGTGACCAAGGAAGACTGCTCGCTCTGCGAGATCAACCCGCTGGTCGTCACCCGGCAGAACGATCTGGTCGCGCTCGACGCGAAGGTCAACCTCGACGACAACGCCGAGTTCCGCCACCCCGAGTGGAAGGATCTCGAGGACCGCGACGAGGAAGACCCGGTCGAGCTCGAGGCCAAGGCGACGGGCCTGAACTACGTGTCGCTCGACGGCAACGTCGGGTGCCTGGTCAACGGGGCCGGCCTGGCGATGGCGACGATGGACATCATCAAGCACTACGGCGCGAAGGTCGGCGTCGCGCCGGCCAACTTCCTCGACGTCGGCGGCGGCGCCAACCAGGAGCAGGTCACCAAGGCGTTCAAGATCATCCTGCGCAGCCCCAAGGTGAAGGCGATCTTCGTCAACATCTTCGGCGGCATCATGAAGTGCGACGTCATCGCGGCGGGCGTCGTGGCGGCCGCCAAGGAGCTCGGGCTCAAGGTGCCGGTCATCGTCCGGCTCGAGGGGACCAACGTCGAGCTCGGGCGCAAGATCCTCGGCGAGAGCGGCCTGGCCATCCAGGCGGCGTCGACGATGGCCGATGGCGCGCAGAAGGTCGTGGCGGCTGTGGGAGGTGCAAAGTGAGCGTCCTGGTCGGCAAGGAAACGCGCCTGCTCGTGCAGGGGATCACCGGCAGCGCCGGGGGCTTCCACTCGAAGCAGATGCTCGACTACGGCACCCAGCTCGTCGCCGGCGTCACGCCGGGGCGCGGGGGCGAGACGTTCGACGGCAAGGTGCCGGTGTTCGACACCGTCGCGCAGGCGGTCCAGGCCACCGGCGCCAACGCGAGCTGCATCTTCGTGCCGCCGCCCGGCGCGGCCGACGCGATCCTCGAGGCCTTCGACGCGGGGCTGTCGCTCGTCGTGTGCATCACCGAGGGCGTGCCCGTCGTCGACATGCTGCGCGTGCGCCGCGTGCTCGAGGGCCTCGGCGGCAAGACGCGCCTCATCGGGCCGAACTGCCCCGGCATCATCACCCCGGGCGCGTGCAAGATCGGCATCATGCCGGGCCACATCCACAAGCCCGGGCACATCGGCGTCGTCTCGCGCTCGGGCACGCTCACCTACGAGGCCGTCGGGCAGCTCACCGCGCTCGGCATCGGGCAGTCGACGTGCATCGGCATCGGCGGCGATCCGGTCGGCGGCATGGACTTCGTCGACACGCTCGAGCTGTTCCAGGCCGATCCGGACACGCACGGCGTCATCCTCATCGGCGAGATCGGCGGCGGCGCCGAGGAGCGCGCGGCGAAGTTCATCAAGGAGAAGATGAACAAGCCGGTCGCGGGCTTCATCGCCGGCACGACGGCGCCCCCCGGCAAGCGCATGGGGCACGCCGGCGCGATCATCGCGGGCGGCAAGGGCACCGCCGCCGAGAAGATCAAGGCGCTCGAGGCCGCGGGGGCGCGCGTGGCGCCGACCCCGAGCGACATGGCGAGCACGCTGGTCGCGATGATGAAGCGCTGAGGGCCTCGCTCGGAGGTTGCGCGCGGGCTGTATTTCACGTAAAAGCCCGCGCGCTCCCCCTTTTTCCTTCGTTGGAAGCGAGGCACCTCATCATGGCCGTGGAACGGACCCTCTGCATCGTCAAGCCGGACGCCGTCGAGAAGCACAAGGCGGGGGCGATCCTCGCCCGCATCGAGGAGAGCGGCTTCCGCGTCTGCGCGCTTCGGATGACGCACCTGTCGCGCGGCGTGGCCGAGGGGTTCTACGAGATCCACCGCCAGCGGCCGTTCTTCGGGGAGCTCGTGCAGTTCATGACGCGCTCGCCGGTGGTAGTGGCCGTCCTCGAGAAGGAGGGCGCGGTGGGCGCCTGGCGCGACCTCATGGGCGCCACCGATCCGGCGAAGGCCGCGCCGGACACGATCCGCAAGCTCTTCGGCTCGAACGTCGGGGAGAACGCCACGCACGGCTCGGACTCGCTGGACAACGCCCGCCGCGAGATCGGCTACTTCTTCCCGGGCGCCGAGGTCTCGTCCCTCTGAGGAGGGGCCCTGGTAGACTCGACCGAACGATCTTGTGACTGAGGCGAGACGGCGCGGGGGTGGCGCGTCGGCTCGGGTGGGGTGTGTTCTTCGTGAACGTATCCATCCGGGCTGGGCAACGACGCGAGGGGCCGATGTCGTCGGACAACAACGATCACAAGCAGGACTCGGCCGCGCCCGCCCCGACATCGGGGACGGCCACGCGCTCGAGCGCGCGCGCGCCCTCGGCCTGGGGGCCGATCCGGCATGCGATCGCGTCTCTGCACAACCTCGGCGCGCTGCTCAAGAGCACGAGCGTCAAGTACAAGGTCATCCTCGACCTCCTGCCGGAGCTGAGCGCCACCGTGGGCGTGCTGCGCGAGGCCTTCGACCGCGCCCGGACGGCGCCCGATCCGGCGCTGGTCGAGGTCGGGCATTACGGGCTCCGCGGCGTGCAGGCCCTCGCGGATCTGCTCGACGCGACGGCGCTCGCGAACGAGGAGCGGGACGACCTGTCCATCCAGGCCCGCGTGCTCGCCGACGACCTCGAGGCCACCTCGGACCTGCTGGCGCTGCTCGACCGGGCCGCGGAGCCCGTCCCCACGAGCGTCGGCGTGCAGCTGCTCGTGCGCGAGACCGGGCGGCTGTGGGGCGGCGGGCGAGGGCGCGAGCTCGTCGTGCACTTCGACGAGTCGCCCGCCGGCCTGAGCATCGACTGTGATCCGTACGTCGTCGGGCCCTTGCTCTCGCTGCTGCTCGCCCTGGTGCGTTCCGCGGTCGCCGGCGACGTCCTGGTGCGCGCGACGAGCGCCGGGGAGGAGGTCACGATCGTGGTCGACGAGGTGGGCCCGGGGGACGCCGACCTGCAGACGATCCGCGTGCGAGCCCTGCCGCCCGTTCCCCCGACGGAGTGCGCGGCGCGACGGGTCGCCGAGCAGGCCGGGGCGTCCCTGGAGCTTGCCGGGACGCGCGCGGTGCTGCGCGTCCGCCAGGCGGTCGGTTGACACGCGCGGGGAGGCCGGCCCAGGCTCCTTTCCCATGGGATTGCACGAGACGCACCGGACGCTCGTCGAGCAGGCGTTCGCCGACCGGACGCTCCTTTCCAGCCCCGACCATCGCGACGCGGTGGAGGGCACGATCACCGCTCTCGATCGCGGAGAGCTGCGCGTCGCGACGCCCCCGGACCGCGAGGACGGCGAGTGGACGACGCACGCGTGGATCAAGGAGGCCATCCTCCTCTACTTCGCGATCCGCACGATGGAGCGGCTCGAGGTCGGGCCCTTCGAGTTCCACGACAAGATCCCCCTGAAGAAGCACCTCGACGCGGGCGTTCGCGTCGTGCCGCCCGGGGTCGCGCGCTTCGGCTCCTACCTCGAGCCCGGGAGCATCCTCATGCCCGGCTACGTCAACATCGGCGCGCGCGTCGGCGCGGGCACGATGGTCGACACGTGGGCCACCGTCGGCTCGTGCGCCCAGATCGGGCGCGACTGCCACCTCGCGGGCGGCGTCGGCGTCGGCGGCGTGCTCGAGCCTCCGAGCGCCCAGCCCGTGATCGTCGAGGACGGCGCCTTCGTGGGCTCGCGCGTCGTCCTCGTGGAGGGCGTGCGGGTCGGGCGCGAGGCGGTCATCGGCGCCGGCGTCGTGCTGACGTCGACGACGGCGATCCTCGACGTCAGCGGTCCCGAGGTCGTCGAGCACCGAGGCCGCGTGCCGCCTCGCAGCGTCGTCATCCCGGGGGTGCGGCCGCGGAAGTTCCCGGCGGGCGAGTTCGGGGTGCCCTGCGCCCTCATCATCGGCAGGCGGACCGAGGGCACCGATCGCAAGGTGAGCCTCAACGCGGCCCTGCGCGACTTCGCGGTGCCCGCGTGAGCGAGGGCCTCGACGAGCTCCTCCTCTGGCTGTGCGCCGTCGCGTCGCCGATCGGCGAGGAGCGGGCCCTCTGCGACGCCGTGCAGGCGCGCCTCGCCCGCGTCGCCCTGGCCGCGCCGATCCGGCGCTACGGCGATTCGATCGTCGTGCCGCTGTCGCGGGGCTCGGGGGGCCCGCGCATCGCCCTCGCCGGGCACCTCGACACCGTGCGCACCGAGAACGGCCCCGCGAGGCTGGAGGGCGGTCGCTGCCACGGCGCGGGCGCGAGCGACATGAAGAGCGGGCTCGCCCTGATGATCGCGCTCGCCGAGCGCCTCGATCTCCGCGCCTTCGGCGCCGACCTCACGCTCGTCTTCTACGCCCGGGAGGAGGGGCCCTACGCCGAGAACGAGCTCGGGCCGGTGCTCGAGGCGGATCCCGAGCTGGGGCAGGTCGAGCTCGCCGTCTGCCTCGAGCCCTCGGACAACAAGCTGCACCTGGGGTGCATGGGGTCCATCCACGCGACGGTCACGTTCGAGGGGCGCACGGCCCACAGCGCGCGGCCGTGGGAGGGGGACAACGCCGTCACCCGGGCCGCCGACTTCCTCGCCGAGCTGCGCGCGATGCGCCCGGTCGAGAGCGTCGTCGAGGGCCTCGTCTACCGGACGTCGACGACGGTCACGCAGGCGCGCGACGGCGGGCGAGGGCGCAACGTCGTGCCCGACCGGTTCGTCCTCAACGTCAACCACCGCTTCGCGCCCGACCGCAGCCTCGAGGAGGCTGCGGCCTTCGTCCGCTCGCTCGTCGGCGAGCGCGCCCGCGTGGAGCTCACGGACCTGTCCCCCGCGGCGCGGCCGAGCGCGACCCACCCGCTCGTGCGCGCCCTCGTGGCCGCGGGCGTCCGCGCCGTCGAGCCGAAGCAGGCCTGGACCGACGTCGCGCGCTTCTCGGCGCGGGGCATCGCCGCCGTCAACTTCGGCCCCGGCGAGAACGCGCAGGCCCACCAGAAGGGGGAGTCGACCTCCCTGGCCCTGGTGCGCGAGGGGTACGCCATTGTGGATCGATGGCTGGCGTCGGTCGCGCGACCCCGACTATGATGCGGTAGCTCGGCAGTGGGCCGGGCAGCGGGAGGTCAGAGTGATGGTGCGAGGGTTGCGCTGGGTGGGTGTCTCGTCTCTGGCGGTCGTGCTGCTGGGCTGCCTCCCCAAGAAGCTCGCGGCCGGCTCCGACGCCGGCCCGGACGCCGTGGCCAGCGCCGCTGCTGCGGTGCCGGAGGCCGCGCCCGCGCCGCTCGCGGCCAACGAGGCCGACGTCACGAAGTACCCGGCCCAGAAGGCCGACAGCGAGGCGCTCGTCACCCGGATGTACGCGCACGTCCGCACCGAGGCGAGCCCCACCGGGGGGACCCTCGTGGCCACGCTCAAGCCCGAGACGCACGTCGATCTCGTCGCCGATCACGAGGGGTTCGATCTCGTCGTCTTCCCCGATCCGAGCGACGGGACGCGCAAGCTGATGGGCTGGACCGCCCACGCGGTCTTCGGCGCGTACGTGCCCGTGCACGAGGAGACCACCGACGCGGGTCACCCCGCGGTCGTCGACGCGGGCGGAGCGACGGTCGTCGACGCAGGGCTTGCGAAGCCGCTCCCCGCGAAGCCGCTCGACGTGAGGAGGGGAGCCAACGGCATCTGTCCCGCGGGCTACGCGGCCTGCGGCCCGTTCGCGTGCCGCCTCAGCTGCACCAGCGACGCCGCGTGCGGGCTCGCCACCGCCCACTGCATGGGCGGCCTCTGCATGGGCCCGGGCGCGCTGCCTTGCATGAGGTAGCGAGCAGGCGCGCGGCTAGCCCAGCTCGACCTTGCTCCACATGTGCCGCCGCATGCGCTCGCGGCGCTTGTCCGTGCGGGTGACGATGCGGGCCGCGCCCCACGCCGCCAGCAGCTCGCCCTCCTGACCGAGGGCGGGCAGGACGCTGGGGCCCACGACGAGCGCGCCGGCGAGCGGAGCCCGGATCGGCTCCGCGCCGAGGCCGTGGAAGCCGGGGGGATCGACGTGCCAGCGCGCCGCCATCGGCTCGGCGTCGACCGAGCCTCCGGAGGCGCGGAGCGCGCCGCGATCGACCTCCGTGCGCCGGCCGGAGCGGTAGTCCCAGAGCGGGCGCCCGTCGTGAGGGGAGTCGACGACGAGCAGGTGCCGGCGGACGAAGGGCAAGACGCCCTCGACCGCGCCGAGGACGGCCTCGCGTGCCCGCGACAGCGGGAGCGACGCTCCCTCGACCAGCAGCGCCTCGGCGACGAGCACGGTCGCGCCTTGCGCTCCGCACGGCTCGCGCCGCCGCTGCAGGTGCACCAGCATCGGGCCGCCCGCACCGCGGTGCAGCACGAAGGCCTCGTCGCCGAGCGGCGCGGGGAGGCCCTCGTCGCGCACGACGATCGACGTGACGAAGCGCCACTCGGCGGGAATGAGGCGCGGCACGGCCGCGAGCGCGCGCGCCGGCGGATCGAAGTCGCTCGACAGATCGAGCAGCGCCCGCGTGCCGTGATCGCTGACGACGAAGCCCACGCCCGTCAGGTCCTCGTCGCCGTCGACGAGCACGCCGGACGCGTGACCCCGCTTGTGCGTGATGCGCACCGCGCGCTCGCCGAGGCGCGTCTCCCCCCCGTGTGCCCGGATGCGCTCCTCGAGGAAGCGCACGAGGCCGTCCTCGCCGCCGACGACGCGCGCCACGCCGCGGGTCCACGCGCCGTGCAGCCGGGCGACGGCGAACGGGGGCAGCGTCACGGTGTGGCTGGCGACTCGCGCCGGTGCCTCGACGATCGCCCGGTACTCGTGCTCCGGCGCGAGCTCGGCGAGCAGGGACCCCCCCCGGGCGCCGTCGAAGCTCGGCAGCCCGGCCGCCGCGCGCAGGGCCTCGCGGCGCTCCCAGAACGTCCCGGGCGGCCACACCACGTCGCGCTCGAACGCGGCGTCCGCGGCGGCGTTCGTGCGCGCGAGCTCGACGTACAGATCGTCGACGACGCGCCGCACCTCGGGGAAGGTCCGGTCGATCTCGCGTCCGAAGGCCTGCACGTCCGGGGGCACGTCGAGGCGCATCTTCGGCGAGAGCACCTGGAACATGGGGTCGAGCGTCACCACGTGACGCCGGAACGTCTGGGATTGCGCGAGCTCGACGATGACGCGCCGCCACGCGGGCGAGAGCCCGGCCAGGAACGTGAAGGGGCGGCGCGCCAGCGTCAGGCCCTCGAACTGGTACGTCGGCGGTCGCCACCCCTGCCCCAGCACGAGGACGCGCCACGAGCGGCGCGCGAGGAGCGCCGCCGCGCTGAGCGCGCCGATGCCTGCCCCCAGGACCGCCACGTCGTAGTGCTTCGCCACGAGAGCCCTCTCAGCCCTCCACCACGCCCGGCGCAGGGCCCGCGCCCCTCACCCGCACGCGTGGCCTCTGTCCGGGGGCCTGCTCGATCGTCACGCGTCCCTCGGCGAACCACTGCAGCGCGCGCGGGAGCAGCTCGTGCTCGCGCGCGAGGATCCGCGTGCGAAGCGACTCCTCGTCGTCGTCGTCGCCGACGGCGACCGCCGCCTGCGCCACGATCGGCCCCGTGTCCGTGCCGCGATCGACCAGGTGCACCGTGCACCCCGTCACCCGGACGCCGTACGCGAGGGCCTGCTTCTGCGCGTGGGTGCCCGGAAACGAGGGCAGCAGCGCCGGGTGGATGTTGACGACGCGCATCGGGTAGGCGTCGAGCATCACGTCGGTCAGGAGGCGCATGAAGCCGGCCAGGACGACCAGCTCGACGCCCCGCGCGCGCAGCACGTCGACCACCGCCGCGTCGAACGCCGCGCGCGACGCGTGGGCGCGGTGGTCGAGCACGACCCCCTCGACGCCCGCACGGCGCGCCCGCTCGATCGCGCCGGCGCCGGGGGTGTTGCAGACGAGCACGGCCACCCGCGCGTCGAGCCGGCCGGCGGCGACGGCGTCGAGGATCGCCTGGAAGTTCGTCCCGCTCCCCGACGCCAGGACGCCCAGCGTGATCACGAGGGCCACTCCACGCGGTCCTCGAAGGCGCGCGACGCCTCGACCGAGACGATGCGGCCCATGCGTACCGGCGCCTCGCCCAGCCCGCGCAGCACGTCCGTCGCGCGGTCGGCGTCGGACGCGGCCACGACGAAGACGAAGCCGATGCCCAGGTTGAACGCGCGACGCATCTCGGCCACGTCGATGCCCGCGGCCTCCTGCACCAGCCCGAAGATGGGGGCGCGCTCCCAGTCGCGCTCGAGGCGCAGACCCAGGCCCTCGGGCAGCACGCGCGGCAGGTTGCCGGGCAGCCCTCCGCCCGTGATGTGGCTCATCGCGCGGACGTCGACGGCCGCGCCGAGCAGCGCCTGCACGTGGCGCGCGTAGAGGCGCGTGGGCGCGAGCAGGGCCTCGCCCACCGTCCGCCCGCGGAGCTCGGCCGG
Source organism: Myxococcales bacterium (assembly GCA_021778125.1). Lineage (GTDB taxonomy): Bacteria > Myxococcota_A > Polyangia > Polyangiales > Polyangiaceae > Palsa-1150. The sequence continues at coordinate 8,926 of JAJYCT010000154.1, forward strand.
GCGGTCGCCCAGGCCCAGCTTGCGCACGTCGAGCAGCGCCTTGCGGGCGAGCGAGTAGCCGTTGGAGTGCAGGCCGCTCGACGCCAGGCCGATCGCCACGTCGCCCGTCCCGACGCGCGCGCCGTCGACGATACGCGCGCGGCCCACGACGCCGACGGCGAAGCCGGCGAGGTCGTACTCGCCGGGCGCGTACATGCCCGGCAGCTCCGCGGTCTCGCCGCCGAGCAGCGCGCAGCCGCACTCCTTGCACGCGGCGGCGATGCCGCGGACGACGCTCTCGGCGACGCCGACCTCGAGCTTTCCGGTCCCGAAGTAGTCCAGAAAGAAGAGCGGGCGGGCGCCGCAGGTGACGATGTCGTTGACGCACATGCCGACCAGATCGAAGCCGATCGTGTCGTGGACGCCCGTCGCGAACGCGACCTTGAGCTTGGTCCCGACGCCGTCGGTGCCGCTCACCAGGACCGGCTCCTCGACGTCGGGCGGGACCCGGCAGAGGCCCGCGAAGCCGCCGACGTCGCTCACGACCTCGGCGATGCGCGTGGCCGCCGCGAGGGGCTTGATGCGCTCCACGAGCTCGTCGCCTGCGTCGATGTCGACGCCCGATTGCTTGTACGTCAGCGGCATGATCCGGCGGGCGAACCTAGCACGCCGCAGGCGTCAGTGCGCCGGGCCGTGGGCCTGCACCGCCGCGATGACGTCGTGCATCACGACGCTCGCGACGTGGGCGTAGATGATGACGCCCATCGTGTCCACGAGGCTCGCGATGAACGGCGTCGAGCTCGTCGCGGGATCGATCCCGAAGCGCTTGAGGACGATGGGAAGCATGGACCCGACGGTGCAGCCGGCGACGATGATGCAGAGCACCGTGATCCCGACCGTCAGCGCGAAGAGGAACGTCTGGTCCGGGTACATCATGACGCGACCCATCGCGATGAGCGCGATGATGCAGCCGAGCACGATGCCCATCGCCGCCTCGCGCATCAGGATGCGCCACCAGTCGCGGAGCTTGATCTCGCCGAGCGCCAGCCCGCGAATGACGAGCGTCGAGGACTGCGATCCGGAGTTCCCGCCCGACGAGATGAGCAGCGGTACGTAGAGCAGGGCGCCTTTCACGGCCTCCATGATCGGGTCGTAGTAGCGGAGCGCCGTCTGCGTGAAGAACTCCTCGATGAAGAGGACGACGAGCCACCCGGCGCGCTTCTTGATGAACGTGAGGAAGCTGGTCTGGAAGTACGGGACGTCGAGCGGCTCGATGGCGCCGATCTTCTGGACGTCCTCGGTCTGCTCCTGGACCAGGACGTCGACGATGTCGTCGATCGTGATGACCCCCAGGAGCTTGCCGTCGTCGGCGACGACGGGCATCACGTTCATGTCGTACTTCGCCATGCGGCGGGCGACGTCCTCCTGGTCCATCGTGGGCGGGACCGACAGGATGTTGGTGCGCATGACCTCGGCGATGCCCTGCGACGGCTCGGCGATGAGCAGCTCGCGCAGGCTGGAGACGCCCGCGAGCAGGCCCCGGTCGACCACGTAGACGACGTAGATGAACTCCTCGCGCTCGCGCCCCCGCCGCTTGACCTCCTCGAGGACCTCGGACACCCGGGCCGTGGGGGCCACCGTGACGAAGTCCGTCGTCATCAGGTGGCCGGCGCTGGTCTCCGGCCACTTCTCGATGTCGCGGACCTCCTGGGCCGCCTCGGGGTCGACCTTCTCGAGGGCCTCGAACAGCTGCTCGCCGACGTCGTCGGGGAGGCCGCTGAAGAAGTCCGCCCGATCGTCGGGCGCCATCTCGCTGGCGATCTCGGCGACCGACTCGGGGGCCATCTGCTCGATGAGCTCTTCCTGCTCGTGATCCTCGAGGCGCTCGAAGATGGGGGCCGCGTCCTCGGCGGGCATCCGCGCGAGCAGCTCGCCGGCCTCGTCCGGCTCGAGCTCGCTCACGACGTCGGCCAGGTCCTCGGCGTGGATCTCGTCGAGCAGGACGCGCACCTGCTCCGGATCCTCCTTGAGGATCTGCTTGATGTCGGGGGCGAGCAGGCTGCCGATGCGCACGGGGACGACCGGGCGCGCAGCCTAGATCAGTGGCTGCCATGCGCGTAGCCCCATTCCTCGAGGACGCGCCGCATCTCGCGCGTCGCCTCGGCGGACGCCGGTGTGAGCTCGCCCGGCGTCTCGCCCGCGCGGTTGCGGGTGACGAAGACGCCCAGGTCGCGCGCGGGATCCACGAACGGCAGCGCCAGCGCGTCGGCGTCGGCGCGCGCGGCGTCGTCGCGGAGGCCCGCGCGCGCCTCCGAGGCGGGCAGGCCGAAGGGCCCCGCGAACACCGGGCACGGGCCGTCGTCGAGGGCCAGCTGCCAGGCGATGGGGGCGCCGGCGGGGTCGACGCGCACGTCGAGCCCCACGAGCGCGTCGGGCTGGGTCGTCAGCGCGAAGGTCAGCCGTGGCCCGTCCACGCGTACCGCGTCGCGGGGGCCCCCCACGACGTCGAACGCAAGGCGCGCGCCGCGGACGCCGTCGCCCGCGTCGAGCGTCCCGGCCACCCGGTGGGCGCCGCCGGCGCCGGCGACGCGCAGGTGGACGGTCGGCAGCGCGGCGGCCTCCGGCTCCTTCGCGTCCGCAGCCGGGACGTTCGCGAGGGCCGCGCGCAGGCGTGCGCGGAGCTCCCCGCGGACGTCGGGCAGCGCCCGGGCGAGGTCGTGGCGCTCGCCCGGATCGTCGCGCAGGTCGAAGAGCACGTCGTCGGCGCTGTCCTCGCGGACGACCATCCGGTATCGGTCCCACAGGATCGCGCGCGACTGCCGGCCCTCCGAGACGACGACGCGCGGCTGCGGCTCGCGGGCGCCGCGCACCAGCGGCATCAGCGAGCGGCCCGTCATGCGCGGATCCGTCTCCAGCCCCTCGACGTCCAGCACCGTCGGCGCGAGGTCGATGCTGCGCACGCGGTCGGCGACGGCGCGCCCGCCGTCGAGCACGCCGGGCAGGGCCAGGATCAGCGGGATGCGCGTCGTCTCCTCGTAGTTGCCCGCGGCGTGGTGGAAGCGCTGCCCGATGCCGTCCGGCCCGTCGGCGTCGTGTGCGACCGAGAGCGTCTCGCCGTGATCGGAGGTGACGACGACGAGCGTGCGGCCCGTGAGGCCGAGGGCGTCGAGGTCGCCCAGCAGCTGGCCGATCGCGGCGTCGTCCTTCGCGGCCTCCGCCAGGTACGCGCGCACCCGTCCGTCCTGCGGCCCGTCCGGCGGCGGCGGGACGCGCGCCAGCATCTCCCGGGGAGGATCGTAGGGCTCGTGGGGCGAGTGGAAGTTCACGAAGAGGAAGAATCGCGACGCGGCGTGGGCGCGCAGGAACGCCGACGCGTCGGCGGCGATCTCGGCCGTATCGCGCGTGCGGTGCCGGTGGTCGGTCACGCGCTCGAACCCCAGGTCGATCCCGGCGGGGACGTAGCCGGCCATGAAGAGGTTGTTCACGAACGCCGCGGCCTCGGCCCCGCTGCCTCGCAGCGCCAGGGGCAGCAGCGGCGGCGGCGTCGCGTAGTAGCGGGCGAGCGCCTCGGAGGACAGGATCCGGCGCGTCGGATCGATACCGAGCTCGCTCGACCGCGCGCCGCCGAGCATCGCGAGCGTGCCGGCGCGCGTCCACGTGGCCGCCGACCACGCGTGCGGGAAGCGGACCCCGCGCGCCGCGAGCGCGTCGAGGCTCGGCGTCAGGCCGGGCACGCGCGGCAGCAGGGCGTCGAGGGGAGGGGAGCGCGCGGCGAGCCGCTCGCGGTCCTCCTCGGGCTCGTGCAGCGACGCGACGGCGTCCGGGCGGAGCGCGTCCACGACGAACCAGAGCACGTTGTACGGGAGGCGCGCCGGCCGCTCGGCCACGACGATCGGGTCGCCCCACGCGGCGATCGACATGGGGGGCGCGGGGAGCGCGGGCC
>JAJYCT010000155.1 GCA_021778125.1 Myxococcales bacterium
CTCACGCCGCCGAGCTCGAGGCACGTGTGCAGGAAGCGCTTGGACCCCGCGTCGACGATGCGGTGGCCTCCGTAGATCGAGCCGGTGAAGACGACGTGGTCGACGCGCGCGTCGCCGACCGTCGCCTCGCTCGTGGGGTGATCGCAGTGCAGGGCTTGCACCAGGTGCGCCGGCCCGCCCGCCTCGGCGAACGCGCGGGCGAAGTGCTCGCCGCAGAGGGGCGAGCGCGGGCTGTGCTTGAGGACGACCGCGTTGCCCGCGAGCACGGCGGGGACGACGGCGTTGACGGCGGTGAGCAGCGGGTAGTTCCACGCGGGCAGGTCGAGCACGACGCCCAGGGGCTCGCGCACGATGCGCCGCTCGAACTTGTCGACCGGGGGCAGCGCGACGTCGGCGAGGGCCTCGGCGGCGAGCGACATCACGTGGCGCGCGCGGGCGGCCATCGTGCGGACCTCGCCGGTGGCCTGCGCGAGCGGCTTGCCCATCATGCGCGTGATGTCGGCCGCGATGCTCCCGGAGGCGCGTTCCATCGCAGCCACGGCGCGCTCGCAGACGGCGACGCGCTCGGCGACGGTGCTCGTGCGCCAGGCGCGCGCGGCGGCCTGCGCGCGATCGAGCGTGGCGCCGACCTGGGCGGCGTCGGCGAGGGGGACCTCGCACGCGGCGTCGCCGGTGAAGGGGTTGTCGACGACGAGGGTGGACATGGGCGGGGAGCATAGCGCCTCGCGCCCGCGCCTACGCTCGCGCCGAGGCCTCTCCCGCCAGGTACTTCCCCGTCGCCGTCTTCGCCCGCACCAGCTTTGCCGGCTCCCCCTCGAACACGATCCGCCCCCCGTGCTCGCCCGCCTCCGGCCCCAGCTCGACGACCCAGTCGGCGCACGCGATGACGTCGGGGTGGTGCTCGATCACGACGAGCGTGTCGCCGCGCGCGATGAGGCGCTCCATCACGCCCAGCAGGCGCCGCACGTCCGTCAGGTGCAGGCCGGTCGTGGGCTCGTCGAGCACGTAGACCGTGGGCTCGTGCGCGCTGCCCGCCGTCAGCTCCGCCGCGAGCTTGAGGCGCTGCGCCTCGCCGCCCGAGAGCGTGTTGGAGCCCTGCCCGATCTGGACGTACCCGACGCCGAGATCGGTCATCGTCGCGAGCGGCCGGGCGATGCGGCGGTGGTTGGCGAAGAGCTCCGCCGCGTCCTGCGCGGGCAGGTGCAGCACGTCGCCGATCGACAGGCCCGCGTAGCGCACCTCGAGCGTCGACGGTTCGAAGCGCGAGCCCCCGCACGCCTCGCAGGGCGCGATGACGTCCGGCAGGAACGGCATCTCCGCGACGATCGTGCCCTGGCCCTCGCAGGCAGGGCACCGTCCGCCCGCGCCCGCGCTGTTGAACGAGAAGCGCGCGGCCGTGTAGCCGCGCGTCTTCGCGTCGGGGAGCGAGGCGTAGAGCTTGCGGACCTCGTCCCAGACGCCGAGGAACGTGGCCGGCACGCTGCGCGGCGTGCGCCCGATCGGCGCCTGGTCGACGGCGAGGGCACGCCGCACGGCGCGCGTCCCCTTCAGGCCGTCGTGCGGCCCCGGCTCGGGGGCCACGAGCTTCAGGGCGCGCCGGAGCGCCGGGTAGAACACGTGGCGCACGAGCGTCGACTTGCCCGAGCCGCTCACCCCCGCCACGACGCACATGCGCCCGACCGGGACGCGGAACGTCACGTCGCGCAGGTTGTTCGCGCGCGCGCCGCGCAGCTCGAGCCATGCGTCGGCCATCGGGCGCGCCGGGCGCTCGATGCGCGCGCTCTCGCGGAGCGCCTGCGCCGTCGGCGACCGCGGGTCGGCCAGCACGCGAGCGGCCGGTCCCTCGGCCACCACGTGGCCCCCGTTTCGGCCTCCGCCCGGCCCCAGATCGATGACGTGGTCGGCGGCGCGGATCGTCTCGGCGTCGTGCTCGACGACGAGCACCGTCGAGCCCATGTCGGCCAGCGCGCGCAGGTTGCCGAGCAGGCGCCGGGTGTCGCGCGGGTGCAGGCCGATCGTCGGCTCGTCCAGGACGTAGAGCGCCCCGGTCAGGCCGCTGCCGAGCTGCGCGGAGAGGCGCAGGCGCTGCATCTCGCCGCCCGAGAGCGTCGCCGCGGGCCGGTCGAGCGCGAGGTAGCCGAGGCCCACGTGCTCGACGAACGACAGGCGCCGCACGAGCTCCGCGTGGGGCGCCGTCGCGATCGCCGCCGCCTCGTCGCCCCACCGCCAGGCGCGCGCCCGCGCGAGCGCGCTCGAGACCGAGCGCGCCGTCGCCGCCGCGTACGTGTCGCCGTGCAGGCGCACGCGCCGCGGCACCGCGCTCAGGCGCGTCCCGCCGCACGCCCGGCACGTCGCGTGCGGGCCCTCCTCCTTGAGCGCCGCGGGGCCGCCCTGGACACCGGTCCCCTCGCACGACTCGCACTGGCCCTGCTTGGTGTTGAACGAGAACCAGCGGGGATCGAGCTCGGGGACGCCGGTGCCGCACGCGGGGCACGAGCGCGTCGTCGACACCATGCGCTCGCCCGCGCCGCCCTTCGCGCTCGGAGGCCCCTTCGCGACGCGCAGCGAGCCCGCGCCCCACGCGAGCGCGCGATCGAACTTCGCGCGCTCCATGGCGGCGAGCTTGCCGTAGTGCACGATGAGATCGATCGTGTGTTCGCGCGTCTTGGCGAGCTTGGGCGGCGGGTCGATGGCCATGATCGCGCCGTCGACCCGCGCGGCCTTCACGCCCGCCCGCGCCGCGGCCGTGAAGAGGTCCAGGTAGATGCCCTTGCGTGCTCGCACGGCCGGCGCGTAGACGGTGTGATCGCCGGCCTCGCGGGCGAGGTGTTCGAACATCGCGTCGGGGCTCGCCGGGGCGACGAGCTCGTCGCACCTGGGGCAGTGAAGCTCGCCGACCTTGGCGTACAGGAGGCGGAGGTAGTGGGCGACCTCCGTGACGGTGGCGACCGTGGAGTTCGCGCCGCCGCGCGACGTCCGCTGCTCGAGCGCGATCGACGGCGGCACGCCGGTCACCGCGTCGACGTCGGGGCGGGGCAGGGTGGGCAGGAACTGGCGCGCGTACGGCGTCAGGGTCTCCATGAAGCGCCGCTGCCCCTCGGCGAAGACGACGTCGAACGCGAGCGACGACTTGCCCGAGCCGCTCGGCCCCGTGACCACGCAGATCTGGCCGTGGGGCACCTCGCAGCTCACCTCCTTGAGGTTGTGCTCCCGGGCGTGAGACACGCGGATGGAGAGCGGTTGAACGGACGCGGGGCGGTCCGGGGGTGGCCCCCCCGGGCACGTCCACGCCGCCCCGCCGCTCTGCGAGAGCTCCCTCAGGGCGCCCCCCGTCCGCGTGTCGCTCCGGGCGACGTCCTCGGGCGTCCCCGTGGCGACGACGTGTCCTCCGTGGGGTCCGCCGCCCGGGCCGAGATCGATGACCCAGTCGCACGCGCGGATGACGTCCAGGTCGTGCTCCACCACGACGACGCTCGCGCCCTCGTCGACGAGGCGGCGCAGCGCGCCCACGACGTGCGACGCGTCGAGCGCGTGCAGGCCGGCGCTCGGCTCGTCGACGACGAAGAGCGTGCCCTTTGCGTCCTCGGAGAGGGCCCGCGCGAGCTTGAGGCGCTGCGCCTCGCCGCCCGAGAGCGTCGAGAGCGGCTGGCCGAGCGACAGATAGCCGAGCCCGACGTGGACGATGGGGTCGAGCAGCCGCCGGAGCACGTAGTCGCGCGCGCCCGGCGGGTCGAACCGCGCCAGGGCCTCCTCGACGCTCATCGCCAGGACGTCCGCGATGCTCCGCCCGTGGTGCTTCACGGCGAGGACCTCGGGCTTGAAGCGCTTGCCCTGGCAGACGGGGCAGAGCAGCTGCACGTCGGCCAGGAACTGCATCTCGACGGTCTCGTAGCCCTCGCCGGAGCACTCCGCGCAGCGCCCCGCGGGGACGTTGAACGAGAAGTGCGCGGGCGAGAGCCCACGCCTCACGGCGTCGGGCTCGGCGGCGAAGCGCGCGCGCAGGCGGTCCCACGCCTTGACGTACGTCGCGGCGTTGCCGCGGGCCGTGCGCCCCAGCGGCGACTGGTCGACGAGCACGGCGCGCGAGAGCGCGTCCACGCCCTCGAGCGCGTCGTGCGCCCCCGGCCGGTCCACGGACAGGTCGCCGAGCGTGCGGGCCGCCGCGCGGTACAGGACGTCGTGGACGAGCGTCGACTTGCCCGAGCCGCTCGGCCCGGCGACGGCGCACAGGACCCCGAGCGGGAGGCTCACGTCGACGCCCTGCAGGTTGTTGGCCCGGGCGCCGCGCAGCGTGAGCGCGCCCCGGGCCTCGCGACGCGGGCGCTCGGGGCGCCGCGCGTCGGCCCACGCCCTCCCCGTCGGCAGGTCCACGCGCGTCGCGAGCGCCTGCGGTGAGCCGTCGAACAGGACGCGCCCCCCGTGCGGCCCGGCGCCCGGGCCCATCTCGACGACCCGGTCGCACGTGCGCACGATCGCGGGCTCGTGCTCGACCACGAGCACCGTGTTGCCCGCGCGCGACAGGTCCCGCATGACGCGCGCGAGGGCGGGGACGTCGGTCGCGTGCAGGCCGACGGTCGGCTCGTCCAGGACGAAGAGCGTGCCGGTGAGGGCTGCGCCGAGCGCCGTCGTCAGCCCGGCGCGCTGCGCTTCGCCGCCCGAGAGCGTCCGCGCCTGCCGGTCCAGCGTGAGGTACCCGAGGCCGACGGCGTCCAGGTACCCCAGGCGCGACGCGAGCTGCTCCCTCACGCGCTTGCCCTGCGGGTCGCGCGCCTCGTAGGCGGCCACGCGCGCGCGCGCGTCCTCCACGGTGAGGCGGTGCCACGCGGCGAGATCGAGCCCGGCGACGCGGTATGCCAGGGCCGTGGCGTTCAGGCGCGACCCTCCGCACGCGCGGCACAGCGCGTACTCGCGGTAGCGCGACAGCAGCACGCGCACGTGCATCTTGTACGTCCGGCCCTCGAGCCACTCGAACCAGGCGCGCACGCCCGGGTACTTGCCGTCGTGCCAGCTGCCCTCGCCGTCGAGGACGGCCGCCCGCTGCGCCGCCTTGAGCTTGCCCCAGGGGACGTCGAGGGGGATCTTCGCGCGCTTGCAGAAGCCCTCGAGGACGTCGCGCTCCCAGGTCGTGCTCGGGCCGCTCCACGGCCGGATCGCGCCGCCCCCGAGCGGCTTGCCGGGGTCCGGGATCACCTTGTCCCAGTCGACCGCGATGACGCGCCCGAACCCGCGGCACGCGTCGCAGGCCCCGAAGGGCGAGTTGTAGGAGAAGAGGCCGGGCCGGGGAGGCTCGAAGGCGCGCGCGCACTTCGGGCACACCAGGCCGCGCGCGACGCTCGCGTGGCCGCCGCCCTCGGCGCGCACCTCGGCGCGTCCGCCGCCGCGCGCCCACGCCGCCTCGATGGCCTCCTGCAGGCGGAGCGCCTCGCGGCGAGACACCGTCACGCGGTCGACCACGACCTCGAGCCTCACGCCGGGCGCGCTCGCCTCGCTGGGGCGCACCTCGTCGACGTCGCGCACCGCGCCCGCGACGACGAGCCGCCGGTAGCCGTCGCGGACCAGCCCCTCGCGCAGCTCGAGGAACTGCGCCGCGTCGTCGACGTGGGCGACGTACGTCACGAGCGCGCGCGCGCCCTCCATCGCGCCGGCGAGCCGCTTTGCGGCCTCGCGCGGGGAGGTCTCGACCGCCTCGACGCCGCAGTCCGGGCACGTCGGCGTCGCCTCGCGCCCGAACAGGGCCGCGAGGTACGGCTCGAGGTCGGCCATCGTCGCGAGCGTCGACCGGCTCGACTTGATCGGCGCGCGCCGGTCCACCGCGACCGTCGCGGCGACCGGCGAGAGCTCGTCCATCGGCGGCCGTTCGAGGCGCTCGAGGAACTGCCGCGCGTAGGGGCTGAAGCTCTCGACGAAGCGCCGCTGCCCCTCCGCGTAGAGCGTGTCGAGCGCGAGCGACGACTTGCCCGAGCCGCTCGGCCCGGTGACCGCCACGAGCTGCCCCGGGGGAAGGTCGAGGTCGACGCGCTGGAGGTTGTGCGTGCGAGCGCCGCGGAGCCGGATCGGCAGCATGGGTGAGGGAAACGATGCCTCCGTGGCCGTGCAGGTAGCACGGCCACACGGCTCGGGGGCCTCAGGCCCCGGGGAGCTCGACCCGGAACGTCGCGCCGGTCCCGCCGGCGACGAGCGCGATCGACCCACCGTGCGCGGCGGCGATCCGGCGCGCGAGCGCGAGCCCCAGGCCCGTGCCCCCCTGCCGCGCCGTCACCAGCGGTTCGAAGACGCGCGCCGCGATGTGCGCCGGGACGCCGGGGCCGTCGTCGCTCACCTGGATGATGACGCGCCCCGAGGCGGCGCGCGCCCGCGTGACGATGCGAGGCGGGCGGGGCGCACACGCCTTGATGGCGTTGTCATAGAGGACATGCAAGAGCCTCACGACGAGGCCCGTGTGGGCGCGCACGCGCAGATCGTGGGGCTCGACGTCGTCGTCCCACTGGGCCACCCCCGGCTCGATCGTGTCGCGCGACGCGACCACGGCCTCGGCCAGGAGCACGGGCTCCGACTGGAGCGTCTCGCCGCGGGCCAGCGCCATGAGGTCGTCGACGATCCCGTGGGCGATCCGGGCGTTCTTCTCGATCTTGAGGATGTGCGGCAGGGCGGCCCCGGCGTCGCCGTGGCTGGCCTCGTGCCTCGCGACGTAGGCGCTCGCCGAGACCACCTGGAGCACGTTTCGCAGCTCGTGGGCGACCTCCGCCGCGATCTCGCCGACGACCGCGAGCCGCTCGCGAACGTCCTGGTCGTCCGGGCTCACCCCCCGAGGCTACCAGGGTTCGTCGCCCGGCGGCACGGCGGGGCCGCACCGCGCATGCTACCTGGCAGTGACGTCCATGATTTCACGACGGTTCCATCCTGAAGCCTGGAGCCGGAGCGCCGGAGCCTGTAAGTTGCGTACCGGGCCGATCTAGCGGCCTCCACATGGCCGCCGTACAACCTGAGACCAAGATCGGGCTCGGCACCCTGCTCGCCGGTAAGTACAAGGTTACCCGCGAGCTTGGGCGCGGGGGTATGGCCGCGGTCTACGAGGCCGAGAACGTCAGCATCGGCAAGCGCGTGGCCGTGAAGGTCCTGGCCGCCGAGCTCGCGCGTTCGACCATCGTCATCGAGCGCTTCTTTCGCGAGGCGCGAGCGGCGGCGAGCGTCAAGAGCCCGCACATCGTCGAGGTCTACGACTCCGGCCGGCTGGAGGACGGGCGCCCGTTCATCGCGATGGAGCTGCTCGAAGGCGAGTCGCTCTACGACCGGATGGCGCGCGTCCGGCTCATCGATCCGCAGACCACCGTGCGGATCATCGGCCAGGTCGCCAAGGGCCTCACCAAGGCCCACGCCACCAACATCGTCCACCGCGACCTCAAGCCCGAGAACATCCACCTGGTCCGCGCGGAGGACGGCGACGAGATCGCCAAGATCCTCGACTTCGGCCTCGCCAAGTTCTACGCGCCGGTGGAGCACGACGAGAAGACCGCGCGCCTGACGCGCGAGGGCGCCGTCTTCGGGACGCCTGCCTACATGTCGCCCGAGCAGGTCAAGGGCCAGGGCAGCGTCGACCAGAGGGCCGATCTCTGGGCGCTCGGCTGCATGACCTACGAGTGTCTGACCGGCCGCCCGGTCTGGAACACCGACCAGGGCGTCGCCATGACGTTCGCGGCCATCGCGGCGGCGCAGATCCCGGTGCCGAGCCACATCCGGCCGGACCTGCCGCCGGCGTTCGACGAGTGGTTCAAGAAGGCCCTCCAGCGCGACCCGGCCCAGCGGTTCCAGAGCGCCAAGGAGCTTGCCGACGAGCTCGCGCGGGCGCTCAACGCGCCGCCCATCTCGCTCGTGAACGTCGGCTCCCCGAGCGAGATCGAGTTCGAGGCGCTCTCGGGGCGCTCCGATCTCATCGCGTCGCTCGAGGAGCGGGCGGCGCCCTCGTCGCAGCGCGGCTCCGGGACGCGCGCCGCGACGCCCCCCGGGCCGAGGTCGCCCGCGTCGTCGCCGTTCCAGCCCAGCGAGCCCCTCGAGCTGCTCGCGGCGCGTCACCCGGCGCCGAGCGCCACGGAGATGCCTCCGACGGCTGCGCCCGAGGACTCTCTCCCCTCGAAGCGAGGGACGGGGCGCGGGCTGGCCGGCCGCATCGCGGTCGCCGCGGTGCTCGTGGGCGCGGTCGTCGCCGGGGCCTGGTTGGCGAGGACCAAGATCCTGCGCCTCGCGCCGGCGCCCGAGGTCACGGCGAGCGTCGCGGCCCCTCCACCGAGCGCCCCCTCGGCGTCCCAGGCGGCGGTCGCGCCGGCCCCGCCGCCCGAGATGCCCAGGTGGATGGCCACGATCGAGGAGGGCCAGCAGCTGCTCGCCACGGGCGACGCCGACGGCGCGATGCGCAAGTTCAAGGACGCCTCGGACGCGGGCGGGGCGGTCCTCGCCAGGTCGTTCCTCGAGCAGGTCAAGCTCGGGACGTCGACCACGGGACCGTGCCGGATGACCTCGTTCTCGCACCCGCGCCTCGGCTACGCGACGAGCCTGGGGAGGCCGGCGGTCGCGGCCACAGCCAAGGGCGCGGTCGTCGCGTGGACCGACGACCACGAGCAGGCGGGCCACGACCACGTCTACTCGGTGCTCCTCGACGAGTCCGGGCGCGCCACGTCGCGGCCGCGCGACCTGACCCCCGAGGCCGACTACGCGATGCGCCCGCTGCTGCTCTCGGTCGACGACCGCGTCGCGCTCGTCTTCTGGGACAAGAGCGGCCGCGATCCCGGCATCCACATGCGCTGGCTCGAGTCCGACGGCCGGATCGCCGGGATGTCGACGCTCGTCGGCGCGCCCCGGCCGGGGCTCTTCTGGCCGGCCGTCGACCGGGCGCCCGACGGATCGTTCTGGCTGGCCTGGCAGGCCAACCCCGAGAAGGACGGCGACGACGTGTTCCTGCGCCACGTCGACGCGGACTTCAAGCCGCTCGGCCTCGAGATCCGCGCCACCGACTACGAGCCCGAGAAGGGCAAGGCGCCGCGGGTGAGCGTCCCGAGCATCGCCGTATCGAGCGCGAACCTCTTCGTCGCGTACGCCCTCGAGCGGGACAAGCAGCACCTCGTCGACCGGATGCGCGTTGCGCTCGGCGCGCCGGAACTCGCCACGGGCCTGCAAGGCAGCACCAAGACCAGCCGCGAGATCGGCGAGGTCACCGCGTCCAACGAGGACAAGGTCGGGGGCGATTTCCCGGAGGTCGCCTGCAGTCGCGACGCGTGCTTCCTCGTCTGGCACGAGATCGAGAGGGGGGCGCAGGCGGCGCTCCTCGATCCGGTCAAGGGTACGATGCTCTGGCGCAAGCGGTTCGCGCCCCGCGGAGGCCACCCGGCCGTCGCCACCACGCCCGACGGCCTCGCGGAGGTCGCGTACTACGAATCGGGCCGCGTCCGTGTCGCCGCCATCTCGCGCGACGGCGTCGGGACCACCAGCACGTTCGCGAAGGTCACCGGCGACCAGCCGCGTCCTTGGATCGCGCCCGGCCGTGCGCGCGGCGAGTGGTTCGTCGCGTGGCTCGACGTCGAGGCGGGGCACACGGAAGCGTTCGTGTCTCGCCTCCAATGCCGAAACTGACGGGTCTCGGAAGGTGGGCGGGCGACTCCGCGCTCGGACGGAGTCCGCTGCGCGAAGCGCTCGCCGTCGCCGCGCTCGTCACGCTCGCGGTCGCGGTGATCGCCGTCGGCCTTCCGGAGCGGTGGCACACCACGCTCGTCGGCTTCGTGTTCCTCGCGTCCACCTGGGCGCTCGTCTGGCGCCGGGACGACGAGCACGTGCGGCGCGCGGGGCTGGCACTCGGCGGCGTCGTCATCCCGGGCCCGCTCGACGCGCGGGCGATGGCGCACGACGCCGCCGTGGCCCTCGCGTGGGCCGCGGGTTGCTTCGCGGTCGTGGCCGTGCCGTTCTTCTTCGGGTGGCGCGCCTGGTTTGCGTCGTCGCTGCCCCACCTGTCGTTCTCGCTCGTGGTGCGGCCCTCCGAGGTGGCCAGCGAGGTCCTCGGCCAGCTCTTCGCCATCGCGCTCCCCGAGGAGGCCTTCTACCGGGGCTACCTCCAGTCGCGGCTCGACGACGCGTGGGCGCCTCGCTGGCGCATCCTGGGCGCGCGCCTCGGCCCGGGGTGGCTCGTCGCGAGCGTCATCTTCGCGCTCGGGCACGTGGCGACGGTCCACTCGCCAGCGCGCCTCGCCGTCTTCTTCCCGGCTTTGCTCTTCGGCTGGCTGCGCGCCCGCACGGGCGGCATCGGGGCCTCGGCCTGCCTGCACATGATGAGCAACGTGTACTCGCAGGCCCTGGGGCGCGGCTTCGGGGTGTATTGACGATGGCCGCGGCGCTCTTCGACCTGGACCGGACGCTCGTGCGCCGCGAGACCGCGTCGCTCTACGTGCGCTACATGCGCCGCCGCGGCGCCGCGACGTGGGGCGATCTGGTGCGCGTCCTCTACTGGGTGGCCCAGTACACCGCGGGCGTCATCGACGGTCCGGCGGTCGCGGCGCGCGCCGCGCTCGTCCTCGCGGGCACGTCGGAGCGGGAGCTGGCCGGGCGCTGCGCCGACCTGTTCGTCCAGGACATCTTGCCGCACGTGAGCGACATCGGCCGGCGCACGGTGGAGGTCCACCGCGCGCGAGGCGACGTCCTGGCCATCGTGACGGGGGCCACGCCGTACGTGGCCGAGCCGCTCGCGCGCCGCCTCGGCATCTCGCACGTCGTCGCCAGCGCCCTCGAGGTCGCGCCGGACGGCCGCTTCACCGGCCGCTTCGTCGCGCCCCTCTGCTACGGCGAGGGCAAGCTCGAGCGCGCCCGCGGCCTCGCCGAGCGGCTCGGGTTCCGCCTCGAGGAGGCCACCTTCTACACCGACTCGCTCACCGACCTCCCGCTCCTCGAGGCCGTCGGAACGCCGGTCGCCGTCAACCCCGACCCCCGCCTGCGCCGCCTGGCGCGGCGGCGGGCGTGGCGCGTCGAGCGCTGGTGATAGAGTCCCAGGCCGTGCACGTCGTCATCACGGGCGCGTCGAGCGGCATCGGAGAGGCCCTGGCGCGCGAGTACCTGTCACGCGGAGCGTCCCTGACGCTCGTCGCGCGGCGCAGAGCCAACCTCGAGTCCGTCGCAGGCGAGGCCCCCGGCCGCTGCCACGTCGTCGAGGCCGACCTCGCCGACTGGCGCCGCGCCGCCGACTGGGTCGACGGCGCCGTCGCCGCGCTGGGGCCCGTCGACGTCCTGGTGAACAACGCCGGGATCCAGGTCGTCCGGCGCACGGTGGACACCGCGTTCGAGGACGGCGAGCGCCAGATCTTCCTCAACACGCTCGCGCCCCTGCGTCTGACCACACGCCTGCTCCCCGACATGATCGCGCGCGGGCGCGGGACCGTCGTCGACATCGCGTCGATGGCGGGCATCGCGCCGACGCCCGGCATGCTCTTCTACAACGCTTCGAAGGCGGGCCTGGCCGCGGCGTCCGAGAGCCTGCGCGGCGAGCTGCGACGCACCGGCGTGCACGTGATGACCGTCTACCCGGGGCCGGTCCGCACGCCGATGGAGACCGCCGGCCGCGCCGCCTACGTCGAGACCGCGGCGTCCAGGTGGCTCACGCCCACAGGCGACCCGCGCGTGCTCGCCCGCAAGATCGCCGACGGCGTGGCGTCGAGCCGCGCGCGCATCGTCTACCCGGGGGTCTACGGGCTCTCGCGGCACTTCCCCAACCTCACGCGGTGGGTCCTCGACCGCTTCACGCCCGCGGTGAAAGCGCTGCCGGCCGGGGAGGCGCGGTGACCTTCGAACTCCCGGGTGTCGCGCTCGATCGGATCGTGACGCGGGCCCTCGAGGAGGACCTCGCGTCGGGCGACCTCACCACCGAGGCCTGCATCGACGCCGAGTCGGTCGCCGTCGCTCACGCCGTCGCGCGGCGGCCTCTCGTCGTGTGCGGGGGCCCCGCGTTCGCGCGCGTCTTCGCGCGCGTCGATCCGACGATCGCGTTCGAAACTCACGCCCCGGAGGGCACGCTCGTCCTGGGCGGCGCGCGCCTCTGGACGGTCCGGGGCCGCACGCGCGCCATCCTGATGGGCGAGCGCGTGGCGCTCAACCTGGTGCAGCGCACGTGCGGCGTCGCCAGCCAGGCGCGCAAGTACGTCGACGCGCTCCCGCCGGGCGCGACGGCGCGCGTCACCGACACGCGCAAGACGACGCCGGGCCTGCGGGCGCTCGAGCGCTACGCCGTGCGCGTCGGCGGCGCGCACAACCACCGCGACGACCTCGGCGCGGCGGTGCTCATCAAGGACAACCACGTGGCCGCGTGCGGCGGCGTGCGCCCCGCGATCGAGCGCGCGCGCGCCGCGGCCCCGCACACGGCCAAGATCGAGTGCGAGGTGGACACGCTCGCCCAGCTCGACGAGGCCCTCGAGGCGGGCGCGGACATCGTCCTGCTCGACAACATGGACACGCCCACGGTGCTCGAGGCGGTCAAGCGGACCCGCGGGCGCGCGCTGCTCGAGGCCTCCGGCGGCATCACCCTGGAGCGCGTCGCCGAGCTCGCGCACGCGGGCGTCGACGCGATCTCGGTCGGCGCGCTGACGCACTCGGTGCCGGCCGCCGACGTCGGGCTCGACTTCGAGTGATGCGCCCGGGCGTCGCCGCCGACCTCGCGCGCGCGCCCGAGGTCGTCGCCGAGCGCGGCGGGGCGCTCGGCCGCCCGATGCACCTGCTCGCGAGCACGCCGTCGACCAGCGACGAGGCCAAGCGCGCGGCCAAGGACGGCGCGCCACACGGCGCGACGTGGGTCGCCGAGCAGCAGACCGCGGGGCGGG
>JAJYCT010000576.1 GCA_021778125.1 Myxococcales bacterium
GTTTCGAGATCGACGCGCAGGGAGAGCCCACCCTGCGCCAGTGGAACACCACGGCGGGGCGATTGCTGGGCATCGACAACGCCCGCGGCGCCGTGCCTCCCCTGCCTGCCGCCTTCGCCGCCGAGCTCGCCAAGGCGCTGCGCTCCTGCGCCGAACGCAACATCGTCGACGGACGCGACCTTCCCCTCTCCCAACCCGGCGCGGCCGACGCCCATCATTTCCACGCGACCTTTCACCCCATCGCCGACCAGGACGGACGCGTGAGACGCGTCTTCGTCGTCGGCCGCGACGTCACGGAGCGCAAACGCGGCGAGCAGGCGCTGCGGCGAGCGCACGACGACCTGGAGCAGCGCGTGCGCGAACGCACCGCCGAGCTGACCGCCGCCAACGACCGCCTGCGCGAGCTCGACCGCCTCAAGTCCGAATTCCTCGCCACCATGAGCCACGAGCTGCGCACGCCGCTCAACGCCATCATCGGCTTCACCGGACTGGTCAAGGACGAGGTCACCGGCCCCCTCAACCCCGAGCAGAAGCGCCAGCTCTCCATGGCCTACAGCTCCAGCAAACACCTGCTCGGACTGATCAACGACCTGCTCGACGTCTCGCGGATCGAGGCGGGCGGCTTCAAGCTCAACCGCGACGCGTTCGACTTCGCGGGCGTGGTGACCGAGGCCGCCGGCCAGATCCGGCCGCTGGCGGACGCCAAGCACCTCGCACTTCGCACCCAGATGCCACCCGGCGCGCTGCCCATGCTCGGCGACCGCCGGCGCTGCCTGCAGATCCTCCTCAACCTCGCCCACAACGCCGTCAAGTTCACCGAGCAGGGCACTGTCGGGATCATCGTGCGGACGCAGCCCGAGGCCATCTGCATCGACGTGACGGATACGGGCGTCGGCATCCCCCCGGAGCACCTCGCGCTGCTCTTCGGGGCGTTCCGCCAACTCGACACCTCGGCGCGCCGCAACCGCGAGGGAACGGGCTTGGGGCTTTACCTTTGCAGGAAGCTTCTCAACCTCATGGGCGGAGCCATTTCAGTCGAGAGCAGCCCGGGAAAAGGGAGTCGGTTTTCCGTCAGCCTGCCCCGAAACGCCGCGCCCGACGCAGCCGATACGACCACCCGAGCACGCCCTTCCAAGCAATGAAAGCCAGCATCCTTCTCGTCGAGGACAACCCGGAGAGTCGTTATCTTTTCGCCTTCATTCTCCGGCGCGCCGGGTGCACGGTCGCCGAGGCGCACAACGGCGTCGAGGCCCTCGGCGCCGTGGAAAAGACCGTGCCGGACCTGATCATCATGGACATCCAGATGCCCGTGCTCGACGGATACGAGACGGTCGCCCGCATGCGCGCGGACCCCCGTCTGGCGCGGGTCCCAATCGTCGGCCTGAGCGCCTACGCGATGGCCAGCGACCGCGACCGGGCGATGCAGTCGGGATTTACTGGATACATCGAGAAACCGATCGAGCTGGCCACCTTCGTGCAGGAACTTTCCTCCTACCTTCCGGCGCTGGCCGCCCCATGAAAGCCCTCAACGTCGACGACAAGGACGAGAACCTGTACTTTCTCGAGACCGTGCTTCGCGCCTCGGGTTTTGAGGTGATCAACGCCCACAACGGCGTGGAGGCCCTCGCGCTGCTCGACGAGCACCGGGTCGACCTGATCGTCTCGGACGTGCTGATGCCCCAGATGGACGGCTTTCTCCTTTGCCGGGAGGTCCGTCGCCGTGCCGACACCGCCGCAGTGCCCTTCGTTTTCTACACGGGCAGCTACACGGACACCCGCGACGCGGAGTTCGCCGCCCGCCTGGGCGCCACCCTCTACCTCATCAAGCCCATGGAGCCGGCGACGCTCGCCGAGACCCTGCGGCGAACCGCCGAGCAGGGCGTCAACCGGCCGCCGGGAGCCCATCTCGAGGACGAAAGCAGCTACCTGCGCGGCTTCTCCGAGAGTGTCGTGCGCCAGCTCGGGGAGAAGGCCAAGGAGTACGACATGCTTTCGCAGCGCCTCCAGGGCGCCTTCGACGAAAAGGTCAAGGAGGTCGCCGACCGTCTCCATGTCGAGGATACCCTGAGGCTCAACGAGGAACGTTACCGCGCCGTCGTCAGCTCGCTGGCCGAGGGCATCGTGCTCGCCGACCACGCCGGGCAGATCGTGGCCTGCAACGACAGCGCCTCCCACATCCTGGGCATCCCAAAATCCCAGCTGCTCGTCTCCAACCTGCGCGAGCCGCTCTGGACGACCCTGCGCGAAAACGGCGCCGCGATGCCGCCCGACGAGCACCCGCTTTTGCGCTGCCTGCGGACGGGGGAATCCTCCGACGGCGCGGTGCTCGGGGTGCAGCGCCCCGGCCAGTCCGTGACATGGGTGTCGGCCAACGTCCGCCCCTGTCTGCGCGACGCGCGCAACGCCGTGAGCCTGGCCGTGCTCTCGATCGCCGACATCACGACCCAGCGCGAGGCCCAGGAGCGCATCAAGCAGCAGGCCAACATGATCGACCAGTCGCACGACGCGATCGTGATCTGCGACGCCGACGGCACGGGGAGGTACTGGAACATGGGCGCCGAACGGCTCTACGGCTGGACGGAGGCGGAGGTCCTGGGTCGCCGCGACGCGGCGCTGTTCGCCCTGCCGCAGGCGCAAATCGGCTCGCCGGTGAAGCGCGCGCT
>JAJYCT010000577.1 GCA_021778125.1 Myxococcales bacterium
GGCGGGGCAGAGGCGTCGCCCGGGACGGTGCCGTCGCCCCCCCCCGCGTCGCCGGCGGCGCCCGACTCCCCGGCGCCCCCGTCGTCGCCCGCGTCGGCCACGCCGCCGTCGGACGTGGGGACCAGCGGCTGGCACACGGCAAGCTGCGAGGCGCCGGGGACCTGCGTGCCGACGCACGTCGTCGTCCAGCGCGCGAGCGGTTCGAGCGATTTCACGTACGCGGGGTTGTCGCCGGGGCACCCGGCGTCGCCGCTGGTGTACGCGCAGTCGACGGCGTTGGCCGGGTAGGACGCCCTGTCGAACGCGTAGATCGCGACGTTGTAGTCGGTGACGCCGCCGTCGGGCGTCGGGAGGTTCGAGATCTCGTTGTTGGTGAAGCAGTCGTAGATGCCCGAGACGGGCAGCCCCGGCAGCGTGACCCCGGGCGCGTAGGTGCCGTCCGCCTGGCCAACGAGCGTGCCGGTCACGACGGCGGCGTACTTGTAGACCTGCCCCGGCTCGGGGCCGCACCCGAGGCCCGCGGTGAGCGCCTGCGAGTCGATCTGGAAGCCCGTGATGGGCGTGAAGAGGAACACGAGCGGGGGGGTCTGGCAGCCCACGAACGCGCCGAGCGCAGCCGCGCCGAAGGCGGCGGCGGCCAGGAGCCAGCGCCCGGCGGGGCGCACGCTCACGTCGCGCTCCGGGCTACAGCGACGAGCGTCCAGCGGCGGTTCACGGGGCGGGAGCTTTAGGCGCAAACGCGCGGCGGTTCAACCACCGCCCGAGGGGCCGCGCGAGGTGATGCGCTCGATCGTCCGCGTGGTCATCGTCCCCTGGGTGACCTCCGCATCGGCCAGCAGGGCCTTGTGCAGATCGATGTTGGTGCGGATGCCCGCGACGATGAACTCGTCGAGCGCCCGCCGCATGCGGACGATGGCCTCGGCGCGCGTGGGCGCGTGCACGATGAGCTTGGCCAGGAGCGAGTCGTAGTCCGACGGCACCCTCCAGCCGCCGTAGACGCCCGAGTCGACGCGCACGCCGGCGCCCCCCGGCGGGTGCCACTCGGAGATGAGGCCGGGCCACGGGGCGAAGGTCTTGGGGTCCTCGGCGTTGATGCGGCACTCGATCGCGTGACCGCGGAAGCTCCACGGGCGCGTGTCGGGCAGGTCGATCTTCTCGCCGGCCGCAGCGCGGATCTGCAGCGCCACCAGGTCGAGGCCGGTGACCATCTCGGTCACCGGGTGCTCGACCTGCACGCGCGTGTTCATCTCGAGGAAGTAGAGGCTCCCCCGCTCGTCCATCAGGAACTCGAGCGTCCCGAGCGACGTGTAGCCCGTCTCGCGCACGGCCCTGCGGATGACCTCGGCCATCTCCTGCCGCTTCTCGGGGGTCATCGCGGGGCTCGGGGCCTCCTCGATGACCTTCTGGTGGCGGCGCTGCAGCGAGCACTCGCGCTCGCCGAGCGTCCAGACGCCGCCGTGCTGGTCGGCGAAGACCTGGAACTCGATGTGGCGCGGGCGCTCGACGAACTTCTCGCAGTACACGTCCGGGTTCTTGAACCCCGTCTCTGCCTCGCGCCGCGCGCTCGCGAACGCGTCGGGCATGTCCTCGTCGCTGCGGACGATGCGCATGCCGCGCCCGCCGCCGCCGCCGCTGGCCTTGAGGATGATCGGGTAGCCGATGCGGTTGGCCTCCCGCGCGGCGTGCGCCGCGTCCTCGAGCACGGTGCTGCCGGCAAGCAGCGGCAGGCCGAAGCGCTCGGCGTTGTGGCGAGCCTTGACCTTGTCGCCCCACGCGAGCATCGCCTCGGGCTTGGGCCCGATGAACGTGATGCCGCACCTGGCGCAGATGCGCGCGAACTCGGCGTTCTCGGACAGGAAGCCGTAGCCGGGGTGGATGGCGTCGGCCGCCGTGATCTCCGCCGCGCTGATGATGGCCGGGATGTTGAGGTAGCTCTTGCCGGCCGGAGCGGGGCCGATGCACACGGCCTCGTCGGCGAAGCGCACGTGCAGCGCGCGCGCGTCGACCTCCGAGTGGACCGCGACCGTCTTAATGCCGAGTTCGCGGCACGCGCGCAGGATGCGCAGCGCGATCTCCCCGCGGTTGGCGATGAGGATCTTCTTGAACAAGGTGGCTCGCCGCCGGCGTCAGGCCTTCTTGATGCGAAAGAGCTTCTGCCCGTACTCCACGCTCTTGCCGTTCTGGGCGAAGATCTCGGTGACGGTGCCCGCGCACTCGGCCTCGATCTCGTTCATCAGCTTCATCGCCTCGATGATGCAGAGCGTCTGCCCGTTGCGGACGACCGAGCCGATGTCCACGAAGGCGGGCGCGTCGGGCGACGGGGAGCGGTAAAAGCTGCCGACGAAGGGGCTGACGATGTCGACGAAGTCGCCGCCGACGTCGGAGGCGGGGGAGGCCGCCCCGCTCGCCGGCAGGATGACGGGGGGCGCGACCGAGTGGGCGGCGGGCGACGCCTGCAGCGGGGCGGAGGCGAGGGCCACCCGCGCGCCGCGCGACACCCGGACGCGCACACCATCCTGCTCGTGCTCGAACTCGCCGATGTCCTTCTCGGCGAGCAGGTCGAAGAGCGAGCGAAGCTTCTCCAGGTCCATGCGTGGGCCGGCACCTTAAGCCCGAACGCGCCCGCGTGGGAAGGTCCCGCGGTGCAAACCTGCAGCTCCTC
>JAJYCT010000156.1 GCA_021778125.1 Myxococcales bacterium
CGGCAGGCGCCGGCGTCACGGGCGCCGGCGCGGGCGCGGCGGGCGCGGTCGGCGCTGCCTCGTCGGTGTCGTCCTGGGCGGCCGCGGCTCGCGGAAGGAGCAGCAGCGCGCCCGCCGTCACGGCAGCGGCGGTCAGTCCCCGTCGGCTCATGACGGGCGGAAGTACAAGAATCACGCCACGCCGAGGCGCGCGGGATTCCGCGCGTCCGGACGCCACGTGTGCCCCGCGCTTCACGCCCGCCTGACGCGCCGGTCACACCGCCGCCGCCGCCCCCGCGGGCACGGCGACGCCGGGGCCCGGCCCTTCAGCGCTCGACGGTGCGGTCGCAGGTCATCAGGGCCTGCGGCGTGTCGACGCTGCGGAAGCACACCGCGTCCATGTACGTGAGCGTCTTGGAGCACTCGCCCGCCCACGATCCGGTCGACGTCTTGGCGACTATGTCGCTGCACCAGCCGTCGATCGTGGCCTGGCGCGAGGTGTGGTCGTGGCAGACCTGCGCGATCCACGCGCCGAGCTCCTCGCACTCGCTCTCCTTGAGCGGGCGCTTCGGATCGTCGGACGCCTGCGCGCTGGTGGCGCCGACGTCGCGAGGGTTCCCGGATTCCTGGGCGGAGGGCGCGGCCGCGGGCTTGGCCGTCGCGCACGCCGTCGCGCCCACCACGAGCAGCAGGGCGATGGTTTTCATGCCGCTCCCGTAGCACTTTTCCAGTGCCCCACCATGACCGAGACGCACCGGAGCTGCGCCCCGTCATCCCGCCGGCCCCGGCGACGCGAGCGAGACGGCGAGGGGGCGGGCCGGGGACCGGGGAGGGAGCCCTGCGGCCTACTGCCAGCGCGGCTCGCCGGAGGGGCCGCCCAGGACCTTGAGGGCCACGCGCCGGGGGAGGCGCTCGCCCGGCTCGTCCTGCAGCTCGCCGACCAGGTCGAAGTCGCTCGCCTGGGCGATGCGCACGCGGCGCATCTCGCCCGGATGGCTCTCGCCCTCGGACAGGTACACGCCGCCGTCGATGTCGGCCGCCTGCCCCGCGTGGCGGCCCTTCATCACGAGCTCGTGCTCCTCGCTCGGCCCCTCGACCAGCACCTCGAGCTCGCGCCCGATGAGCGCCTGGTTCTTTTCGCGCGCGATGCGGCGCTGGATGGCCATGAGCTTGCGCGCGCGGTTGGCCGCCACGAGCGCGGAGACCTTGGGGCGCAGGTCGCGCGCCGCGCACGTCTCCTCGTCGGAGTAGCGGAAGACGACGGCGTGCTCGAAGCGCGCCCACTGCACGAACTCGACGAGCTCGTCGAACTCGGCCTGCGTCTCGCCCGGGTGCCCGACGATGAACGCCGTGCGGAACGTCAGCCCTGGCACCGCCCTGCGCAGGCGCTCGACCACGCGCCTCTGGCGGTCCTTGCCGTGGCCGCGCTTCATGCGCTCGAGCATCGCGTCGGCCGCGTGCTGCAGCGGCATGTCCACGTACGGCACGACGCGCGGGTGGTTCGCGAGCAGCTCGACGAGCGCCTCGTCAATCGTCTCCGGGTAAAGGTAGAAGAGGCGCACCCAGCGCACGCCCTTCACGTCGGCCACGCGGCGCACGAGGTCCGCGAGCGAGGTGCGCTCGCCCCTCGGCCGGTCGCGCCCCCACGCGACGGTGTCCTGCGACACGAGATTGAGCTCGATCGCGCCGCCCTCGACCAGCCGCTCGGCCTCGGCCACGACGTCGTCGGCCGTGCGCGAGCGCTGCTTGCCGCGGAGCTGCGGGATGACGCAGAACGCGCACGTGCGGTTGCAGCCCTCGGCGATCTTGAGCCAGGCGCTGGCGCGCGACTGCGTGACGACGCGCGGATCGGCCGCGCGCACGACCCAGTCGGCCGGGTTTCCCACGAGCATGCGCTCGGCGCCGCCCTCGAGCACGCGCCCGAGCTTCATCATGTCGCTCGAGCCGAGGAAGTGATCGACCTCGGGCATCTGCGCGGCGAGGTCGCCCGAGTAGCGCTGCGAAAGGCAGCCGGTCACCACAAGCTTCTTGCACGCGCCGAGCCTCTTGTACTCGGCGAGCTCGAAGATCGTGTCGATCGACTCCTTCTTCGCCTCGCCGATGAAGCCGCACGTGTTGACGACGATGACCTCGGCCTCGTCAGGCTCGTCGACGATGCGCCAGCCGCCGCCGGTGGCGACGCCGAGCATCACCTCGGTGTCGACGCGGTTCTTGACGCAGCCCAGGCTGACGAAGTGGATCTTCTTGTGCTTCACGGAGGGAGCCGCCTAAGGCATCGACTGCACGAACCGCTCGAACAGGTAGAGCGAGTCGTGGGGCCCCGCGGCGGCCTCGGGGTGGTACTGGACGCTGAAGGCGCGCAGCGACGGGACCGAGAGGCCCTCGGAGGTGCCGTCGTTGAGGTGCACGTGCGTCGACTGCGCGCCCGGCGGGAGCGTCGCCAGGTCGACGCAGAAGCCGTGGTTCTGCGTGGTGATCTCGATGCGCCCGGTCGCCAGGTCCTTGACCGGCTGGTTGGCGCCGCGGTGACCGAACTTGAGCTTGTACGTCCTGGCGCCGAGCGCCAGCGCCAGCAGCTGGTGCCCCAGGCAGATGCCGAAGAGGGGCGTCTTGCCGACGAGCGCCTTGATGCTGTCGATCGCGTACGTCACGGCCGCCGGGTCGCCCGGGCCGTTGGAGAGGAAGACGCCGTCGGGCTTCATCGCGAGCACGTCGCTCGCGGGCGTCTGCGCCGGCACGACGGCGAGCGTGCAGCCCACGTCGACCAGGCACCGCAGGATGTTGCGCTTGATGCCGTAGTCGTAGACGACGACGTGGTGCCGGGCGGGGCGCGCCGGGGCGGTCGCCCAGTCGCCGCGGCCCTCGGTCCAGCCGTAGCGCTCCCTCGGCGTCACGGCCTTCACCAGGTCCAGGCCGTTCATGTCCGGCGCCGAGCGCGCGCGGCGCAGCAGGTCCTCGGGCGAGGTCGTGCCGAGGGCGCCGTTCTGCGAGCCGCCGTCGCGCAGATGGCGCGTGAGCCGGCGCGTGTCGACGTCGGCGATGCCGACGACGCCGTGGCGCGCGAGGTACGCGTCGAGCGACTCGGTGGCGCGGTAGCTCGACGCGACGGGGCTGAGGTCGCGCACGACGAAGCCGGCCACGCGCGGCGCGTCGCCGACGGCCTCGGTGTCCTCGCGGTTGACGCCGACGTTGCCGATCTCGGGCGCCGTCATCGTGACGAGCTGCCCGGCGAAGGACGGATCGGTCAGGACCTCCTGGTAGCCGGTCATCGGGGTCGTGAAGACGGCCTCGCCGGTGGTCACCCCGCGGGCGCCGAACGGGCGCCCCTCGAACGTGGTCCCGTCGGCGAGCACCAGCCAGGCGCGGTCTTGCTTGGTCGGATCGGTCATTCGTCAGGTCGTGGCTTCGTGGACGATGCGCCCCTCGCACACCGTCAGCTCGACGCGCCCCGTGACGGCGCGCCCCGCGAACGGCGTGTTGCGGCTCTTGCTTAGTAGCCTGGCCGGGTCGATCGTCCAGCGGGCCGTGGGGTCGACGAGGACGAGGTCGGCCCGGGCGCCGTCCTTGATGCGCGGGACGGGCAGCCCGGCCACGCGCGCGGGGCCGCCCGTCAGCGCCTCGACCAGGCTCGCCAGGGGGAAGGCGCCCTGCGCGGCGAGGCCCAGCAGCAGCGGAAGGCAGAGCTCCAGGCCGATCATCCCGGGCGCCGCCTCGGCCAGCTCGACGTTCTTGTCGAGCACGCCGTGGGGCGCGTGGTCGGTGGCGACGCAGTCGATCGTCCCGTCGGCCAGCGCCTTGCGCAGCGCCTCGACGTCGCTCGCCTCGCGCAGCGGCGGGTTGACCTTGCACACCGGATCGTAGCCGAGCAGCGCCTCGTGCGTGAGCAGAAGGTGGTGGGGCGTGACCTCGGCCGTCACCGGGACGCCGCGCTCCTTGCCCTCGCGGATGAGGCGCGCCGCGCCCGCCGTCGACACGTGCGCGACGTGGTAGCGGGCGCCGACGTACTCGGCGAGCAGGATGTCGCGCGCGACGATGACGTCCTCGGCGACGCGCGGCCAGCCGCGCAGGCCCAGGCGCGTGGAGATCGCGCCCTCGTGCATCTGCGCGCCCTCGGTGAGCGCGTGGTCCTCGGCGTGCTGGATGACCGGCAGGTCGAAGGTCGACGCGTACTCGAGCGCGCGGCGCATCACGTGGCTGCTGGTGACGCACCGGCCGTCGTCGCTCACGGCGACGGCGCCGGCGGCCTTCATGTCGGCCATCTCGGCGAGCTGCTCGCCCTTCTGGCCCACGGTGATGGCGCCGATGGGGTGCAGGCGCACCGTGCCCGCGGCGCGCGCCTTGGCGACGAGCATCTCGGTGACGACGCGCGAGTCGTTGACCGGCCGGGTGTTGGGCATGCAGCACACGTCGACGAAGCCGCCCGCCGCCGCGGCGCGCAGGCCGCTCGCGACGTCCTCCTTGCCCTCGCCGCCCGGCTCGCGCAGGTGGGCGTGCAGGTCGACGAGGCCCGGGAGCAGCCACGCCCCGGGCCGCTCGACGACGCGCACGCGCTCGGAGGCGCGCAGGTCCTTGCCCGCGTCGCGCCCCACGCGCGTGACGCGCGCCCCCTCGACCACCACGTCGACCTCGGCGTCCAGCCCGCCCGCCGGATCGATCGCCCGGACCCGCCTGAGCACGAGAGCTTCGGTCATGCGCCCGGGGCTCGCTTGTAGACGGTCTGGCGGGGCGGGACAACCGGGGCGGGGGCGCGCCGCGGAGAGGAGCGAGAGGGTGAGGAGCGGAGAGAATAGCCACGAGAAGGGAAGAGGAAGAGAAGCGCGGGCGCTTGACGAGTCGCGGGGCGGCGAATACATGTCGCCTTCCCACACGCGAACGTGGCGGAATTGGCAGACGCACCAGATTCAGGTGCGGTCTCCGGCCGAAGCCGCGGAAGTCGCGTTGGCCTACGCCCTCGCTGTCGCCACCGAGGGGCAGCGATGGGACGTGGTGACGGAGTTGGCGCGGGCGCTCGCGGCGCGACGAGGGGCGCCGTGAAAGCCGCCGCGTTCCACAGCCGCAACAGCCTGCTCGCCTTCGCGCGCTTCGTGCGGGTGCACGACGCGATAGCGAAGGGGATCGCACTCCAAGAGGCGGGTGACTTCGTCGGGGCGCTGCACGTCTTGGAGCGGCTCGGCGCGACTCCCGAGGAGCAGAAGTCTGCGATCAACGCGATGCGAGCGTTCGCGCGTCACTTCTGTCGGGGAGAACGCGCGCGCGCTGCGCGCCCTCCCGTTCGTCGTGTCGTGCGCAGCCCTCGGCGTCGTCCGAGACTGCGTCGGCGACGGGCGGCGGTTCGTTCGACGGCTGACCCGCCACCACCACCAGGGGCACGAGCCTCGGCCGCCTCACCAGCGATCGGGGACCCCCCCGGCCGGGGCAACCCGACCGAGGCTCGTGCCCCTGCATGGCGCCCCCTGGAGGGCCCGTAGATGGGCGCCGCAGGGTCTCCGGGCCAGGCAGTTGGCGCCGTGCCGCCCCCCGCTCCCAGCCTTGGGAGGGTGCTCCCGGCCGGGGGGGTGGGGGGGAGCGACCGCGCGCCCGAAGGGCGCGAGGGCGCGGGGGGCCGCAGGCCCCCCGGTGCGGGGCAGGGAGGCCTCGAAGCGGCCGAGCGGGGCGGGGCGGAGCCCCGCGCGCGCGCGAGCGGAGCGAGCGCCTCTTCTCTTGATACCGAGGACACAAGTCGCCACCTACACGGAAACCCTGACGAATCCGCCGGTCGCGTGGGCCGGCTGGTCGAGCATCCGGCGCGTGCCGCGTGGCTCGCTGGCGTTGAGCGCGAGACGGCCGCGCACCGCGAACGCCGCGCCGTCGAGCATGAGCGCGCTGCCCGGCGTAAGCGCAACGCGGCTCGCCTCGACGGCTTCTCGGAAGGCTACGCGAAGCACAAGGCGCGGTGGCACGTCGCACGCGCCAAGGGCCAGCGCGCGCGGTTTGACTCTGTGCGCGGATGCGAGGAGCGCACGCAGATCCAGATGGTCTGTACCGCGTGCGGCCTGCACGCGGAGCATGGGACGCGCTGCCGCATCGCGATCGTGTGCGTGTCATGCCGCGGCAAGATCGCAGCGCAGCGCCGGGGGCAATTCGCGCGCGCGCGCAAGGTCGTGCTTCACCGCGCGGGCCTCCGCGGACTGCTCAACCCCAAGCGCGCCGGTGGCAAGCACTCCGAGAAGCTCCTCACGGTCACGCTGCCGCACTTGCGCGAGCACGACGTCGCCACGCGCATCGAGATCGTCCTCGCGGCGTGGCCGCTCTTCCTGAAGGCACTCAACGCCTGGCTGCGCGAGATCGGCGAGAGCTGCGAGTGGCTCCGCCACGCCGAGTGGACACTCGGCGACGACGCGCAGGGACATCCGCACATCCATGTCTGGTTCTTCGGGCCGTTCCTGCCGCGCGACGAGGTCATCGCGTGGTGGCGCGAAGCGCTCGTGCGAGGCGGCTTCCGCGTCCAGGGCGGATCGCTCGCGCTCGCGGAGGCGCTCTCCACGCTCGTGGTGGATGTCCGCGCCGTGCGCAACGGCCGAGTGGACGAAGGCAATGGCATCGAGACGGAGGTCATCAAGTACATGACGAAGGACATCATCGCGCCGGGCAAGTACGTGCCCGCCGAGACGTACGCACGGGTCTACGAAGGGCTCGACGGCCGGCGCCCCATGCAGGCGAGCAAGGGCTTCCTGGCGCTCGGCAAGGAGGAGCTGTGCTGTCCCGACTGCGGCGCAGCGCGTTCGTTCCTGGTGAGGCTCCGCGAGCCGGCGCTGGACAACGTGTCCGGGGCATTCGGCGAGCCGGGCGAGCGCTGGGGCCCGTGGCGCGGCTGCATTGAAGCGCAGCAAGCGGCACGCGATGGCATCCATCCAGGCGCGGGGCTGGCCGCGCCGGAGGCCAGCCTTGCCGGAGCCGGGAGCGATGCCGTACGCCGCGGGCCGAGTCGTCAGGTGGGCGTGGACGAGACGCCGTTGGGCGCCGCGCTCCGTGCCTTGCGCGACGATCCCGGGCGACTGTTCGGATTCGATTCCGTGTTCAACCCTGGCGGGCGGCGCTGGCTTGGTTGGCAAGCCGCGATACACGGTCCAGGCTGGCGGAAGGTGCCGTCGTGAACGGCGCGGCGTACGTGCGCGTGTCGTCGCGCGCGCAGGACGACGCGACCCAGCGGGACGCCATCGAGCGCGCTGCTCGAGCGCGCGGTGACGCGATCGCGCGCTGGTACGCGGAGAAGAGGAGCGCGAAGACGACGCAACGCGCGGAGCTCCAGCGCCTCCGCGACGACGCACGCGCCGGCCACGTGCGCCGGTTGTACGTGTTCAAGTTGGACCGCATCGCGCGGTCGGGCATCAGGGACACGTTCGAGATCGTCGAGGAGCTACGCGCGGCCGGCGTGGAGATCATCACGGTAGCGGACGGCTTCTCGCTCGACGGCCCCGCGGCCGACGTGATCCTCGCGGTCATGTCGTGGGCGGCCAAGATGGAGCGCCTGGCGATCAACGAGAGGATCGCCGCTGCGCGCGAGCGCATCGAAGCTGAGGGCGGACGGTGGGGGAGGCCGAGCCGCGTGGACCGGGCGACGCGCGAGCGCGCCGCGGAGCTGCAACGGGACGGGAAGACCGTCCGCGAGATCGCCAAGACGTTGCACGTCCCGCGTTCGACGATCGCCCGCGCGCTGGCGACGTCCCGCAAAGATGGTGCTCGGGAGGGGGCGGATCGCCCGCAGGATCCGCCCCCGAGCTAGGGGGCCGGCCCGTTGTCTACTTCCGGGCCGTTCGTCGGTCCGCGCATCTCGGATGGCGCTATGGGTGCGCCCTGCATCCGGCGCCGCCGTTGTACAGCGAGGCGATCTGGCTCGGGCTGAGCACCGCGGACCAAAGCGACACCTCGTCGATCCCGCCGCCGAACGATGGTCCCGTGGTGCCCGCTCCCAGGTTATTTCCCCCGATGACAATGTTCGGGATGGCCCACGGGTAGACGCTGCCCGTCACAGCGGCCCCGGTCCCGTTCACGTAGAACTGGAGCTGCGTCCCGTTCGTCTCGTAGCAAACGAAGCTCCAGCCACCCGGCGTAACCGTGGCTGTGGCTGACGTGATGCACGCGTTCTGGAAGTGGTCGAGGAACAGCGCATTCGGTGCGGCGAATGAGCAACCGCCGATGTGCGAGCCGGATCCTGCAACGGAGAACTGGTCGTCAGACCCGCCCGGTTGGAGGTTGCCGGAGAGGATGATGGGGAGGCCAAGCCCGGTTGCACCGGGTGCCGGCGAGATCCACGCACAGAACGTTCGGGGAAGGGAGGCGGCGGTGATGCCGGAGGAGACGGTCACGGCGGAGTTGGAGCCGTTGAAGAGGTAGGCCTGCCCGAGCACCCCCGCCTCGGAGGTCACGTTCGTCGCGGTCGCGTTGTAGCCGTTGCCCGAGTAGTCCTTCGCGTCGCCGTCGAACGGGTAGTACGCGACGAGGCCGGGGATGGTCGCAACGACGCACGGCCCCGCGTCCCCGCCGCCACTGCTCGACCCGCTGCCCGAGCCGCTCCCGCTGCTTCCCCCCGAGCTGCCGCCGCTGCCGCTCCCAGACGAGCCCCCGCTGCTCGACGACGAACCTCCGTCCCCGGTGCTAGGCGACGACGACGACGAGCAGGCGTACGCGCCCGCGGCTACGAGGGTGGCAAGCAAGACGGCGATCCTCATGGTGTCCCTTTCGACGCCCGCCCCTGAGGGGCGGCCATAACCGGAGATTGAACACCTGTTTATGGCATCCGCCAAGGCCCGACCTTCGTCCGCGTGGACGACGCGCGGACACTGGCTGCCCTTGGTCAGCGCCTCATCGAGCTACGGCGCGATCGGGGTCTGACCCAGGAGCAGCTTGCGGCCGCGGCGCGCATCGATGCCAGGGACCTGCGCCGGGTGGAAGGCGGGGGGAACACGACTGTAACGACCCTCCTGGCACTGGCGCGCGCCCTCGGGGTCGGGCCGGGGGAGTTGTTCACCGCGGCACGGGCGGTCCTGCCTCGGCGCCCTGGGAGGCCGGCGAAAGCGGTCGTGGCTCCGGAGCCCCCGCGTAAGCCGCCGGCCCGCCGGCGGTAGTTCCCTCGTTGAAGAAACGCGCGGCCCGAACACTTCTTACGGGACGGAGAGTGAGCTAGCCATCCAGGTAGCGGTCTAGCTATGGAGCATCTCGTCGCACGCTGCCCAGTCTGCGAGCGCCCGATCTGGGCGAAGCAAGTCGCGAAGCTCCTGGGCTTCGCGGTCAAGTCGAGGCGCTACACGGACCTCGGCTTCGTGGCGGTCACGCGGGGCAAGGGCCAGGGCCGGGGCTGGCGCGTCAAGGAACCGCTCCGCACCCTGGCGGACGTGGCCCATGTGGGGGGCGTCGAGGCGGTCGAGCAACTCCGCAAGCTCGCGCGCCAGGCGTTCTCCCGCATGTGGCTGCACGGCCTCCTCAACCGCGAGGACGTCGAGACCGTCATGGCGACCAGGACGCTCCAGCGGCCGGAGGACGCGCCGAGGCCATCCCTGGACCTCGCGCCCTACATCCCGGGCTCGCGCGTCAGCGGCCCTCTCGCCGCGCCGGCAATCGCCCCCGCTGCTGCTGCGCGCACGCCCAAGCCGCCCGTTCACGTGGAGAGCTGGAAGCCATGAACACCCCCGTCAAGAAGCCCTCGTCCACCACGCTCGCGAAGGCGTACCGACGTCTGCACGATCATCCCGTCGGCGGTCTACTCGTTGAGGACCTAGCCGCGTCCCGCGAACATGGTCTCGTCACGGCTCGCGTAGGCATCGCGGCGGACGGCAACCCGATCGTCTATGCGCGGGACGAGGCGGTTGCCAAGCGCATCGGCGAGGCGATGCAGAACCAGACCGCCGTTCACGTCCGTGCGATCCCGCCGCTCGACGTGGCGGAGTTCAAGATGCTCTCGCGTCAGGCGGAGAAGGCGCTTGGTGTGCGCGCGCTACCCGAGAAGGCGGGTGCCCAGCGCCCCGAGGGAATCCCGCTGGACGCCTACCGCGATGCCGTCATGGCGGCGCTCGTGGGTGTGTGCGGCGTTGCCCTGTGCGACGCGCGGACGCTGGTCGAACGTCATGCCGACGCGATCGAGAAGGCGTATCGCGAGCGCATCCACCCAGAGGACGCCGCCCGCATGGTCGCTAGTGGGGGCCTCGGTTTGACTCGCGCCCACGAGGGCATAGTCTGAAAACGCGCGCGGCGCGTCGAGGTCCTTACCCTCGCCACGCCGCTACGACCCGAGGTTTCCGTGGAACCGCAAGCCGCTACAGAAAAGGTACTCAAGCCCGCGGACGCGAGCAACGTCGTTCCGCTGCGTCCGGTCCCGCCGCCGTCGAATGGGCCCGAGTTCACGGCGTGGCGTGAGGCGCGTGCGTCGTGGGACACGCTGACGATCTTGCAGCGCTGGGAATCCTCCACCGCGTTCATGCGGT
Source organism: Myxococcales bacterium (assembly GCA_021778125.1). GTDB lineage: Bacteria > Myxococcota_A > Polyangia > Polyangiales > Polyangiaceae > Palsa-1150. Next base: position 10,437 of record JAJYCT010000156.1, read on the forward strand.
GGTTGGCCGCTGAGCACGAAGCCGGACGGCCGATTGAGCAGTACAGACCCGAGGCACGCGACGCCTACGAGCTGTCCGGCGAGCTACTCCGCTGGGCGAACCTCACGCTCGCGGAGTCGCGTCGTGCCGAGCAAGCCACGGCGATCGGCAAGCTGGTCGGCTACGGGTTGCTCGCCGGGATTGAGCTGCTCGCGCAGCGCACGGCCGACGCCATTTCCGCGAAGGCGACCGCACCCGCGGCGTCGCTCCGGCGAGACGCGCTGACGCCGGAGCTTGTGGACGCGTGGCTCGCCTCGATCGACGGCTCGACGGAAGCCGGAACGCGCAAGGAGTACCGGCGCGTTGCGCTCGCACAGTGGGTGCCGTTCTTCGGCACGGTTGACGCGATCGGGCCGCGCGTCAAGGCGTACACGAACGACCGCCTCAAACGCGTGTCCAAGACCATGCACAAGAAGGAGCTGTCCGCGCTGCGCGGCTTCCTTGCATGGGCGGAGGAGCAGGGCCACATCGCGGAAGCTCCGCATGTCCCTGCGCCGCCACGCAAAGCGACCGGCAAGCGCAGCGCGACGCACAAGGCGGCGCCCGTGTCGGTCTCGGAGGCGGAGATCGAGCGCATCATCGGGCTACTGCCGGAGTGGGCACGCGCGCGCAGGGGGGCGGAGCGCCATCGGGTCCGCGACGTGTTCGTGCTCGCGTGGGAGACGGGCCTCCGGCCCATCACGATCGGGCGCCTGCGCGTGCCCGAGCACTGGCGCCCCGGGATGCGCTCGCTCAACATCACGGCGGACATCGACAAGGCGCGCTTCGGCCGCGAGTTGCCGCTCACTCCCCGCGCCGTCGATGTGCTCGAACGCTGCGCGCCCGCATCGGGGCTCGTGTTCGGTCCCCACGACTATCGCGCCCCGCTCAAGAAGGCCGCGAGCGAAGCCGGGCTAGACCCCGAGCGCGCCAAGCACTTCAGCAAGTACGACTTCCGGCACAACCGGGCCGACTTCCTGCTCGACCAAGGCGCCGACCTTCGCGCCGTGGCCTACAACCACGGCCACAAGCTCCTCACCACGACGGACAAGTACCTGCGCCCCAGCAAGAAGGGCGCGGAGGCGATGCTCGCCAAGGTGGCGGGCCGTTCTGGCGCGTCTTCGGGGTCTGGTGCGTGTAGCTGCACCGCTGACGGAGTGCTTGACGAAGCCCAAGCCAGCGAATATCCCTCGCTTCCCACGCGAACGTGGCGGAATTGGCAGACGCACCAGATTCAGGTTCTGGCGGGGTAACTCCCGTGAGGGTTCAACTCCCTCCGTTCGCACCCATGTGAGGCAGGCGAGGCCTGCTCACCAGTCGTCGGTCGCTGGAGGCGCCTGGACTGCGCTTCGCTCCGTCCAGTCGGCTTCAACTCCTGGCTGACGTGGACGTGAACGGCGACGGCGACGAATCGCACGCCGTTCGCGTCGCCGTCCACGACCACGTCAGCGTCCGACCCTCCATTTCGAAAGTGGCCCCGCCGTGGCAGATTTTCTGGAGCCGGCCTCTTTAGTTACTGAGGGCAAACGGTGCCTTCGGAGAGCGACCTTCACGGGAGGGACCGGCATGTCCGTTCATCGCGAGCGCATCGGGAGCGACGGGAGGCGCGTCCGGCGCGAGCCGACGCGCGATGGGCCCGCGTAGGCCCTCGCTCACGCGCGGTAGGCGTGCGCCTACCTCGGGTAGGCCGGCCTCGGCGGGCGGGAGACGCGCGTCTTTCTCGGGGAGGGGAGCGTCGACGAGCGACGGGCGTGCATCGACGTCGTGGAGGCGACCCTCTACGGCCCGTAGACGCGCATCTACCCCGGGTAGGGCGGCGTCTACGCGCGGTAGGCGTGCATCTCCTCCGGGGAGGCGCGCGCGCACGGGCCGCCGGCGCGCGTTCTCCGCGGCCGCGCGGGCGTCTACCGGACGCCGGCGCGCCTTCGCGCGAGGAGCAAGCGCATCTTCTTCGCGAGCAAGGTCCTTGGCTTGCGGACTTTCTTCTCCGGCCCGCGCGGAATTTCGAGTTGGGGCCGGACTGTTGGGTGAGGGCCGAGACGATCGCCTCATGGGGAGGCGGCCGGCTCGCCCGGCGACAAGGGAGAGTCAATTGTCCAGCAACCAGAAGACCAACAAGGCGGCCCTGCGACCTCCCCGTTCGCTCGTGGGTCACCCCGGGTTGCGCGCCGTGACGAGCCACGCCGCCGCCGCGAGGCGCGCCCCGCCCTCGGGCCGCACGTGGGGCGGCAGGACGGCGGCGATGGCGGCGACGGCGCGCTCGACGGTGGCCTCGTCCCGGTCGGCGAGCAGGCGCGCGGCGGGGCCCATGCGCGCGACGTGGCGCGCGATCTCGACCGGATCGCGGCTCGTGCCGAGCGTCATCGTCGT
>JAJYCT010000578.1 GCA_021778125.1 Myxococcales bacterium
CCCCGCCGCCGCCGCCACCGCCGGCCGCGGCGCCGCCTCCGCCTCCGCCTCCCCCGCCGCCCGCGGCGGCCTTCTTCTTGACGTCGTTCCAGACGCCCTCGAGCTGCGCGTTCTTGTACGACGGGTCGAGATCGAGGCTCGCGTCGGCCGCGAGCGCCTGCCCGAAGCTCGCGCGGCCCTCGCCCTCGTTGCCGGAGAGCACCTGCATCGCGCCCAGATCGCGCAGGACGGCGCCCTTGACGGGCGGGCTGCACTTGTCGCCGTCGCACCGGGCCACGGCCGACTGCAGCTTCTTGATGGCGGACGCGTAGTCCATGTTGAGGAAGTCTTCCTCGACCGCCTTCTTCTGCAGGGCCTTGGCCGCGCCCTCGGTGGCCGGATCGGCCCACGCGGGGCGGACGGCCAGAGTGGCGACCAGGACGACGATCCAGGGAAGCAGGCGCCGCGCCGGCGCGGCCAGAACAGTACGTTGCACGCGTATCCTCCGCCGGCCGCGAGCATAGAGCAGGAGCCCCCGCGTTGGGGGAATTTCCCGGGCGCGGACGGGACACGCGCGCGCCGCCCCCGCCCCGCGCCCCGACGCTAGGGGGCGGGCTTGGCCTCGGTGCGAATGAACTGGACGCGGCGGTTGAGCGCCCGGTTCGCGGCCGTGTCGTTGGGCACGAGCGGCTGGTGGAAGCCGTAGCCCTTGGCCACCAGGCGCGTCGGCGCGATGCCGTGGGCGACGAGGTACGCCTTCACCGCGTCGGCGCGCGACTGCGACAGCTTGAGGTTGTACGCGTCGCCGCCCTGGTTGTCGGTGTGGCCCTGGACCTCGAGCGAGATCTTGGGGTTGTCGTTGAGCACGCCGACGACCTCGTCGAGGATCTTGAAGCTGATGCCCGGCTTGATGATCGCCTTGTTGAAGGCGAACTGGATCTGCTGCGTGATGCGGATTTCCTTCTCCGTCACCACGATGAGGGAGCTCTTCTTCGGGCAGCCCGGGTGGTCGCCGCCCGCCACGCCCGGCGTGTTCGGGCAGTAGTCGTCGGCGTCGGCGATCTGGTCCTGGTCGTTGTCCGGATCGGGGCAGCCGTCGTCGTCCTGCCAGCCGTCCATGTCCTCGGCCTGCATCGGGCACTTGTCCGCGCTGTCGGGGATGCCGTCGGCGTCGTTGTCGAGGTCGGGGCAGCCGTCGTCGTCGAGGTACTGATCCATGTCCTCGGGCTCGAGGATGCACTGATCGCGCGAGTCGAGGATGCCGTCGCCGTCGGTGTCCTTGTCGACCGGCGGCTTGGGCGCCTCGGCGACCTCGACGAACTCGCGCGCGGTGCAGCGGTCGGGCGGGCTGTTCTCGAAGGCGGCCTGCGCGTTGGGCTCGGCCTTGGCCAGGTGGTCCTTGGCCTCGGCGGCGAAGCCCTGGTCGAGGTCGATCTGGGCGAACTCGAGGTTGCTGCGCGCGATCGCGAGCTCGCGCGGCGCGCACTTCATGGCGCCGTTCTTCTCGGCGTCGTCGACCGTCTTGGTGAGGCCGGCGATGCGCCCGTGCAGCACCGAGCCCTGGGCGCAGCCGCCCCCCAGGACGCACACGAGCACGAGGGCCAGCGAGCGGCGCACGTTCATGGCCGGGTACGCCGCGCGGACTGCGAGAGCTCGATCGCCTTGGAGGCGTACTGCTCGGCCTCGTCGGCGAGGTTGGCGGCGTCGGAGTAGCTGGCCTGCGAGGCGTAGTTCTGGGCCTGCTGCAGGTGCTCCTGCGCGTAGTAGTACTCGTAGGGGGCGAGCTGCTCGGCCCCCACGGCCTTGGCCTCCTCGACGCGCGAGGACGCGCCGCCGACCGCGATGGCGTAGTGCATGCCTCCGCAACCGGTGGCGGCAAGGGCGAGGGCGACCAGGACCGTTCGCATCGCGTGTGGGGATGACGGTACCGTCCGCGCGAGCAGCGGGTCAAGCACGCTTGAGCCCCTCTCGCCCGGTTGCGCGCCCGGTTGCGCGTGCCCGGTTGCGCGTGCCCGGTCGCCCGGGGGAGCCGGACCGAGCGCGGTACGTCCCTTGCTGTCGATCTCCCCCGCGACGACCTCGAAAGAAAGGGGTGGGCCATGGACGCGCTTCGCTCGGTGGGTGCAGCCTCTCTCGGCGCGGCATTCGCGTACTTCCTCGATCCGAAGAGCGGACGGCGCCGGCGCGCGGTCGCCGGGGAGGAGCTCGGCCGCGCGGCCCGGGGCGCGGTGCGGGGCGTGGGCCTGGGCTGGCGCGATCTCTCTCACCGCGTCCACGGCGCGGTGGCGCGGGCGCGGCGCGTGCGCCCCGACGACGCCGAGGACGACGTGCTCGCCGCGCGCGTGCGCGCGAGCCTGGGGCGCGCCTGCTCGCACCCGCACGCGCTCTCGGTCCGGTGCGAGGGCGGGACCGTCGAGCTCGCGGGCGCCGTGCTCGAGGCGGAGGCGGATCCGATCGTGGCGCGCGTCCGCGCGGTGCGCGGGGTCGACGAGGTCCAGGACCACCTCGTGCGTCACCTGACCGCCGACGTCGCCGCGCTGCAGGGCGCCGGGCCGAGCCGCCGGGCGGCGCGCGGCCTCCCCGTGAGCTGGTCGCCCTCGACGCGCCTGCTGGTCGGGGGAGCCGGCGCGCTGCTCGTCGCCTCGGGCGCCCTGCGCAGGGGCCTCGGCGGCGCGGCGGC
>JAJYCT010000579.1:0-2325 GCA_021778125.1 Myxococcales bacterium
CGCTCGGCCACGCCGACTCGCGCCTCGAGGTCCACCTGCTCGAGGCCCCGGGCGGCTGCGAGATCGCCCTCATCCACTCCGGCATCCCCGAAGGGCAGGCGGCGCAGTACGAGCAGGGCTGGCACGACCACTACCTCGAGCCCATGCGGAAGTACTTCGCGAAGAAGCCGGCGAAGAAGGCCGCCGGGAAGGTCGCGAAGAAACCCGCCAGGAAGGCGGCGGCCAGCGACAAGGGCAGGCACCGCTCGCGCTGACGCGCCGGGTCACGCGCCGGAGGCGCGCTCGCCCCGGGAGGGCGTGCTCGACTGCCGCGGCGCCCGGCTGCGGGGCGGCTCGCTCGCCGAGCCGTGGGGCAGGAACACGGTCACCGTCGTGCCCTCGCCCGCGTGGCTGTCGATCACGAACGTGCCCCCGTGCGCGTCGACGATCCGGTCGACGATCGCCAGGCCGAGCCCCGTGCCGCTCGGGCGCGTCGTGAAGAACGGATCGCGCGCCCGGGAGCGGACCTGGGTGTCCATGCCCTCGCCGGTGTCGACGATGTCGACGGCGATCCCGTCGACACCATCCTCGCTCGAGGCGCGCAGGCGCACCGTCAGCGCGCCCGAGCCGCCCATGGCCTGCACGGCGTTGTCGACGAGGTTCTCGAACACCTGCCGGAGCAGGTTCGCGTCGCCCCAGACGCGCCCCTCGTTGCACTCGACGCGCAGCTCGGTCCTGATCGAGGCGCGCTCCGCGCCGATCAGGCCGAGCGCGCGCGCGAGCAGGTCCGCGACCGAGAGCTGCTGGCGCTGGATGTTGACGGGGCGGGCGTAGCGGAGAAGGTCGCTGACCAGCCGGTTGAGGCGGTTGGCTTCCTCGTCGAGGATGGTCAGCAGCGTGTCGTGGTCCTCGCGCGAGATGACGGGCTTGCGCAGGCCGGCCACGGCGTTGCCGATGATGGCCAGCGGGTTTCTGACCTCGTGGGCGATGACCGCCGCGAGCTCGCCGACGACCGCGAGCTGCTCCTTCTTGACCAGCTCCTCCTGGGTCGCGCGCAGATCCTCGTAGGAGCGGCGCAGCTCACGCGATCGGGTGCGCAGCTCCCGGGTGCGGCGCTCGAGCTCCTGGGTGGCGAGCGCGTAGCGGGAGCTCGGCATCGTGACGATGCCGACGACGAATGCGCCGAGGCCCGCGTCGACGAGGTAGCCCGTCGACAGCACGCCGGCCGCGACAGCCAGGTCGTTGAGGTTGGTCGCGAGCAGCACGGTCGAGCCCACGACGACGGCGAGCGCCTCGCGCCGGCCGCCCAGGTAGGAGCGCGCCACGGCGACCAGCATCAGTGTCGACGCGGCCACGGCGCCGCCGTACGCCGCGGTCCCGAGCGGCCCGAGCGGCGCGACGTGCCGGAGCGCCTCGGTCGTCGCGGCGACGAGCCCCGACGCCCGCGGCACGGCGCCCGCGGGGTCGTGCAGCAGGCCCCGGACGTCGAGCACCGCGAAGACGAGGGCCAGCGCGTACGGCAGCGCGAGGATCGTCCAGCGCGGCCGAAGCCCCCGGTACACGTACGAGAAGTGCACCGCGAGCGGCTGCATCACGATGAGGCCCATCCACGCCACGCGGTCGTCCACGAGCGCCGCGCCCGCGTCTGCGGCGCCCGCCGCGAGCAGCGATCCCACGGTGTGCATGGCGGCGGCCATGCAGAGGAACGCCCCCACGCCGAAGTCGCGCTCGGCCGGCCTCCGGACGTAGGCGAACGCGAAGATCAGCGCCGACAGCAGCTCGACGGCGGCCGTCGCGGCGAGGATCGTGGCGAGGAGATCCACCGATCTCCGAGCTTATGGTGAGACTAGTTCCCGTGCGAGACGTTGATCGTCCGCGACACGGAGTTCCAGGAGCCGGGCACCGGCTTGCCGTCGGCGCCGAGCAGGTCGAGCTTCACCGTGTACGAGCCGTCCTGGAGGTTGTCGAGGAAGTAGGGCGGGCCGAACTGCGTCGCGTCCGCGGTGAGGCCGTCGGCACCGGGGCCCGTGACCGTGATGTGCACGTGATCGCCGCCCTGCGCGAGCTTGTCGTTGAGTAGCTGGAAGTCCACGAGCACGTGGTTGGCCATGTCGCCCTTGTAGTCGCCCTTGGGACGGCTGTAGACGAGCATCGGCTTCTTGAGGTCCTGGGCGGCGTCGGCCTTCTTGCCCACCCAGAACTGCACCACGGCCATCGCGCCCGGCGTCTTGACGCTCTCGTGGTTCGCGCGCCCCGGGAAGGCGACCAGGACGTGCTGGCCGTCGGCCAGCTTGTCGGTCCCGATCAGCTCCGACAGCTTCACGGGCGCCTTGGTGTCGTAGAGGG
>JAJYCT010000579.1:2335-2658 GCA_021778125.1 Myxococcales bacterium
AGGTGGACGTGGCTGCTGCCCATCGCGGTCTGCCAGTTCTTGACGTCGAGCTTGACCTCGAGGTCACCGGCCTTGCCCGCGGGGACGACCTGGTTGGCGGCCGGCGCGAGGAACTTCACCGTCGGCATGGGGGCGGGCGGATCGGAGCTGGCCGTGCCCTGCGCGAGCTGCACGGGCGGGGGCGCGGGCGGCGGCGCGGCGACCGACGCGCTCGGCGGCGCGCTCGCCACGGGCGGCGGGGCCGACTCGATGGGCGCGGGGGCCGGGGGCGGCGGCGGGGGCGGCAGGTTCTCGTTTCCACCGCCGCAGGCGATGGCGAGGGC
>JAJYCT010000580.1 GCA_021778125.1 Myxococcales bacterium
CGACCCCCTCGGCGCTCTCGACGGCCGTGATCGCCCCGCGCGCCGCGAGGTCGCCCATCATGTCCTCGAGCAGGCTGGGGGCCACCTCGCCCGCCAGAAGCATCTCCCGGGGCGAGGCGCCGCCCGCGATCCGGCGCAGCAACGACCGCGCCGGCTCCGGCGTCGCGCGCAGGTACTCGTCGAGCGTCGCCTCGTCGATCACGACGCGCTCGACGTGCATCATGCGCGTGCCGGTGGTCGCCGCGAGCGCCCCGCGCGCCGCCGCGAGCGGCCGAACGAGCTGCTCGAAGAGCGAGCCCGAGAGCTCGCCGCGCACGGTGCCCTGCGCCGGCGACACCACGAAGCGCCCCGAGCCCACGCCCAGCAGGCTCGCGAGCGCCCGCTCGCCGCGCACGTAGCCCCCGTCGGATACGGTGCGCGTGGCCTTGCGCGGCGCCCCGTCGCGGATCTCGATCTCGTAGAGCGCGCCCGCGTCGCGTACCGCCACGCGGGCGTCCTTGCGGATCGCGCCCACCAGCTCGAGCAGCAGGCGCGGCGTCAGCCCGTCGAGCCGCCCGCGCACCTCGCCGTCGGCGCGCAGGCGCATCTCGATGCGCGCGCGCGGCCGCAGGACCTCGCGGACGCGCGCCAGGACGGAGCGCGAGTCGCTCTCCTTCTTCATGTAGGCCGCGGCGCTCGCGCCGAGCTCGCGCACGCGCTGCAGCAGGTCTTCCTTCCAGGAGAGCAGGATGATCGGCGTGTCGCGCAGCGCGACGTCGCGCCGCAGCGCCCGCGAGAGCGCGAAGCCGTCGAGGCGCGGCATCAGGATGTCGCTGATGAGCAGGTCGGGCTGCACGCGGAAGGCGAGCTCGCGCGCCTGCGCGCCGTCGAGCGCTTCGTGCACGACGCACCCCGCCGTGCGCAGCAGGTCCGCGAGAAACCAGGTGACGCCCGGATCGTCGTCGGCCACGACGACGTGCCGGCCCTGCAGGCGCACGTCCGAGGCGCCGCCGCGCCCGCACGGGAGAGCCCGGTCGGCGGCCGCGACGTCCTGGTGCAGCCACGGCGCGAGCGCGATGGCCCCCTCCGGCGTGCCGCCCCCGAAGCGCACGGCGCCGCCGGTCTTCTGCGCGACGATCTCCTGCACGCGCGCGATCGCGCCCCAGAGCGCGCCCAGCACCTCGGTCCCCTCGCCGAGCGGGACCCGGACCGACCGCGCCGGCCGGTCCACGCTCTCGAGGAGGGCGCGTTTGAGCTCGTCGGCCAGTCGCTCGGCGAGCTGCTCGACGGTCGGCTCGCCCAGCGTCATGCGGATCGTGCGCCCCTCGCGCACGTCGAGCACGTCGTCGCACGTCCGGCGCAGCACGTCGGGCGCCACCGGCTTGGGCAGCGCCTTGGCCACGCCGAGGGCGACGAAGCGCGCCGCCTCGTCCGGCGTCCGGAACGTGCCGATGACGACGATCGGCACCGGCTCGGTCAGCGGGTCGTCGAGCAGCGCCTCGACCAGCTCGGAGGCGCGAGGAACGTCGGCGTCGACGATGGCGACGTCCGGCGCGTGCGCGCGCGCCAGCTCGAGGGCGACCTGCACGTCCTCGGTGCGCTCGCACTCGAACGCCCGCACGCGCACCGTCGTCTCCTCGGTGAGGGCCTCGGCCACGGCCTCGCCCGCGACCACGAGCGTCGCGATGGGCGCCACCCCCGAGGAGGCCTCGCGCTGCTCGACCGGGTGGGGGGCCGGCTCGCGCGGCGGCGCCTCGCCCCACGCGAGCGCCGGCAGATCGGCGACGACCTGCGCGACGAAGGCCACGTCTTGCTCGCGCAGCGCTCCCGCCTTGGCCCCGCGCTCGAGCACGGCCAGCGCCTCGCCGAGCGAGCTCGTCATCGCCTCGAAGCGCAGGAGCCTGGCCCCCGACGAGATCGCGTGCAGGCGGCGGCGCAGCTCGTCGCGCGGGCCGCGCGACGACGGGTCGTCCTCGAGCGCGTCGAGCAGCTCGCGAGCCCCCTCCAGCTTGCGCCCGAGCGAGGCCACGAAGTCGCCCCGCGCACCGCCAAGCCGGCTGCCTTCCTGGCCCTTGTCGCCCGGCGCCCCGCTGGACATCGAGTCTGGGCCGTATCACGGGTCGCGCGCCTCGTGCCAGTTCCGCGGCCGGGGCGTGCTGCTAAAGTGCCCGCCCGCATGCCCACGACCCCGCCGCCGCCCCCGGTCACCCCCGAGGACCGCGGCTCGTCCGTGGTGCGCGTGGGGACCGCCGTCTTCGCCGGGACCGTGGGCGCCCTGGCCTGCGTCGTGCCGGCCGCGCTGCGCGTCGCCGCGGCGGGGGTGGGGGCGCCGCGCGCCTGGATCGCCCTCGGCGCCGCCGCGCTCCTGCCGATGATCGCCTCGGTGGCGGTGCTGCGGGGCGCGCGCGCCGGGCTGCGCGCGCTCGCCGGGCCCGGGGCGGGACTGCGCGCGTACGCGGTGGGGGCGTGGCTCGCCTCGCTGCTGCTGGTGCTGTCGCTCTTCGGGACGGTGCTGCGGGCGACGACGCACCACCACGGGCTCGCGGGCGTCACGTTCGCGTTCGGCGCGCTGCTTCTGGCCGCCGGCGACGCGCTCGTGTGCGTGCGCCTGCTGGCGATCGCGCGCGGCCTGTCCGAGGCGGCGCGGCGCCTGGTGCTGCCGGCGCTCGCCGGCG
>JAJYCT010000581.1 GCA_021778125.1 Myxococcales bacterium
AGGCCCTCGCCGGCCAGCGTGCCGAGCAGCGCGCCCAGCTCCTGCGCCGGGTACACGAAGCACACGCGCGCCTTGCGCCCCGCGGCCTGGCGGGCCGCCTCGACGAAGAGGGCGAGCTCTCCGCTGCGCGCGCGCGCCTGCGCCGGGGCCACCCGACCCCGGCCGGGCGCGACGTACGGCGGGTTGCACACGACGAGCGACGCCTCGCCCCGGCGCGCGCGCGCCACGTCGCGCACGTCGCCGCGCACGACCTCGCCGCGGTCGGTCCACCCGTTCGCGTCGAGGTTGCGGCGCGCCATCGAGGCCGGGTGCTCGTCGAGCTCGACGAGCACCACGCGCTTCGCGGCGCCGAGGCGCAGCAGCGCGAGCCCCACCGCGCCCACGCCCGCGCCGAGATCGAAGGCCACCGGGGCCGCCCTGGCGGTCGTGGCGAAGCCCGCGAGCAGCAGCGCGTCGACGTTGGTGCGGTAGCCGGCCCCCCGCGGCGGCTGGAAGAGCACGACGCTCCCTCCGAAGAGCGCGTCCTGCGTGGCCGGGGCGGACGACAGCGCGTCGCCCAGGGCCCCGCCGCTCATCAGGGTTGCCACGGTCGCCGTCCGCGGAGCGAGATCGCGGTCACCGCGTCGGGAAACACCTGCACGACGTACGTCCCGAGCATCACGTACTTGCCCGGCGAGGCCGGATCCTTGCCCATCGCGGTGACGCGGATCGGCTTGCCCGTCGGGAAGTTCACGCCGCCCCAGAGGCCGAGGATGCTCGTCGAGCTGGACGAGTTGTCGGGGAGCGGGTTTCCTTCGTCGCTCGTGAAGTAGAAGAGGTTGCCCTGCGCCGGCGGCACCGTGACGCCGACCGTGGCGCCCGAGAGGCGCACGTCGCCGCAGTCGTGGACCTCGCCGGCCAGCAGGCCGGCGCCCGCCGAGATCGTCTGCCCGACCGTGCCCGCCACGGACCCGGGGTCGCCGGCCGCGGCCACGGTGGCGTCGTAGCGCGCGACGTCGGCGCCCCCGTCGCCCGCCGTGAGCGACGAGTTCGAGAAGTAGACGTTGTAGTCGTAGAGCGTCGCCCACGCGCCGGTGCCGGTCGCGTCGCTCGTCTTGATGACGAGCGGCGTCTCGGTCGGGACGTTGGCGATCGTGTACCGCCGGAAGCTGCAGCCGTCCGGGCTCGGGCACTTGCTGCTCCAGGTGGTGTCCAGCGGATACTTCGCGTCCGACGTCGACGTCGTGTACGAGCCGAGCGCCGTGGCGTCGATCGCCCCGTCGGTGTTCGGGTTCGTCTCCTTGAAGACCTCGACCTTGACGCCCTGGCTATCGAGGCCGCTCGCGAACAGCCAGACGTAGCCGGTCAGCGTGACCATCCTGGGCGTCCCCTGCGCGGGCGGGCTCGCGAGGCAGCTCAGATCGACGGCCGTGTCGCCCGCGGGGGCGTTGTAGCGATGCAGGGTCGTCGCGCGGGCGAGCGCGCTCTTCGGCTCGGAGACCCAGGTGCAGCAGCCCTCGAGCGGCGCCGACGGGGTGCAGGCCTGGCTGGTCGTGCAGCCCTTGCACTCCTGCAGGCCGGTGTCCTCGACCGTCGGGGCAGGGGAGCACGAGGCGGCCGCGCCGCCGTCGGCGACGATGCTGTTGTTGGAGGAGCAGGCCACGGCCGAGGCCAGGCCGAGCGACGCGAGGAGGAGAGACCCACCCTTGATCATTTGCCGCGGGACGATAGTCGAAGAGGCAGGCCCGATGGCTGCCGCTCGCGTCTCATTTTCCGATCAGGTCCGCGCGCACGCGCGCGAGCTGGGATTCGACGCCGTGGGCATCGCGCGGGCCTCGGGCGTCCGGCTCGACCTGGACTTCGCGCGCTACGAGGGCTTCGTGGCCGCGGGGATGCACGGGCAGATGCGGTGGCTCGCCGAGAACGCCGCGGCGCGGGCGCGGCTCGACGGCGACGAGATCCTGGCGGGCGCGCGCAGCGTCGTCTGCGTCGCGCGGCGCTACCCGGGCGACGAGGACAACGGCGAGGTGTCGCGCGCGATCGCGCGGTACGCCCGCGGGCACGACTACCACCGGTTCCTGCGCCGCCGCGTCCGGCGGCTCGCGACGTTCCTGCGGTCGCTCGGGACGCCCGGGGCCCCCGTGGAGGCCCGCCCGCTCATCGACGAGAAGCCCGTGCTCGAGCGCGCGTGGGCCGCGCGCGCGGGCCTGGGCTTCGTCGGCAAGAACGGCATGCTCATCGTGCCGGGCCTGGGCTCGCGCGTGATGCTCGGCGAGGTGGTCACGACGCTGGACCTCGAGCCCGACGGCGCGCCTCTGACCGAGCGCTGCGGCGCGTGCACGCGCTGCCTCGACGCGTGCCCGACGCGCGCGTTCGCCGCGCCGTTCGTCCTCGACGCGCGCCGCTGCGTCTCCTACCTCACGATCGAGCACGACGGGCCCATCGACGCGCACCTGCGCGCGGGCGTCGGCCAGAACCTGTTCGGCTGCGACGACTGCCAGACGGTCTGCCCGTTCAACGCGGGCGCCGGCGCGCGGGCGCCCGCCCCGGGCGACGACGGCCACCCGTTCGGCCCGCTCGAGCGCTGGCGCACCGCGCGGCTCGAGGACCTGCTCGAGCTCGACGAGGCCGCGTCCGGGCTCGCGACCGAGGGCTCGCCGCTGCGGCGCGCGG
>JAJYCT010000157.1 GCA_021778125.1 Myxococcales bacterium
GCGCCAGTGCCTGCCGGCCGGACGGCGTGGTCCTGGAGCCGCCCGCGGCCCTTCCGACGGTGGTCACGCTCGCCGACGCGCGCGGGGTCGTCGCTCTGCGGCCGGCGCTCTCGGGCGACGCCGTCCACGCCGCCGTCGACGCGCTCACGCAGGCCTGGGTCCACGGCTCGATCGAGGAGCTCTCGGGGCTGCTCGCCCCCGACGCGGGGCCCCTCGACGCGCGCGCGCGAGGCCCCGGCGCGCTCGTCGAGGCGTGGCGCCAGCGCCTGCGCGCACACGACTACAGGCGCCTCGAGGGCCTGGAGCTCGTCCGCCCGGTCCGCATCGAGCGCTACGCGTGGTCCGATCTCGGCGAGCCCGGCGCGCCGCCGCGCCCCGCGGGCATGCGCCCCGACGAGGTCTACGTGCGCGTGCCGCTCGAGGTGACGCAGGTGGCGGGCGAGCGGTACTTCGAGGGCGTCCTCGTGCTCCTGCTCCGCGCCGAGGGTGGACGCGCCCGCATCGTCGGCTACGGCGAGGCGCCCTGAGCCTTCGGCCGGCGTGCAGGCAGCACGCCGACCGTCGTGGACGGCACGTCAGCTCCGGTACTCCTCGAGGTTGATCCCGTAGCGCTTCAGCCACCGGTGCACCTGCATGCGCTCCTTGCCGAGCTCGCGCCCGACCGCGGCGATGTTGCCCCGGTGGCGGGCGAGCAGCGCGCGCAGCTCTTGCTCGTTCGGGGGAGCGCGGCGCGATGAGGCCGCCGCCGGCGAGCCCGCCGACACGGGCGGAGGCATGCGGCTGTCGCGCAGCTCGGTGGGCGGGCTCGTCGCGCCGCCGCGGGCGCCGTACTCGCGCATCAGCGCCCCGATGCTGTCGGGGAGCTGGCGCACGTCGATGACGTTGCTCTCCGCCAGCGCCGTCGCCCGCTTCACGCAGCTCTCGAGCTCGCGGACGTTGAACGGCCAGTCGTGGTGGACCAGGGCCACCATGAACGAGAAGCTGAAGGTCTGGCCCGGCCGGCCGTGCCGCCCGCAGAACAGGCGTGCCAGCTGGTAGACGTCCTCCTTGCGCTCGCGCAGCGGCGGCAGCTTCACCACGTGCTCGCTCACCCGGGCGAACAGGTCGCCGCGGAACTTCGCCTCCTTGACGTACTGGTGCAGATCGCGGTGCGTCGCGCACACGACGCGCACGTCGACGTGCTCGGCGGCGGTCGCCCCGAGCGGGAACACCTCGCGCGAATGCAGCACGCGCAGCAGCTTCGCCTGCGCCTCGAGCGGCATGTCGCCGATCTCGTCAAGCAGCAGGGTGCCGCCATCGGCGAGCTTGATGAGGCCGGGCTTGTCGCGATCGGCGCCGCTGAACGCGCCGCGCCGGTAGCCAAAGAGCTCGCTCTCGAGCAGGGTGGGCGGGATGGCCGCGCAGTTGATCCCCTGGAAGGTGCCGCGCCGTCCCGACACGCGGTGCAACTCGCGCGCGGCGACCTCCTTGCCCGTGCCCGTCTCGCCCAGGATGACGCACGAGAGCTGCGTGGGCGCGATGCGCTCGAGATCGGCCGCGATGAGGTCCATCTGCCAGCCGCCGACGAGCCCCGTGATGGCCTTCGCGCGCCGCTCGCGAAACATGCGCCCGTCGATGTGGTAGCCCGCGTACTGGTCGGCCCACTCGGCCACGAACTTGAAGAGCGCGTCGCCGATGCGCAGCTCGTGCAGGTGCTCGAGCTCGACGTCGCCCTGGATGAACGATCCGTCGACGATCGTGCCGTTGCGGCTGCCGAGGTCCGCCAGGATCCAGCGCGAGCCATCGAACTCGATGCGCGCGTGCTGGCGGCTGACGGCCTGCTCGGGAATGCAGATGTCCGCCGGCGCCTCGCGGCCGAGCACGACGGCGGGCTGCAGGAACGGGTACGCCGGCTGGAACTGCTCGAAGTTGCGCGCGTAGAGCAGCACCAGGCCCGCCTTGAGCGGCGCGTCGGGGCCGGCGCCGACGATCGACGGGTTGGTCCCGGCGCCGTAGGAGGACGACGTTCCGGTGCGGTGCCGGCTGCTCATGGCCCGGGGGACAGCTTACCCCAGAGTCTCCGGGGCGTTTCCCACGACCTCCATGTGCCCGTCCGGGTGGAAGACCAGGGCGCCATGGGTGGGGATGCCGAGCAGGCGGGGCTTCTCGCCCTGGCGCCACAGGAGCTGCGCGGCGACGTGCAGCTCCTGCCACCCGTCGTCCTCGTCGTGCGTGTCGAAGACGTGCCCTGCGACGACGCCGGTGCACTTCACGAGCCCTGCGGCCTCGGGCCGGGCGTCCTCGTCGTCGGGCCAGTCGACCCAGTACTCGCCCAGCAAGATCGCGCCGGCGCTCACGCCCATCATGGGCACGCCGCGTGCGTGCGCCTCGCGCATCCAGGCGGCGGCGCCGGTGCGCGCCAGCACGCGCGCGCCGTGCGTCGGATCGCCGCCGGTGACGAAGACGAGATCGGCGCGGTCGACGACCCGGCGATCGTGCTCGACGGGCTCGAGCACCGCCCCAGGGAAGAGCCCCGGCATGCGGCGGCTCATGAAGCGCACGCCCCTGGCGTCGCCCTCCACGGGCGCGTAGCTCACGGCCACGCGCGGCGCGCTCTTGCCGAGCTCGCGCACCGCCCGCTCCGCCACCTTCGTGAGGAGGCCGTCCTGACCCGAAGCCACGAGGTAGACCGTCCCGGACATGCGTCACCCACCTCCTGCCTGCAGCCCGTAGCGCGCCGGAGCGACGCCGAGCGCCTTGCAGATCGCCTCGAGGACCTCGTCGGTGCGCAGGGCGCCCTGTTCGAACGTCCCGCGCGTGTCGATCACGTGGTCGGCCGCCGCCACCTTGTCGGCCAGGGGCCGCTGCGCCCGGACGCGCGCGAGGGCGTCGTCGGCCGAGAGGCCGTCGCGGGCCCGCAGGCGCGCGAGCTGCACGTCCTCGGGGCACGCCACGACCACGAGCGGGCGGAACGCGTCGGCCATGCCGTTCTCGACGAGGAGCGCGGCCTCGTAACAGACGAGCGGCTCGCCGGCGGCAGCGAATGCCCCGGCGCGCTCCGTCGCCAGGCGCGCGATGCGCGGGTGGGTGATCGCCTCGAGCCGCATGCGGGCCGCCGCGTCGGCGAAGGCCACGCGGGCGAGCGCCTTGCGGTCGAGCGCCCCGTCGGGCCCGACGACGTCCGGCCCGAAGGCCTCGATCACGGCGCCCAGGCCCTCGCTGCCGGGCGCGACGACCTCGCGCGCGAGCGCGTCGGCGTCGACCACGGGCACGCCCCGGCCGCGCAGCCTGGCGGCCACCGTGCTCTTGCCCGACGCGATGCCGCCCGTGAGCCCGAAGACGTGCACGACCCGTACAGAGCCTATACAGTCCCGGCGGGCGCGATGCGACAGGACAGCGGGGGCCCCGCAGGGACGAAGCTCGGTCGTCGGCGGGTCCTGGCGCTCGGGGCGGCGCTGCTCGTGCTCGGGGGCTCGGCGGTGGCCGTCGTGCGCACGCGCGGCTACGCGGTGCCGGCGGGGCGCACGCTCGTCGTCCTTTCGGCCTGGCAGCTCGCGGTCGTCGAGGACGCCGCGCGGCGCATCGCGGCGCCAGACCGGCCGGGCGATGCGTCGATCCCCACGCCCGACGCCCTCGACGTCGCGGGCTTCGTCGACGCGTGGATGGCGCACATGCCGGCGAAGGTCCGCCGCGATCTCGGCCGCTTCCTCGGCTACCTCGAGCACCTCGCGCCGCTCGCATGCGCGATGACGACGCGCTTCACGCGCCTGGGGCCGGACGAACAGGACCGGGTGCTCTCGGCGGTCGAGGCGTCGTCGAGCGATCTGCTTCGCGCGGGCTTCGAGGGGCTCAAGGCGCTCGTCTTCATGGGCTACTACCGGGACCCGCGCACCTGGGGCCTCGTAGGCTTCGACGGGCCGCAGGTGGGGCGGCCCGCGGAGGGGTGGCGGTGAACGTCCTTCGCGGTCGCGACCTGGTCGGGGATCTCTCGCTCGACGTCGACGCCATCGTCGTCGGGACCGGCGCGGGCGGCTCGATCGCCCTGCGCGAGCTGGCGCGCGCGGGCCTCGACGTCGTGGCGCTCGAGGAGGGCGCCTTCTCGACGGTCGCCGACTTCGACCAGCGCGAGGACCACATGCTCCCGCGCCTGTTCCAGGAGATGGGCGGGCGCGCGACCGAGGACATGGCCATCCGCGTGCTGCAGGGCCGCGGCGTGGGCGGCAGCACGGTGCACAACACCAACCTCTGCAAGCGCACGCCTGACGCGATCCTCGAGCTGTGGGCGCGCGAGCACGGCGTCGAGGGCGCGGGCCCGGCCGAGATGCGCCCGGGCTTCGAGGCCATCGAGCGCGATCTGTCGGTGTCGCTCATTGAGCCGTCCTTTCGCAACGCGAACAACGACCTCCTGCGGGCCGGGTGCGAGGCGCTCGGCTGGCGCGGCGGTCCGCTCGCGCACAACCGCGTCGGCTGCGCGCAGAGCGGCTTCTGCGAGCTCGGGTGCGCGTTCGACGCCAAGCAGAACGCCCTCAAGATCGTGCTGCCGCAGGCGGTTGCCGCGGGCGCGCGCGTCTACTCCGACGTACGCGTCGAGCGCGTGCTCTTTGAGGCTGGGTGCGTGACCGGCGTGCAGGCCGTGGCCCTCGACGAGGCGGGGGCGCCCCACGCGCGCGTGCTCGTGCGCGCTCGCGCCATCGTCCTCGCGGCGAGCGCGGTGGGCAGCGCGGCGCTCGCCCTCGCCAGCGGCCTGCCTGATCCGCACGGGCAGCTCGGGCGCCGCCTTCGCCTGCACCCGGGCGGGATCGTCGCCGGGACGTTCGACCGCGCCGTCGAGGGCTGGCACGGCATCCCGCAGAGCTACGAGTGCACCGAGCACCTGTCGTTCGAGCCCGGCAGCGACCGGCGCGTGTGGATCGTGCCGGCCTTCGCGCACCCCATCGGCGCGGCGGCGACGATGCCCGGCTTCGGCGCGGCGCACATGGCGGCGATGCGCACGTACCCGCGCCTCGCCGTGCTCACGGCCATGGTGCACGACGAGACGAGCGGCGAGGTGGTCGTGGGCGACGACGGCCGGCCCGTGCTCCGCTACCGGATGAGCGACGCCGACCAGGCGCAGCTGGCGCGCGGGCTCGCGGCGTGCGCGCGTCTCCTGCTGGCCGCCGGGGCGCGCGAGGTGAGCATCCCCGCCATCCCGCCGCGGCGCGTTCGCAGCGTCGCCGAGCTCGACGCGCTCGACCTGTCGTTCGCCCGTCCGCACGCGGTGCCGCTGACGGCCGTGCACCCCATGGGGACGCTGCGCCTGGGGGAGGACCCGCGCCGCAGCGTCGTGCGCAGCACAGGCGAGCACCACCAGGTGCGCGGCCTGTTCGTCGCCGACGGCTCGCTCTTCCCGACGAGCCTGGGCGGCCCCCCGCAGATCAGCATCTACGCCTTCGCCCTGCACGTCGCGCCACACGCGGTAGAGCGGGCGAGGGGGTGACTCGCCGCGCGCCCCCGCGGGTGGCACGCTGGGGATCATGAAGCGCCTCCTGCTCGCTCTGGGCCCCGTCTCCGTCCTGCTCCTCGCCTGCGTCGTCGCGCCGCCGAAGGGACCCGACGGCGGCGCGCCCGACTCGGGTGGGGGAGGGGGAGGCGACGGCAGCGTGAGCGACGGCGGGCTGGTGTCGGCGTGCCCCGCGTCGGCGCCCTCGGCGGGCGGCTCGTGCGGCGACGTCGGCCTCGAGTGCGAGTACGGCCACGACGTCAACATCGACTGCGACCTCGTCGCCCGCTGCGACGCGACCGGCTGGACGCTCACGCAGCCCTCGTCGACCGGGTGCCCGACGCCACCGCCCGGGGCCTCGTGCCCCTCGTCGTACGCGGCCGTCCCGCAGCAGTCGACGTGCACGACCGCGACGAGCTGCGCGTACCCCGAGGGGACGTGCGCGTGCGAGGTCTACTGCGGCGCGCAGTACCCGGTCGGCCACGCGTGCGAGGCCGGGACGCCCATGACGTGGCAGTGCACGGGCGCTGCCGGGGGCTGCCCGGCCAGCCGGCCGCTCGTGGGCTCCGCGTGCCCGGTCGTGGGGGAGGTCTGCGACTATGGCGACTGCAACACGCTCGGCGTCGTCTGCCAGAGCGGCACCTGGCACGTGCAGCTCAGCTCCTGCCCGATCTCCACCCGGCGCGACAAGCAGGGCGTGCGCTACCTGGACGACGCCGACCTGCACGCGCTCGCCGACCAGACTCGCTCGATGCGACTGGCGACGTATGCGTACACGATCGGCGACCCCGACCCCCGCCTCGGCTTCGTCATCGAGGACCAGCCGGGCAGCCCCGCGGTGGTGCAGGGCAAGGACCGCGTGGACCTGTACGCGTACACCAGCATGGCCGTGGCCACGCTCCAGGTGCAGGCGCGTGAGATTGCGGAGCTGCGCCAGCAGGTCGAGGCGCTCCGGGCGCGGTGCGCGGGCGCGCCTTGGCCGCTGCCGCGACGCTGACACCGCCGCGTCCATCGCGTATAAGCTCCGCCGCCCCCGCTCGCCTGCCGTTCGGGCCGCACGCGGGGCTTCCGCACGAGCATGGCGCCCCCCTCGACCCCTGGAGCCTCGCCCCGGCGCGAGTTCCTCGCCGTGCGCCAGTTCGGCTCGCTCGACGGGCTGCGCGCCGCGAGCATCCTGCTGGTCGTCTGGCACCACGCCTCGGGCCACGGCTCGCGCGGGTACCTGGGCGTCGACCTGTTCTTCGCGATCAGCGGCTTTCTCATCACCACGCTGCTCCTGCGCGAGAAGGGCCGCACCGGGACCGTCGCGCTGCGCGGCTTCTACGTGCGGCGCACGCTGCGTATCTTCCCGCTCTACTTCGCCGTCCTGGGGCTCTACACGGCGCTGGCGCTCTGGCTGCCCGCGGGCTCCGCGCAGGATGCCGAGGCGCAGCGCGCCTTCCTGGGCAACCTGCCGTACTTCCTGACGTATACGTCCAACTGGTTCGTCCGCCTCGACAGTGGCCCCCGCGTCCTCTTCTACTTCGCGTGGTCGCTCGCGACCGAGGAGCAGTTCTACCTCCTGTGGCCGTGGGCCGTGCGCGGCGCGCGGAGCTGGGCCGGGCCGGTGCTCACCATGGGGGCGCTGCTCGCCGTCGACCAGCTCACCGGGCGCCTGGTCGGAGCGGGGGTCTGGAGCGGCGCGAGCTTGCCCGTGCGTGTGGCGACGAGCATCGCGACGCCGATCTGCCTGGGCTGCCTGCTGGGCGTGGCGCTGCACCACGAGCGCTCGTTCGACGTCGCGCGGCGGCTGCTCGCCCCGCGCGCGAGCGCGCCCCTCGCGGCGCTCGCCGTGGCCGTCGCGATCGCGCTGCCGCAGGTCCCCGACGACGCTGTCGCCGTCGTGATGCCCTGGCTGGTCGGCGCGTGCGCCGTGCGCGAGGACCACCCGCTCGCGCGCGTGCTCGCGAGCCGGCCCGTCGCGTACGTCGGCACCGTCAGCTACGGGATGTACCTCGTGCACATGCTGTCGCTCAACGTCGTGCGGCGGCTCCTGCACGGCGCCGCGGCGCCGGCGGTCGTCACGTTCGCGCTGACCGCCGCGCTCGCGCTCGCGGTGGCGAGCGTGAGCTACCGCTTCTTCGAGCGCCCCTTCCTGCGCCTCAAGGAGCGCTTCGCGCGGGCGTGAGCGCGGGCGCCTGCCGCCGCCCGGCGGCACGTCAGGCCTCGACGCCGTCCTCAAGGGCCTCGGCGAAGAGCTCCTCGTACATCGTCTCGAGCCTGCCCAGGCGGACGTTGCCGGCGACCTCCACGGGCTCGAATCCTGCGGCGTTCTCGAAGGTCGGGTCGGTCATGGGGCCTCGCGGACCCAGTGTCGCGCGGAGGGAAATTCACGAGAACGAGAAGGGGAGAAGAAGAGAAGGTTTTCGGGGCCCTGGAACCACCGCGAGAAGGCGACCCCGCCCGGCGCCGGGACGAGGCGGAGCAGGCCGGTGAGCGTCACGCGGTTCGGTCGAGGGCTACCTCGCGCGAGGCCGGCGAAGACGGCAAACACACACGTCGGCGGTCGTGGCGGCTCGTCACGAACTACCTCCGCCGCCGCGCCGGTACGGCCCGGGCGCGCGCGTCCCGGTAGTCCTCGGCGTCGAGGCCCTCTTGCCCCGCGGCCCACGCGCGCATCATCGGGACGCACGCCCCCTCCCAGGCGTCCGACAGGCGCAGCGAGAGAAACTCGCGGTAGAGCGCCTCGAGCAGCGACTCGACGTCGCGCGTGAGGTGCATCCGCTCGTAAAACGCCTCGCGCTCCAGATCGCTCTCGCGCTCCTCTTGCTCCTCGCGCCCCTCTCGCTTCGCGCGGCGGCGGGGCGCCGGTCGGGGCGCGAGGGAGTGGGCTGGCCCTTCGTCGCCCTCCGGACCCAGCACCGCCGGCAGCTTGAGCCCCGCGACGCTCATGCTCTCGGCCTTGAGCGTGAAGCTCGACTCCCGCTCGTCCAGCACCAGGTGCAGCCCCGCCGACAGCGGGAGCTTGCCCCGGAGCAGCGACTCCTTCGCCTCGCGGCTGGCCGCCGGCGTCGCCCCCTTGATGCGCGTCGCCTCCGCCTTGCCCGCGTCGAGCACCAGCAGCCGCTCGAACCACAGGCCGAAGCTGCCGTGCTCCTTCGTCGAGAGCGTCGCGTCGAAGAGCTCGGACTCAAACCAGAGCCACACGAGGAACTCGCGCCCCACGAAGCGGCGCCTCTCGATCCGATCGACGAGCTGCATGGTCATGCGCCCTCCCGGGCGAGCGTGAGCGGCTCGAGCCCCTCCCACGCCTTGTCCTGCGCCCGGGTCAAGCCCACGCGTGCGGCGAGCGTGTAGGGCGCTTCCGGGACGAGCCGGAGGCCGAAGGTCTTGAGGAAGAGCTCCTGCACGAGCGCTCCCGTCCTCGGCGACTGGCTGAAAAAGCGCACGATGCCGTCGCCGGTCGCCCACGACAGGTCCACCACGCGCATCGACGGCGGGACCTCGCGCCGCAGCCGCTTGGTCACGAGGTCCTTGAGCTCCGTGCGCTCGCGCCGCGAGAGCCGCTCGCGCCCCTTCTTCGCGACAACGGCAGCCTCCGCCTCGCGGAGCTTCGCGCGCAAGAGGGGCCCGGGGATCGCCCACCGGTCGGTGCGGAAGCCGAGGTTGACGTACTCGTTGAAGAACACGTCGCCGTAGGCCAGATCGGTCGCGAAGGGCTCGTCCACGCGGCACCAGCCGGAGCGCTCGGCCACGTCCTCCGCGGGGTCGAGCGGCTTCATCGCGCGCAGCCGGATGGGCTTGAGGAAGGTCGAGAGATCGGCGGGCAGCTCGCCGTCGACGAAGTAGCGGACGTACGTGAGGGAGCCTTTGAGGGCTGGCATCGGCGCGTGTGTGTACCAGACGAACGGGCGGCTCGTCTGTCCGGACATGCCTGCAGCTCAGTCCCACTTCATCCGTGTAGCTCGACGCGGACGAGAGCCCGGCCGTGGGCGCGCCCGTCGGGCCCGATCTCGTGAATCGTCACGCGCGCGTCTCGCGCCCCGGCGAGGGCCAGCGTACGCTCGGCGAACGCGGCGCTCGCGAACACCATCCACTGGGCGAGCTCGCGCGGGATGCCCTGCGTGCGGCGTGAACCTCCCTGGGCCCCGCCACGCGCGTCTCGGTCTTGGCCGCCAGGTACTTCGCGTCGCCCAGGTACCCGTTGCCCTTCTGCCGGAACGGGCTCGTGCCCGCCGGGAAGGGCAGGACGACCGGGGGCGCGAGCTCCGGGTCGGTGATCGTGGGCATGGCCAGCAGAGCGAGCGTACCCGCTTTCGGGTGCGGGGCCCCCCGGGTTGACGGTCGGGTGTACGCTCGCCCGGGCATGAGCGAAGACGCTGGCCCTCGCGGTGACTCGCGGTTCCGCGATCACGCGGCGAACGAGCGGACGCTGCTCGCATGGATCCGCACCGGGATCGCGCTGATGGCCTTCGGC
Organism: Myxococcales bacterium; assembly: GCA_021778125.1. Lineage (GTDB taxonomy): Bacteria > Myxococcota_A > Polyangia > Polyangiales > Polyangiaceae > Palsa-1150. Next base: position 9,915 of record JAJYCT010000157.1, read on the forward strand.
TTCGCCATCGCCCGCTTCGGGCTGTTCCTGCGCGAGGTCGCGCAGGCGGGGCAGATCCGGGTCAACGTGCGCGGCCTCGGCTCCGCCTGGTTCGGCGTGACCCTTGTCGTGCTGGGCCTCTTCACGAACGCCTCCGCCCTCGTTCGGTACCTGAGCGTGCGCCGGTCGCTCGAGCGGCACCAGTCGATCGCTCCCAGCCCCATCCTGGCCTGGGGGCTCGGGCTGGGCTCGGTCCTCGTCGCCATCGCCATGGCGGTGATGCTCGCGACGGCGCTGCGGGAATAGCGGGCTCGCGTCGTCGGGAAGGACCATCCACGCGCCGCGCCGACACCGCCACGCGGATCACGCCCGGTCCGGCAGCCAGGCCCTCGCCTCCTCGGGCAGCGACGCGAAGTCGGGCGCGGCGCACCGCGCGCCCGCCGCGAGCAGCGTCTCCGCCGGCACCGTCGTCGTGACGGCCACGACGCGCATTCCCGCCGCCACGGCCGCGCGGACGCCGTTGACCGCGTCCTCGAACACGAGGCACTCCGCGGGCGCGAGCCCCAGGCGGCGCGCGGCCTCGAGGAACACGTCGGGCGCGGGCTTGCCCGGCAGGCGCTCGGCCTCGACGATCGCGTCGAAGCGCGCGCGCCAGCCCAGCCCGTCGATCACCAGATCGCGGTTGCCCGGCGGCGCCGAGCTCGCGATGGCCATCCGCACGCCCGCGACGCGCAGGCGATCCATGATCGCCTCTGCCCCGCGCAGCGGCGCCATGCGCGGTCGATAGAGCGCCCGGTAGCGCTCCTCCTTGAAGGTCGTGATCCGGTCGTACTCCTCGGGCGTGACGGGCCGTGCGAGCAGCCGAGGGACGATGTCCTCGTTCTTCAGCCCGTTGAGCGACTGGAGCGTCGCGTCGTCCGGCGACAGGCCGAACGACGAGGCCACCTCGCGCCAGGCCATGAAGTGGTAGCCGATGTCGTCGACGAGCGTGCCGTTCAGATCGAAGACGACGCCGCGGACGGGGCGGAGGGGAGCAGCGGGGGAGGTCACCACAAAACACCGTGGGCGCACCGGCAAGCCCGGCGCGCCCGCGTCGTCACGTCGCCTCGACGATCAGTCCGTACCGGCGTCCGCGCACTTGCTGGGAGCGGGCGGCGAGCCCGGCGCGATCTCCGACGGCGCCGCGATCTCGCTCGAGTCGAAGCCGAGGCCGATCGAGATGGCGTTGCACGGGGAGCCCGCGTTGTTGGCGACCTTGCCGTTGTCGAGCTGAATGTCCGACGCCTGCTGGATCGAGCTCGCGATGCTGTCGAACGCGCTGCCGGCGCAGAGCGACGGCGAGATGTTGCCGGCGACGCTGCGCAGGCCGTTGATGAGCTCCGTCGTGTCGAGCACGCCGGCGATCGTCCCGTTGGTCACCGAGCCCGGTGCGGCCGGGTCGAAGGTGATGACAGCCGACGCGATGTTAAGGCTGAGGCTCTGGCCGCCGATGCTGAGCGACAGCGTCAGCGCGGCGGGCGTGCCGTTGACGAACGTGCCGTTCGTCTGAAACGCCGAGGGGAACTGGACGGAGGCCTTCGCGACCGGATCGGTGCCGGCGGGGCAGCCGCCCGTCGACGTGCAGCCCTGGACGAGGTCGGGCAGGACCGGCCAGTTCGTGTTCTTGTCCCAGGTCGGCGTCACCGGCGCGCCGGCGTCGTCGACCAGCTTGCCGCCCGCGAGCAGCACGCCCTTGAGGCCCGTGGCCGTCGTCTTGTTGCCGGCCGCGTCGTTGAAGCCGGTGACGTACGTGAAGATCGAGAAGCTGCCGCCCTGCAGGTCGGTGTTGAGCGTCTGCGAGGCCGTGGGGGCGACCGTCAGGATCAGCTGCATGATGTTGGAGCCGAACGAGTTGTCGATGCCGCTGTTGCCGTCCACCTGGTTCGACTTGGAGGCGCCGGGGGCAAGCTGGCAGACGTCGGTCGAGCTGTCGGTGGTGACCTTGCCGTCGAGGTTGTAGCCGAACGACTTCCACGCGTTGCCGTCCGTCGCGCCCGTGCGATCGGTGTCGCCGAGGTAGAGCTTGTGGAGCGCGTAGTTGTGTGACGCGGCAATCGTCGATGCCGACGCGCCCGTGGGCGCCGGGGGCGGCTCGCCGACGGTGCTGCCGCCGCCGCCGGTGCTCGGGCCGCTCGTGCTGCTGCTGCAGGCTGCCGAGGCGAGAAGCAGCGCGATGCTGCCGGCCGTTGTCGCGATCGACCCCAATCCATATGAAAGCTTCATGCGTCCTCCTGAAACCCTTGCCGACCCGCGATCTGCCGCGGCCCGCGGATGGTAGACGGCGCGGCGCGCCAGCGGCAAGCGGGTCGTCGATGACTCAGTGCGTCGCAGACGCCGCCCTGGGCGGCGCGGCACCGCCGCCGGCGCCGCGCGGACCCACGTACCCAGGCTCATTGGCGGCGGACGGTAGCCGCCGATCACCACGGTGCGAGGGCCGTTCCCGGGCGTGGACCTTGCTCCGCCCCTTGCCAAGGAGTCACGAGCGCCTTGGTCGATCGCCGCCAGCTCGACGGATGCCGACGCGGAGGTGAGCCGCAGCGCGCCCCGGGCTGCGTCGGGGCGAAGGGTCTGCGCGCTGCCGCGCCGGTGCCGTGGCGTTACCGGACCGTGCTGCTCGCTCTCCTGGCGGTAACGCTCGAGGTCGCGGCGCCGGGGGCGGCGCTCGCGGACGAGCCGGCCTCGGGGTCAGTCCTGATCGTGGGCCGCGAGGAGGCGCTGCGCCGGGGAGCGGCGCGCGGGCCCGGCGTCGCGGTCGCCGCAG
>JAJYCT010000158.1 GCA_021778125.1 Myxococcales bacterium
GCGGGCGAGCGCCGCCCCGAGCGCGCCGGGCGGGCCCGTGAGGGCGAGCTCCGCGCCGCGGAGCACGAGCCGCGACGGCGTCAGGCCGCGCAGCTCGACGTCGAGCTCGGGCGCCGACGCCGAGGCGCCCGCGAGCGCGTCCGCCGTGGCGTTCAGGCCGACGAAGCGGACGCCCTGGAGAGACACGCGGACCGCGTCGACCGTGACCGTGACCCCGCGCGCGGCCGCCTCGTCGACCAGCCGACGGCGCGCCCAGCGCGGCAGGACGACGACCAGGAGCGTCGCCGCGAGCGCCAGCGCGGCACCCAGCGCCCGCACGAGGCGAGCTCCCGCGCGCCGTCGCGACGTCGGGGCGCCGGGAGCGCGAGGCGTCGTCACGCCGCGCATCCTAACGCGTGATACCGTCCAGATGATGCGCGCGGTCGTCGTCACGCGCTCGGTACAGCTCGCGGCGCCCCCCGAGAAGGTGTGGCCTCTGCTCGCCGACACCGATCGGTTCAACCGCATCAACGGCTCGACCGAGGTGCAGTTCCGCCCCATCGAGGCGGGCGCCGGCACCAGCGCGCGCTTCCTCGCCGAGACGCGCGCCGGAGGCTTCAAGCTTCTCTACGAGGAGCAGCCCTTCGAGTGGAGCCACCAGCGGACCTTCGGCGTACACCGCCGCATGCGCGGGGGCCCCGTCTCGTCGTACGTGTGGCGCGTCACCCTCGAGCGCAACCGGGGCGGCGAGGAGCCGGGCGCGCTCGAGGGAGGGACGCGCGCGTCGCTCTGCTTGGAGATCACGCCGCGCTCGGCTCTGATGCGCCCCGTGGCGTGGGTGAACGCGAAGCGGTTCGCGGCGCGCTTCGTCGCGGTGGCGACCGCCGTCGACGCGCACGTGAGCGAGGGAGGCGCGAGCCCGTACGGAGGGCCCGTGTCGCCGTGGGACGAAGGTCGCCTCTCCGCCGCCGTCGCGCGGCTTCGCGCCGACGGCGTCGACGCCGAGCTTGCCGAGAAGATCGCGGCGCTCGTCCGCGAGGGGCCCGACGCCGACGTCGTGCGCATCCGCCCCTTCGAGCTCGCCGTCGCGTGGCGCCGGGAGCCGCGCGACGTGCTCCGGGCCATGCTCAAGGCAGTGCCCGCCGGCCTGCTCGAGCTGCGCTGGGGCATCATCTGTCCGAGCTGCTTGACCGCGTCGCAGCAGGCGCAGAGCCTCGAAGAGATCTCGCTCGAGGGGCACTGCCAGCTCTGCGACATCACGTTCGGGCTCGACCTCGACCGCGCGGTCGAGGCGACGTTCCTGCCGCACCCTTCGGTCCGGCGCGTCCCGGAGGCCCCGTTCTGCATCGGGGGGCCGGCGCGCACGCCGCACGTGCTCGTCCAGGCGCTCGTCGCGCCCGGCGAGGAGCGCGTGCTCGACGTGCCGCGGGAGGCGGGGCGCTATCGCCTCTTCGTGCGCGGTGGCCTCGCCGGCTCGATCGAGGTCGACGCCGCCGGGACCCCCGAGGTGAGCGCGACCGTCGACGCCGCCGCGATCGCGCCGGCGTACCTGCACGCCGCGCCGGGCGGAGCGCTGCGCCTGACCAGCCGCTGCGGCGACGCGCGTCACGCGAAGATCGAGCGCCTCGACTTCGCCAGCCGCGCCGCAACCGCGCACGAGGTGTCCACGCTCGCGGAGTTTCGGACCATCTTCTCGCGCGATCTGCTCAAGCGCGGCACGCCTCTGAAGGTCGCGCGGGCGGCGGTGCTCTTCAGCGACCTCACCGGCTCGACCGCCCTCTACACGCAGGTCGGCGACGCCGCGGCGTTCCGGCTCGTCGACGACCACTTCGACGTCCTGCGCGCGGTGATCGCGGCGCACGACGGCGTCCTCGTGAAGACGATGGGCGACGCGGTCATGGCGGCCTTCGTCGACGTGGGGACGTGCGCCCTCGCCGCCGCCGACGCCCTCGCGCGGTTCGAGGCCTTCCGCGCGAAGGCCCCTCACGGGGCGCTCGTCGGTCTCAAGGTGGGCCTGTACGCCGGGCCCTGCTATGTCGTGACGGCCAACGGCGCGCTCGACTATTTCGGCCAGACGGTGAACGTCGCCTCGCGAGTTCAGCACCTCGCGTCGTCCGGCGAGATCGTCCTGCCGCACGACGTGCTCGAGGGGCTGCCGCGCGCGGCCCGCGACCGGCTCGTCGTGCGCGAGCGCTTCGAGGCGCACGTGAAGGGCGTGGAGCACGCCCTCGATCTCGTGCGCGCCGTGCTGCGCGCTTGAAGTGCGAAGGGAGCTTCCCTTGACGGCCCCGATGCGGGGTCTTACGCATTGCGTCAACTCGCTCGGGTAACACAATCAAGAGCGCCGCCGACGTGTGCACGGCGGAGGCGGATACTACGGAGAATGCCATGAAACCATACGCGTTTCAGGGGCTCGCTGCGCTCGTGTGCGCTGCGTTCCCAACAGCGTGCGGGGGGCGCACGGCGGGGGTGGCGCCCACCGCCAGCCAGACGCAGAGCGTCGCCGCGCTCGAGCAGGACGCGGTCCCGCGACGGGCGTACGTCGGCGTCGAACAGCTCGTTCGGGTGGGGGGGCTGCCGATCGCCAGCACGTTCGATCTGCTCGGGGGCGCCGACGTGGACCTCGAGATCGCCGCGCGCGACGGCGCGCCTTTGCGCTTCGAGCTGTGGCAGGTGCACCTCGACCACCGGGCGGATCTCGTGTGGACCGTCGACGCGTCGTCGGGCTTCGCGCTGCGCGCGCTGCACGCCGACGAGGATTCGGCCTGGTTGCTCCGCTTCCCGCCGGCGGCCCCCGCGGATGTCGTGGTCTCGATCTCGTGCACCGCGAGCGTGCTCGGGTGCACTCCGTTCCTCCAGCCGGGGGAGCGCTGCCCCGAGGGTTGGCAGTGCGACCAGGGCCTCGCGTGCCACGTCCCCGGCGAAGTCTGCGAGCCCGACTGACGCGCTCCCGGCGGCGCCCCGCGTGGAGGGGCGCTCGCGGACCGCACGGTCACGTCCAGATCGAGCCGAGGCGGCGGCGCAGCGCCGTGGCCTCGCCGGTGAGGGCGTAGCGCGCGACGTCGCCGGCGTACGTGTGCTCGAGCGCCGCCCCGAGGGCCGCCGGGGAGGGCGTCACCGTCGCCTTGCGAAGGGCCGGATCCTGGGCGCGCACCTCGTCGATCACGGCGAGCAGATCGCCGCCCACGACGAACGCCGCGCGGAGCTCGGCCCGCGCGAGAGCGGACACGAACGTCTCGACCGGAGGGACGCGCGACTGGGGCGCCGCGATGTGCGGCGCGAGCTCCTCGAGGAGCTTCCTCTGCCGCCGCGAGAGCCCGCGCGCGACGCCCGGCTCGTACTGCGCGACGAGCTTGGACGTGATGACGTCCACGTCGTCGCGGCCGTACCCCGGGACGACCTGTCGCGCCGCCGCGACGAGGAGCGCCTCGACGTGCGCCGGCTTCATCTCCTCGAGCCACGGGACGCCGCACGCGATGCGCGCCGCGGCGCGCGTCAGCGTGACGAGCTGCGCCATCTCGTCCTGGTCGACGAGCGACGGGGGCACGACGAGCCACGGCACGTCCTGCGCGAGCACCCGCGTGCGAGAGACGGCGGGCGCGATCGCGATCTCGACCTCGCCGAGCCCGACCTGCCGCACCACGCGGTCGAGCAGGGTGCGCAGCGGGTGCCTGTCGCGCGCCGTGAGGCGATCGCGCGTGGCGAGGCCCACCTCGGAGAGGTCGGCGCGCAGGAGCTTGGCCTCGATCCCGGCGATGGCGGCCGCGATCTCGAGCAGGATGTGGCGCCCCTCCGGCGGCAGTACGTGCGTGACGAGCGTCGGCCGATCCAGCACGCCCTGCGCGGGATCGACCGGCCCGGGGCGGCGCGCGCGCAGCCACGCGTGCCGTCCCGGGTCGAGCTCTCCGGCGAACGCCCGCAGCTCGGCGACGACGAGGGCCTCGTCGGGGTGGCGCGCGGCGGAGAGCGAGGCCTCGAGCAGCGAGAGGCCCGCGGCGGGATCGGAGATCGACAGCAGGGGTTGCGCCGAGGGGGACAGCATCCCGAGCAGGCCCCGGGCCGCCTCGTCGTGGGCGCCGATGCGCGCGAAGGCGCTCGCCAGCTCGAAGCGCGTCTCGTGGAGCGTCGGGTCGAGCGTCACGGCTCGCTGCAGGTGGGCGATGCCGTCGCGGGGCCGGGAGAGCGCGTCGATCTCGAGCTGCCCGAGAGCCGCGAACCAGCGCGCGTCGACGGTGCGCAGCTCCTTGCCCAGCGCGATGACCGCGGCGAGCGCGCGGGCGTGGCCCGCGTCGTCGCGTCCCTTCGGCCTGCGGTACAGGCCGCCGAGCCGGGCGAAGGCCCGGGCGTTCGACGGAGAGGTGGCGACGGCCTCGACGAGCGCGCGCTCGGCGGCCTTCGAGTCGCCGAGGCGCAGCCGGACGTCGGCGAGCTCCAGGAGGATGCCCGTCTTCTGCTCGGCGTCCGGCTCGACGCGCGCGAGGCGCGTGAGCATGTCGGCGACCTCCAGCCGTCGCTCGCGCGCGGCCGGCTCCTCGTCGGGGGGAGGCTCGGCGGCGATACGGCGCAGCAGGGCGCGTAGCGCACGCGGGTTGTCGGGCTCGAGGGCGAGCGCCGCGCGCAGAACGCGGCCGACCTCGTCGGGGCGCGCGAGGACCTTCTCGTAGATGCTCGCCAGCGCGAACAGGGCCGTCAGCCTGGACGGCGCCTCGCGGCCGGTCGACACCACGGACTCGAGAGCGTCGACGGCCTCTGGCCACGAGCGCTGCGCGATGCACAGCTCGGCCAGCAGCAGGAGGGACGGGACGTGCTGAGGCGCCGCCGCGCGTACCTTGCGCATGGCGTCGATCGCGACCGTGAGATCCTGGACCACGTCGCGCGCGACGCGCGCGAGCTCGGAGCCGAGCATGACGATCGCGTCCGCGGACCGCGCCGCCGCGAGGGCGGTGCGGAAGACGCTGACGAGGCGCTCGCCCTGCCGATCCTCGAGCAGGACCGTGGCGAGGCGCCCCGCCGCCGGGATCGAGTCCGGATCGGCGTCGAGCGCACGCTCGAGCATCGCAGCGGCGCGCGGCCGGCGCTCCGCGCGGGGGCCGAGGCGCTCGTGGTCGTCCGGTCCCAGGAGGAGCTCGGCAGCGTCGACCAGGTAGCGGGCCCGGACGCGCGCGTCCATCGCGAGCTCGGCGAGCGAGCGCGCGGCGGCGAAGGCGCCCTCGGGATCCTGCAGCTCGTTGGCCAGGCGCGCCACGCCCGTCGCCGCGCTCACCGAAAGCTCGTCGATGCTGAGGGCGTCGCGGTAGCGCGACAGCGCCTCCCGCGCGAGCTCCGCGCCCGTTCCCCGATCGCTCGCCTCCGCGAACGAGGCCTCGAGCAGGAAAGCGAGACGGAGCTGCAGGGCCAGGCGCGACTCGTCGTCGGAGGCGAAGGGTACGAGGGCGCGCAGCGCCGACGTCACGGCCCTGCGAGCCCGCGGCTCGCCCCGCCGCGCCGCAGGCATCTCGCGTCGAAGCGTCGCCTCGAGGGCGCCGGGATCGGTCGGGTCCAGGTCGAGGATGAGCGCGTAGGTGGCCGCCGGATCGCTCGCGGGGAGCCGCCACTCTTCGAGCGCCGCCAGGTTCCACAGGGCTCCAAGCCGGGCGCGGACGTCCCGCAGCTCCCCGCCCTCGCGCTGAAGGACGCGCGCCAGGGGGGCCGGCTCGCCCGCGCGCCGCCGAAGGGCCTCGAGCGTCCGCAGCGCCGGGACGTGGTCTCCCACGTCGGCGAGAAGTGACTCGAGAAGCGCGGCGGCCCGGAGCGGCTCCCTGTCCAGCTCGACGAGAAGCGCGGCCAGCTCGAACGAAAGGGCCTGAGCGGTCGACGGGGAGGGCGCGCGCTCCACGCGGCGTGCGACCAGTGCCGCCAGCTCGCCGAGACCGGCGCTGCCCCCGGCCAGTCCCCGGCGCGCGAGGACGCGGGAGAGGCGCTCGGCGACGAGCTCGTCGTCCGGAGCTTCCGCCAGCGCGAGCTGGTAGGTGCGCGCCGCGGACGCGTCGTCGCCGAGGCGCAGCTCGTCGATCTCGGCGGCCCGGGTCAGATGCCGCGTCCGCTCCTCGGCGTCGCTCGCCCGGGTGGCGAGGCGCTCGATCGCGTCGCGCAGGACGCGCGCGTCGCCATGATCCTCCAGGATGCGCGCGATCTCCTCGGGCGGGACCGGGTGCGTCGGGTCGAGGGCGCGCGCCTGCTCGAGCGACGCCATCGCGTCGAGCGGTCGGCCGAGGCGCTGGTGCTGCATCTGCGCCAGGGCGAGCCAGAGGGGGACCCGATCCTGCGTGGCGGGGGTGGCGTCGATGCGGGCGCGGATGGATCGGGCCGCCGCTTCCCACCGGCCTGCCGCCTCGTCGAGGCGAGCCTCGAGGTCGCGCGCGGCGACGTGCGCGGGATCCTCGGCGAGCACCTCGCGGACGAGGACCATCGCGCGCGCCGGGTCTGTGGCCGCGAGCGCCTGCGCGGCTCGCGCGCGGAGCGAGAGCCGGGTCCCCGCGTCGGACGACACGCGTGCCTCGTCGCCGAGCGCCCGCGCCAGTGTGCGCCCCTCGCCGAGCCGCGCGGCCGTGCGCTCGAGACCCAGCAGCGCGCCGCGGCGGTCCGGCGCGATGGCGAGGATCTGCTCGTAGGTCCTGGCGGCACGAGCCGCGTCGGCCAGGAGCTCCTCCCAGAGCAGGGCGACCCTCTCGAGGTAGGCGATCCGGCGATCCGCGTCCGTCGCATGCTCGGCGGCCTGCGCGTACAGCTCGACGAGCGCGCGGGCCCCTCCGTCGACCGACTCGGTGAGCACGGGCGACAGCAGCCGCGCCAGCGCGTCGAGCAGCTCGGGCTCGCCCGGCGCGGCCGTCCAGGCGGCGCGCAGGTGGCGGACGGCGTCGGCGGGGCGCCCCACGGCCTCGCTGATGCGGGCAGCCCGGGCGAGCGCGCGGGCGCGCCGTGGGCCGTCCGCCGTGCGGGCCCCCTCCGTCAGCCACGTCGCGATGCGGGCATCGTGCCGCCCAGAGGCCTCGAGCAGACGGTCGAGGGTCTCCACGAGCGTTGCGTCCGTGCCGTCGACGGAGAGGGCGCGCTGCACGTCGGTGATCGCGGACTCCAGGTCCCCGCTGCGCTCGGCGATGGCCGCGAGCGCGCGGAGCTCCCAGGCGGTCGCTGCGGGGTCCGTCACGAAGCGCAGGCGCGCGCGCCGCGCCCTCGCGGCCTCGGCCCAGCGCGCCTCGCGCTCGTGGAGTCGCACGAGCTCGTCCAGCACGCGCCGGTCCACCGATGCGACGGTCGGAGCCCGTGCGGCTGCGCGCTCGAGGAGCTCGCACGCGCGCCCCGGCTCGCCGAGGCGGACCGCCGCGATGGACGCGGCGTCGAGCTCCAGCCGGGCGGCGCGCGCGGCGCTCGTCTCGAGCAGGGCCTCCTCGTCGAGGCGCTGCGCGAGCGCGCCCCAGTCTGCGCGGGCCGCCAGGTGCCGCACGAGCGCGTCGCGCACGGGCCCGACCCGGGGCTCGATCTCGAGGGCCCGCTCGAGGGCGCCCCGCGCCGCGTCCGCGCGTGCGAGCCTGCTCGCGAGGATCTGCGCACGCTCGACGTGCAGCCACGCCGCGAGCGGCTGTTCCGACGCGTACCCGTCAGCCATGCGCCCGAGGTGGGTGGCGAGGGCGTTCCAGTCGGCGGCGGCTCCGCTCGCGTGTGCGCGCGCGGTCAGCTCGGCCTCCAGGCCCTTGAGGGCCGCCGCGTGGTGCGGCGCGTGGGCGAGGGCCTGCTCCCACGCCGCGCGCGCCTCTGCGCCACGATCGTCGGCCGCGACCAGCAGGCGCGCCTTCTCGGCGAGCAGTTCGACCCGGTGCGCATCGCTCGAGGCCGCGGCGAGCTCCTGGTCCAGGTGCTCGAGCATCGCCGGGAGCGCGTGGCGCGCGTGCCTCCTCCGGCGCAGCAGCGCGTGGGCCGCCGCCGACGAGGGCTGCACGGCGAGCGCCGCTTCCGCGTGCGCCGTGGCGAGCTCCTCGTCTCCCAGGATCGCCTCACACGCGATTGCGAGCTCGAGGTGCGCTCGCGCCAGGCTCACGCGGTCCTCGCCTGGCCCGAGGGCGGTCACGCGCGCCCGCAGCAGCTCGACGAGCACGTCGGCCCGGGCCATGTCCGCGGGGACGCGCGCGGGGGAGGGCTCCGGGGTGCGCCCGGCGGCCGAGGGAGCGATCGACGGTGCAAGGGATCGGCGCGCGGGCAGCGGAGGCGGCGACGCGGAGCTGCGCGGCGGCCGGAGCTCGATGGGCGTGGGCAGCGCCACGCTCCGCGACGGCACGGCCGAGAGCGTGGACGCCGAGACGCTCGGATTGGATAGCGGGCGCGTCGCCGCGGCCTGTTTGAGCGTGCGCACCTGGTCCTCGAGGTCCCAGCCCCGATCGGTGACCGCGAGCAGCTCGTCGATCGACGACAGATCGTCGAAGTCCTCGTGGACCTCCGTCTCGTCGACGATCCCGCCCGAGAGGGTCTCGGGCTCTTCGCTGTCCACGCGCTTCGCCCCGGCTCGTGGCGAGCCCTTCGACCGGGCGTCATGCGCCATGTGTGCATCGTCTCACAGATCGCGGGCGGGAGCGCGCGCTACAATGCGCCGCGTGCGGCTTCCGATCGGGTTCGCCATCGCAGCTTCGGCGCTTGCCGCATCGTGCTCGCTGCTCGTGCAGTTCCACGATCAGGCCAGCTGCGACGGCGGCCTCTGCACCGACGACGCCAGCGTCGGCGACGCGGCCCCCGGTCCCGACGGCGCGGGCGACGCCCCGGCCGACGGCGGGGCCCGCGATGCCCGCGCGGATCGTTACGCCCCGTGCTCGCGCCTGGCGAACGGCTGGTACTGCGGCAACAACGGCCTCAACGGCTACGCGGGGTCACCCGACGATCTGGTTCACTGCTCCGACGGCGGCGTCTACCAGGTCACGGGGTGCGACGGGGGATGCCTTCACGTCGTCGACCCGTTCCCCGACGCGTGCAACCCGTGCGTCGGCGTGGCCAACGGCTCGTACTGCGGTCGCGATCTCCCCGGGTTCCCGGCGGTCAACGCGGACATCCTCATCCAGTGCCAGGGCGGTACGGTCTCGTCGCAGATCGCGTGCGCCAAAGGCTGCGGCTCCAACGGCAACATGTCCGCCTGCCGTTGAGGGCGGGCTCGGACAGGGCGTGTCCTCGAACAGGACACGCCACAGCCTCGCGAAGGTCGACTAGCCTCGACTTCGTGTCTACCACCCGGCCGCCGCCGCGGAGCTCGCGTCCGCCCCCGCCGAACCTGCGCATGCCGAACGTCGACTTCGACATCGCCCAGGCGGCGCGCCGGATCGTCGAGGGCTCGCTCGGCGTCGTGGCCGGCGATCGGGTCGTCATCATGGTCGACGCGCCGCGCGTTCCCCTCGGCGCCGCGCTCGTCGAGGCGGCGAGCGCCGTCGGGGGCCGCCCGGAGCTCGTCCAGCTCGACGTGCTGGGACGCCGTCCCGTGAGCCGTCTGCCCCAGTCGCTGCGGGACCGCCTCGCCGACGCGCAGGCCACCGTGCTGCTCGTCTCGTTCGAGGACGGCGAGTGGGCCATGCGCGCCGACGTCATCGCCGCCGTCGGCGACCTGGACCTGCGCCACGCGCACATGGTCGGCCTGGGGCGCCGCGCGTTCCTCACCGGCTTCAGCGTCGATCCGCAGCGCATTCTGGACGTCACGCGCGCCGTGCGCATGCGCCTGCGCCCCGACTCGGTCTTCGAGCTGCGCTCGCAGGCAGGCAGCCACGTGCAGGTCAGGCTGGATCCCCGCTGCCGCTGGCAGGAGCGCGTCGGTCTCATCCGGCCCGGACGCTGGGAGAACCTGCCGAGCGGCGAGCTGTTCACGTGCCCCGCCGACGTGAACGGGACGTTCGTCGCCGACGGCTGCATGGGCGCGCACATCGGCGCGCGCTTCGGCCTGCTCGACGGCAACCCGGTGCGCCTCGAGATCAAGGCCGGCGTGGTCCGCTCGATCCACTGCGCCGACCGGGCCGTGGCCGCGGCGTTCGATGCGTTCGTGCACGCCGAGCGTGGCGGCGACCGAGTGGGGATGGTGATCCTCGGCACGAACGTGGGCATCCACGAGCTGACCGGTGAGATCATCTGCGACCAGAATCTGCCCGGCCTGCACCTCGGCTTCGGCGCGACGTTCCCGGCCCAGACCGGCGCGTCGTGGGACGCCGCGACGCAGATCTCGCTGACGGCCACGGGAGCCGACGTCGATCTCGACGGTGCCCCGCTGCTGCGCAACGGCCGCTACCTGGTGCTCTGACGCCGCGAGCGGCCGGTCACGGCAGCGGCAGCACGAGCACGTGCAGCCCCGTCCCGTCGTACGCCGCGTCGGGCGCACCGTACGGGTGGGCCGGATCGCCGACGACCGCGGCCACGTAGCTCGTCGGCTGCGCGTAGAACGTGGACGGATCCTGCATCGGAGCGAAGAGCTCGAGCGACTGCTCGAGCGACATCCAGAGATGCGCCGCCCCCCCGTCGGCGCCCGACACGTCCACGCCGAAGCCGAGCTCCCCGAATGCCTGCGGCGTCGTGCCGAGCGTGAGCAGCGCCGGGGCGCCCGGTCCCGAGGTGCTCTCGTGCGCGAGCGAGGCCACGACGCCCGCGTCGGCCTGGCCCTGCGCGCCGAACGTCACGATCGCCGGGCTCTGGCCCTGGAGCTGGTCGAGGGCGGGCGACACGTGCGCCGCTTGCACGGCGAGCTGCCCCGCGTCGAGCTGCGCGCTCTGGGAGACGAGCGGGATCACGTCGACGTGGAGGTTTCCCGCCCCGAGCGACCAGCCCGCGCCGCAGCGCGCCACCGAGCCCGCGAGGTCGTTCGGAGGACACCCCACGACGGCGAGAACGTTCGCGGCGCCGGTCAGCACCTTCCCGGCGGGGAGGGTCCCCAGCTCGTGGACGGCCGCCGCGGAGGCGGCCGCTCCCCCGGGCGTCAGGCGCGCGTAGCACGAGGGGATGGTCGTCTGCCCCTGCTCGATCATGGCGAGGTAGTTCGCGTCGATGCCGACGAGGGTGATGGTTGCCCCCACCAGCGACGACGCATCGGCGATCGGCACGGCCCCGCCGACCGGGACCGCCGGGTAGTTGCTCGCAGGGGCCGGCGCGCCGGAAGGGAAGGGGGCGAGCGTGTTCGACGGCCCCGCGCCGCCGACCTCCCAGCAAAACCTCTGATCCGGCAGGTCGGGGGACGCGTGCACGAGGAGCGCAGTGGTGGGTGGCGTGGCGTCGCCGCCGCCGTCTGCGGCCGCGGATGACGCGTCGACGCCGGAGTCCTCGGCGCCCTGCGAGTCGCTCCCGCCGCCGTCTGCCGGCCCTCCTTCTCCGAAGCCCGACAGGTTCAGCGAGGAGCCGCACGCCGCGAGCCCGAGCGCCGCCGCCCCGGCAGTGACCCACGTCAAGCAAGCACGAAGCATGGGTCGCATGGTAGCGCAGAGCGACCGACGCGCACGTGCTCCGACCCCTTGCCCCCGCGCGTTCACTCGCGCATGCTCAGGCCCACGTTTCGTGCAGGACCGCGCGCGCCCAGAGCCCACAACGGGCATGATGGTCTCGACCAACGTGCGCCTCCTGCGCCCGCTCGGCGAGGGTGGTATGGGCAGCGTCTGGGTGGCCGAGCACCTGTCCTTGCGCACGAACGTCGTCGTGAAGTTCATGGCGCACGACCTGGCGCAGAGCACCGAGGCCACCGCCCGCTTCGCGCGCGAGGCGGCGGCGGCCTCGCAGGTCAAGAGCCCGCACGTCGTGCAGATGCTGGACCACGGCGTGACGGCCGACGGTACGCCCTACATCGCCATGGAGCTGCTCGAGGGCCACGATCTCGAGCACCACATCCGCGCGGCCGGGCGGCTTTCGCCCGTGGAGGTCGTCGCCATCGTCGCGCAGCTCGCGCGGGCGCTGACCAAGGCGCACGAGCGCGGCATCGTCCACCGCGACATCAAGCCGAGCAACGTGTTCCTCTGCGACGCCGGGGGCGGTGAGCTGTTCGTGAAGCTGCTCGACTTTGGCATCGCCAAGGGGCCGGAGGTCGGCATCGTCGGCAGCACGACGCGCACCGGCTCGTTCATCGGGTCGCCGTACTACATGAGCCCCGAGCAGGTCGTCGGGGCCAAGACGATCGACGCCCGGAGCGATCTCTGGTCGCTCGGCGTCGTCGCGTACGAGGCCCTCACCGGGCAGAAGCCGTTCGTCGCCGAGACGGTCGGCGCGCTGGCGCTCAAGATCCACCGCGATCCGCTCCCGATGCCGAGCCAGGTCGAGCCCTCGCTGCCGGCGACGCTCGACGCCTGGTTCGCGCGGGCGTGCGCGCGCGAGCCCGGGGAGCGCTTCGCGTCCGCGAAGGAGCTGGCGGAGTCGCTCGCCGGGGCTCTCTCCGGGGCGGACGCGAGCGCCATGGTTGGGCGAGCGGCGTCCCTGCGCGTTCCCGCGGCGCTCGACTCGACCGAGGCCGCGGCGCCGTCCGCCCGGCGTGCCGACGCGCGCTCCGAGACGGGCGCGGGGGTGGACCTTGCCAGCCTCCGGCCCCCGTCCGTGAGCCGTGGGCGGTGGGTGCTCGCGGTCGCCCTGGGGGCCGTCGCGGTCGCGGCGATCGTGCTGGTGCCGCGCTGGCGGGAGTCGCCGGCCGCGGCGACGGCGGCGGGGACACCCTCGGTCGCTCCCTCCGTC
>JAJYCT010000159.1 GCA_021778125.1 Myxococcales bacterium
GTCGCGGCGCTGCGCGGGCGTGAGCAGCCCCGCCTTCTCGAGGATCCCCGCGAGGTACTCGAGGGTGAGAGTCGCGCGCGCGTGGACGGCGGTCGCCGGCATGGGGAGGCGAGCCTGAGTAGAGCACGGAGAGACCGGGGGGACGCAGCCGAGCGTGGGGGGGGCGGCGGATCCCGGCCAGCGCGCCTGACCGCAACAGCGCGCTCAGGGCGCTCAAGGAGCTCTCCGGGGTCTGCCCCGAACCTCCTCACGACATCGGCATCCTGACCCGCGTCGTGCAGTCACCACAGAATCGCCCGCTCAGCTTGCCGAAGCGACCCATGGCGACGGCGCAGCGCCCCTTTGCTATGCTGCGCCGGGCTCGTGTCGGTCAGCGCTCCGGTGCTCCGAAGAGCGAAGGGAGCGCCGGATGATCCTCTCGAAATGCGCCTCGTGCCTCGCGGTCGCGATGGCGTCGACGGCCGTCACGGCCGGGTGCACGAACGGCTCGGGCGGTTCGTCGGGCCCCTCGGGATCGTCCTCTTCGTTCGACGGCGGAGCGGCCGGCGGCAGCATCCCCGGCACGCCGCTCACGCTTGCCGGGCTCGAGTCGCCCACCAACTACGCCTTCACGCTTGTCATCCCGAGCACCCTCGCCGACGGCGGGAGCACGACGCAGATGACGAGCGTCGACAGCCCGTCCGACTGGGAAGAGCAGCTCGGCAACCTGCCCGTCGAGATCCACATCAGCGGCTTCGTCTACGTGAAGCTCGGCAGCGCCTGGTCCAAGAACCCCGATCCCCCGGACAGCTACCAGCACGGCGCGCTACCCGGCTTCGCCGAGCAGTTCTTCGGGATGGCCAGCAACCCCTCGGCCACCGTGACGAGCGCGGGCCCCTGCACCGTCGCGGGGACGAACGGGCACACCTGGAACGTGGCTCCGAAGGGCTCGACCACCGTGCTCGCCAGCGCGTGCGTCGCGGACCAGGGGGGCGCCATGCTCTCGTCGTCGATCGGAGCGTCCGACCCGCAGACCTTCACCATGACGGCCATCGGTACCGTCGCGCCCATCCCGGTGCCGAGTCCCATCCAGTGAGGGCACTCGACGGTCGTCTTCGGGGCGCGCGCACGCCGCGCTCCCTGGTAAGGAGGGGGTGATGCACCCGAGCCACCCGGTCTTCCTCGACGCGATCGTGACCCGCCACCGCCTCTCGGCGCGCTTCTTCCACCGCAAGGAGCAGCGAGAGGTCGTGCGCGCCTGCGCGCCGCTCGACTACGGCCCGCTGCGCGGCGCGAAGGACGGCGCCAGCGTCTACCAGCTCTGGGATCTCGAGGCGAAGCGCAAGCCCTACAACGTCACGATCGCCGAGGCGGATCTGCGCGAGGTGACCCGGCTCGACGAGACGTTCGATCCGGCCGCGATCATCACGTGGGCGTTCAAGCCGCACGCGTGGCACGTCGCGCGCGACTGGGCCGAGTTCAGCTGATGATCGGCGAGTCCCTGAGCGACCGTCACGGTCACGGAGCCGCGCCGGCCGGAGACCGGGCCGTGGTGTGGCCGTGCCGGGAGCTCGGGCTCGAGACGAGGCTCGGGGCTGGACGGGCGCTCTGACGCATTGCAGCGTAAGCTGCCTTGGTGACCTCGAAGGCTCGCAACCACGGCGAGGATCTGCGCGGAGCAAGCCGCCTCGCCATCGACGCGACGCGCGCGGTGACCGAGGTCGTCGAGGCCATGCACCTCACCCTGGGGGGCGGGCCGGACCTGCTCGGGCGCCCGCTCGAGCGGCCGCTCCGGGTGCTCACGGCGCCGGTGTACGGGAGCATCAAGGCCGTGACGAAGCTGGTGGGCGCCGGGCTCGAGCTCGCGCTCGGGCAGCTCGCTCCGCTGCTGGGCGAGAGCACGCCCGGGCCGGAGCGCGAGGCGCTGCTGGCGGCGCTCAACGGCGTCGTGGGCGACCACCTCGAGGCCACCGGGAACCCTCTCTCGATCCCGATGGCCCTGCGCCGCGAGGGTCATCCGCTCGAGCTAGAGCCGGCCGCGCTCCGGGCGGCCTTGCCCGGGGCGGCCGGCAGGGTGGTCGTGCTGGTCCACGGCTCGTCGATGGCCGACGTGCAGTGGAACCGACGCGGGCACGATCACGGCGCGGCGCTCGCCCGCGACCTCGGGGTCGCGACGGTGTACCTGCACTACAACAGCGGGCGGCACATCTCGACCAACGGGCGCGACCTCGCGGAGCTGCTCGAGCGCATGGTCCGCGCCTGGCCCGTCCCGATCGAGCAGCTCGACCTCGTCGGCCACAGCATGGGCGGGCTGGTCTCGCGGAGCGCCTGTCACCACGGCGAGGTGGCGGCCCACGCCTGGCGCGCGAAGCTGGGGCGGCTCGTGTGCCTGGGCACGCCCCACCACGGGGCGCCGCTGGAGAGGGGCGGACACTGGTTCGAACTCCTGCTCGGGGGCCACCGCTACAGCGCCCCGCTCGCCCGCCTGGGCAGGCTGCGCAGCGCGGGCGTCACCGACATGCGGTTCGGCAATGTCCTGGACGAGGACTGGCAGGGCCGTGATCGCTTCGCCCCCCACACGAAGGACACGCGGACGCACCTGCCGCTCCCTTCGGGGGTGGCGTGCTTCGCGCTGGCCGCGACCACCTCCGCGACGCCGGGACCGCGCCTGCTCGGCGACGGCCTGGTCCCCGTCGACAGCGCTCTGGGCAAGCACCGCGTCGCCGCGCGGACCCTTCGATTCCCGGTGGAGAGCCAGCGGATCGTCTACGGGACCGGGCACCTGGAGCTGCTCGACAGGCCGCAGGTGTACGAAGCGCTGCGGGGGTGGCTCGGGTAGGGTGGATCGTGGGTGCTCGTGGGTGCACGGGGCGCGCGCCGGCTGAACCGCCCGGGGAATGCGCGGGCGTCGGGCCGTGCTTACCTTCTCGAGCGCATGCGATCCCTACTCCTCGCGCTGGCCGTGGCGGCGGCTGCCTTGGCCCTGTCCGCCCCCGCGTTCGCCGGCACCCTCCAGGTCCGCGACGAGGCGCACGTCCTGTCCGCGTCCGACCGCGGCGCCCTCCAGTCGGTGGTGGGCGGCGCGCCGTTCGATGCGCGCCTCGTGCTCACCTCGGCCTATCCGAGCGCGCCGGACCTGTCGCGCTACGTCGGCTCGCTGGTGGCCGAGCCGGACATGGTGGTGGTCGGGGTCGATCCGGAGCACCACCACGTGCAGGTGCACTTTGGCACGGGCAGCGGCGTCCCACGCTCGGCGTGGCCCTCCATCGAGCGGGCCGGCAACGACGCGTTCCGCGCCGGCGAGTGGGAGAGCGGCGCGGCCGCCATCTTCCGCGCTGCGTCGGGCGCGGTGGGCGATGGAGCGCAGGCGCCAGGCCCGGCCGCGACGCCCGCAGCGCACTCGCGGCTCGTTCCCGTCATGGTCTTCGTGGGGCTCGCGGCGGTCGTCGGGATCGCCGCCCTTTCGTTCGCGCGGAGGCGGTCGGCGTACTCGCGGGGCCCGGGGTACGGCGCGTACGACCCGTCCGGCGCTCCTCCGTACGGCCCGGGGTACCCGCCCGGCTACGGGCCGGCGTACGGCGCGGGGTACGCGCCGCAGGGGGGAATGAGCCCGCTCGCGGCGGGGGCCATCGGCGCGGGTCTCGGCGGGCTGGCCGGCTACGAGCTGGGCAAGCTCGAGGGTGAAGGCGAGCGCGATCGCGCTCCGGGCGGCGCGGGCGGCTTCACCGATCCCAGCGGCGGCGGGTCGTTCGACGACGGAGGCCCGGGAGACTTCGACGCCGGCGGCGGCGGAAGCGACTGGGACGACGGCGGCGGCGGGGGGTTCGACGGCGGCGACTCGGGCGGAGGCTCCGACTTCTGACGCCCGGCGGGCGCCGCGGCGCCGGTGGTGCTCGCCTTGATGCGACCCACGCCGCCGGGCGAGTATCGGGGGCCATGTCGGAAGCCGCCGCCCGCGCTCGCGCCCGCGTGGGGCAGACGATCCACGGCAAGTACCGGCTCGATCGCCTCCTGGGCATCGGCGGGATGGCCTCGGTCTACGCCGCCACGCACCGGAACAAGAAGCGCGTCGCGGTCAAGATGCTCCATCCGGAGCTGTCGAGCCACGAGGGCCTGCGCACGCGCTTCATGCGCGAGGGCTACGTCGCGAACACGGTCGAGCACCCGGGCGCCGTCGCCGTCCTCGACGACGACGTGGCCGAGTGGACCGGGCGCTCTCGTTCGACCGCGCCGGTCGGTGGCCCGGCGCGGGGGAGATGCGCGATGCGGTGCGCGAGGCGGCGCGCGCGCTGTGGAGCGAGCCGCTCGCCCTCTCCACGCTCGGTGCACTCGCGGCCGAAGTCGGGCCCGCGGTGAGCGCGGATTCGCCCAGCGACCCGCTCGCGACCACGGTGGCCGTGCCGAGCGGGGGCCCGCCCCGGGGCGTGCAACGCCAGGCCCGCGCCGGCCGGCATCGTGATCCGCGGAAGCTGGTGATGGCCGCTGACCTGAGCGGCCGCCTCGGCGCCCGCCGCGCTCGGCGAATAGCGATGCTACCCTCCCGCCCATGTCTTCCGACCTCGATCGCGACCTCGCCGAGCTGCTCGACCTCGGGGACCGCGTGCTACGCATGGCGCGCGAGCGAGGCGGCAAGGACCTCGTCGCCGAGTGCGTCCTGCGTACGGGCGCCGAGCTATCTGCCAAGGTCCGCAAGGGCGAGCCCGAGCTCGTCGAGGAGGCGGGCACGCGCTCGGCGGGCCTGCGGGTCATCCAGGGCAAGCGCGTCGCGTCCACCTCCACGAGCGATCTCACCGACCACGGCCTCGAGCGCTTCGTCGCCGACGCCATCGACCTCGTCGCGCTGTCGCAGGAGGATCCGTTCGCTGGACCTGCCGATCCGAAGCTGCTCTGCGATCCGTCCCGGGCGCCCGACCTCGAGCTCTACGATCCTGCCGGCGGCGCCGTCGACGCGTCGCGCGCGATCGCGATGGCGCGCGAGGGCGAGGCCGCGGCGCTCGCGTTCGACCCGCGTATCACGAACAGCGAGGGCGCCACGTTCGGGCGCACCGCGGGCGGCGCCGCCGTCGTCCTGTCGAGCGGCTTCCGCGCGGCCTACAAGGGCTCCTACCAGTCGCTCAGCGTCGTGCCCGTGGCCGCCGACGAGGGCGGCAAGAACCGCCGCGGCCACCACTGGACCGCGCGCCGCTTTCTCGCCGAGCTCGATCCGCCCGCCGAGGTCGGGCGCGAGGCGGCTCGGCGTACGCTGCGCAAGCTCGGCGCGCGCACCGTGGCCACCTGCGAGGTCCCCGTCGTCTTCGACCCCGACGCCGCGCGCTCGATCCTCGGGCTGCTCGCCGGCTGCGTCATGGGCAGCTCGATCTGGCGCAAGTCGAGCTACCTCGTGGGTCGCGAGGGCACGCGCATCGCGAGCCCCCTCGTCACCGTCGTGGACGACCCGCTGATGCCGCGCGCGCCGGGCTCGCGTCCCTTCGACGGCGAGGGGCTCGCCAGCCGTCGCAACGTCGTCGTCGAGCAGGGGACGCTGCGAACGTACCTGTGCGACAGCTACTCGGCCCGCAAGCTCGGACGCGAGAGCACCGCGAGCGCGTCGCGCGGCGGCGGCGCGGGCGTCGGGCCGAGCACGACCAACTTCGTCCTGCAGCCCGGCCCGGACTCCAGCGCCGCGATCGTGAAGGGCACGGCGCGCGGCCTCTACGTGACCGAGATGATGGGCTTCGGCTTCAACGCGGTCACGGGCGACTTCTCGCGCGGCGCGGCCGGGTTCTGGATCGAGGGCGGCGAGCTCGCCTATGCGGTCAGCGAGGTTACCATCTCGCTCAACGTCGACCAGCTCTGGCAGACGATCGACGCGGTGGGCAGTGATCTGGACCTGCGCACGTCGACGGCGTCGCCGACGATCCGCGTGGCGCGCATGACCGTGGCCGGCGGGGCCTAGCGGCGGCTCAGCGGGCGAGGAACAGGCGGCACGACGGCGGCAGCGCGCGCGAGGAGAGGTCGCCGCACCACGCGAGGCCGAGCGCGCCGCCCTGGAGGTTCACGACGAACCCCGTGTGGACCGTTCCGGCCCGCGCGCCGAGGTCGACGAACGGCGTCGTCCACGTGTGGGGCTGCGCATCCCCCATCGAGTCGAGCTGCACGGCCGCCACGCCCGGGACGCTGGCGGCGTCGAGGTAGCCCAGCGAGTCCACCGGAGGCGACGTCGACGGCAGCGTGGCTTCGCCCGGATCGACCTCCGGCGCGAGCACGACCCCCTCGCCGGCCGTGACCGACAGCGCGGGCGCGGGCGGCGTGTGCGCGGCGCCGAGGGCGGCGTGGATGACGCGGACCTTGGCCGAGGTCGCCTCTGGCAGCTCGTCGACGAACGCCGTCAGATGCAGCGCCGAGGCCGACCCGCCGTCGACCGCGACCTGCCCGAGGATGGCCACGGTCGCACTCTTGCCGGCGTCGAGCGTCACGCGCCCGATGAAGCGTGGCGCTTCGCACGAGAGCTGGTCAGCCGCGACCAGCGCGAGATCGAACGTCCCCGAAGCGGGCAGGTACACCCGGGCGCTCATGGCTCCGAACGCCACCTGCGCGGTCGCCCCCGCGTCGGCCCCCGCGCTCCCCGCCTCGGCCGCGTCGGCGGAAGCATCGAGGGAGAGCCCCGCGTCTCCCGTGGCCTCCGCCGCGGCGTCGGTCGCCCCGTCGTCGCCACCCTCGGCGATCGCATCGGCTCCGGCGTCAGCGGTCGCCTCTGCCCCGCCCTCCAGGGTGGCGTCGACCCCGCCGCCGTCGACGGCCGCGCCGGCGTCGGCCGGGCGCTCGCCGAGCACCGGCCCCGTGAAGCTCGTCGCCCCGCTCACGCGCCAGCAGAAGTCCACCGGCCCGAGGTCGGGCGACATGTTCGCCAGACGCAGCGCCGTCGAGACCTCGCCACTCGCATCTCCGCCGCTGTCGTCGCCCGTTGCGTCGGGCCCAGGCTGCACGCCCACATAGTCCGCCGAGGCGTCCGCCCCGGCTCCCGCCTCGCTGCACCCGGCCAGCGGCAGGGCGCCGGCGAGGAGCACGAGCGCGGCAAAGGATAGACGCATGACGAAGGGAGCCGGGCGACAGCCGCCTGGCTGCGCAGCACCTGCTCGGGAGCTTACGACGAGCCTCGCTCCGGTGCTATCGCTCCTGCCGTGACCCCCGAGGACATCAAGGCGCTCCGCAAGGAGCTCGCGTGCACGGCCAGGGAGCTCGCCGGCGCGCTCGGCGTCGACCAGGCGACGGTGCTCGCGTGGGAGGCCGCGGAGCGCTTCCCCACGAAGGCGTACGTCGACCGGATGAACGAGCTGCGCGCGAAGGGGCCCGGCGCCGTCCCGCGCAAGGCCAAGGGGGCCGCCGACCCGGTGAAGTCGCTCGCGGACCCGCAGGCGTGGGAGCTCTTCCGCAAGCTCCTCGCCCACAAGCGCCTGCGCGACGAGATCGCCAAGCTTGCCGACAAGTACCCCGATCCCGCGAGCGACTGACGTCGGTGCCCTGTCAGGGCACGCCGGACGACCCGTCCAGATCCTCGTGCGTCGCGGGGGCCGGAGGGGGAACGGTGTCGCCGGGCTCTGCCTCCGGCGACTCGGCCTGCTCCGGTCCTGCGTCTTCCGGCCCGGCCTCGTGCGGCGGCCCCGGCGCGATCGTGTCGCGCGGCGCCGTCGCCTCCGCGGTCTGCGGCATCACCTCGCCCAGCTCGGCCTCCGCCACCAGCCGAGACTCCTCGGTCAGCTCCGTGAACTCCTTGAGCGTGGGCAGGTCCTTGAGCGACTTGAGCCCGAAGAACTCGAGGAACTGCGTCGTCGTCCCGTACAGGAGCGGGCGCCCGGGCTCGTCCTTCTTGCCGAGGATCCGCACCAGGTCGCGGTCGAGCAAGAGCTTGAGCGTGGCGCCGCTGTCCACGCCGCGGATGTCGTCGATCTCCGGCCGGGTGACCGGCTGCCGGTAGGCGGCGATCGCCAGCGTCTCGACCTGCGCGCGCGTCAGACGTACGGGCTTCTCGGCGGACAGCTCGCGCACGAACGGCGCGTATTGCACGTTGGTCCGGAACAGCCACCCGCCCGCGACCTCGTCGAGGACGATACCGCGGTTCTGGTATTGCGGCCGCAGCTCGGCCAGCAGCTCGCGCACCTGCTTGACGGGCGCGGACGCCAGGCGCGCGATCTCGCGGTCCTTCATGGGCTTGTCGCTCGCGAAGACGAGCGCCTCGAGCAGCCCCTGGAGGTGCGCTCGCGACAGCTCCCGCGCCTGCTCGACATCCCCCTCGGACTCGCCGTCGACGTCGTCCGCGGGCTCGTCGTCGGGCTCCGGGGCGGCGGTCGCAGGGTCCGAGGGCCGGGACGCGGGGGGCGCGCTCGTCTCGTCGGGCGGCGGTGCGTCGCCGGGGCTCGCCGGCTCGTTCGACGAGGGCGGAAGCGTGTCGCGCGGGGCGTCGCCGCTCGGATCAGAGGTCACGCGGCAACTCCTCCTCGGTCATGGCGATCTCGACGTAGAGCGGGCCCAGTGGCTCGGACTGGAATAGGCGGGTCATGCGAAGCTTGGTCATCTCGAGCAGTGCGAGGAACGTAATCACGAGGTCGAACTTGGTGGCGAGGTCTTCGAAGAGCTCCTCGAACCCCACGCGCTTGCGCTGGCTGATCAAGTCGGTGAGCTGCGTGATGCGATCGGCCAGCGAGATGCGGTCGGCGACGACGTCGTGCGACAGCTTGACCTTGCTGCGGTCGAGCACCCGCTGGAACGCCTCGACGAGCGAGTAGAGCGGGATCTCGGCGAGCGGGGGCAGGCTCGTGGTCGTCGCCTCCTCGACGGGCATGCCGCGCGGGAAGACGTCGCGCCCGGCCACGCCGCGCGCCGCGAGCTGCTCGCCGGCGTCCTTGTACTTCTGGTACTCGAGCAGCCGCCGGATGAGCGCCTCGCGGGGGTCGAGCTCCTCTTCCGGGTCGAGCTCGTCGTCCTGGCCCGGGGGCGGGGCCGGCAGCAACATCTTGGACTTGATGTGCGCGAGGGTGGCCGCCATGACCAGGTACTCGGCGGCGACATCGAGCTCCATCAGCTGCATCACCGCGAGGTACTCGAGGTACTTCTCGGTGACGAAGCCGATCGGGATGTCCAGGATGTTCAGCTCGTGCTTCTGGCAGAGGTGCAGCAGCAGGTCGAGCGGGCCCTCGAAATGAGGGAGCTGCACCGACCAGGCGCCGGCGCCAGCTTCGGGGGTCTCGCCATCGGACACGGGGGGCTACCTTTAGGACACTGCCGGAGGCGGTGGCAACGGGCGGCGGCCGGTCCGGGCATCGCACTTCGCTCGAGGTAGCTCATGAGGACCCCGCGAGGTGGAGTGGTTGGGGGTAGCATGGTCGGTGTGAACCCCGCGTCGGAGGCCGCGACCCCCAAGGCCTGTCCGTCCTGCGGAAAGCGCTACCCGGCGGACGCGCTCTTTTGCTCGTTCGACGGCGCACCCCTCACGACGACCCCGGGGGCGATTGCCGCGGCCGCCGCGACCGACGTGTACGTCGGACGCGAGATCGGCGGTCACATCGAGATCCGGCAGCTCGTCGGCATCGGCGCGATGGGCCGCGTCTACCGCGCGTTCCAGAAGGGCATCGACCGCGACGTCGCGGTGAAGATCCTGCACCGCGAGCTCTCGGCCAACCAGACGCTCGTGCAGCGTTTCCACCGGGAGGCGAAGGTGGCCTCCCGCCTCGCGCACCCCAACGTCGTGCAGGTGTTGCTCGCGGGGCAGCTCCCCGACGGCGCGATGTACATCGTGATGGAGTACCTCGACGGGCTGTCGCTGCAGAGCGCCCTGGGGGCGGCCGGGGGGGCGATGCCGCTGCCGCGCGCCCTGCACGTGGCGCTGCAGCTCTGCGACGCGGCCGGCGAGGCCCACGCGCAGGGCATCGTCCACCGGGATCTCAAGCCCGAGAACGTCATGCTCGTGAGGCGGTCCGACGACCCGGACTATGTCAAGGTCCTCGACTTCGGCATCGCGCGCCTCAACTGGGGCGAGCAGTCGATGGCCACGGCGGCGGGGCTGATCTTCGGGACCGCGCGCTACATCTCGCCCGAGGGCGCGCAGGGCGAGAAAGTCGGCCCGCAGGGCGACGTCTACTCCATGGCCACGATCCTCTACCAGATGCTCGCGGGGCGGGCGCCCTTCGACGCCGACCAGGCCGTCGCGCTGCTGGTGCAGCAGATCCACGACGCGCCCCGCCCGCTCAAGAGCATCGAGCGAGCGGCGTACGTGCCCGATCCGGTCGCGGCGGTGGTCATGCAGAACCTCTCGAAGCGGCCGGAGGAGCGCGCCGAAAACGGGCGCGAGCTCGGCCGCGCCCTGCTCGAGGCTGCCGTGGAGAGCGGCCTCTCCGCGCAGGATCTGCTCGCCCGCCCCGGCATGCTCCCGGGCGCCCGTGGGCCGCACCCGAGCGCCGTGCAGCTCCCGTCGATGCAGAGGACCAAGCCGCTCCAGCTCGGCCCCGAGGACGCCGCGCGCCTCGCGGCGGTCCCTGCGGGCGCCGTCGGCGAGGGCCTGCGCCCCGGCAAGACGGCGTACGAGACCCCGGAGCCGGTCGCCCTGGCCGCGCGCGCGCAGGTGCGGACCGAGATCGCCGACGTGCCGGGCGCGCCGACGGTGGCCACGACGCGGTGGACGCCGCCCGCCGATTTCGACGCGCGCCTGGTGCCGGCCGCGTCGCCGTCGGGCGTCGACCTGACGATGGACGACAGCCAGGCGCTCGGGCCGCCTCCGCTGCCCGCCATGGCGCCGAGCCGGGACCGCATCTCGAGCGCCGACGTGTCGCGCGTCGACGCGGCGGAGGCGCAGGAGCCCGACCGCGGGCGCGTGCTGGCCATCGTCGCGCTCTGCTTCGTGCTGGGCGCCGCCGGTATGGGAGGCCTCGCGTACAAGCTCGGGCTCCTCGGCGGCCGCGCGGCGGCGCCACCGCGGCCGGCGCCTGCGGCGCTCGTATCCGCGAGCGACGAGGATGCGCTGCCGGTCGAGCCCGAGCCTTCGCAAGGCCTCGCGGGCACCTCGGCGCCGATCCCGCCGCTGGCTGTCGAGCACTCCGCTTCGGCCGGAAGCCCGGTCGCGAGCGTCCGGACGTCGATCGACGTGTCGGCTGCCCGCCCAGGCGTCGGGCAGCCGGTCGACTTCACGGGGCACGTCGTCGGCGGGCGGGCGGTCCGGGTCGAAGGCGCGCGCTTCCACTTCTCGGGGGGGGGGATGCGCGGGGCCGACGTGGGCGCCGTCGACGACGGCGCGGGCTCGTTCCGCGCGTCGTTCACGTTCCTGCAGGCAGGGCGGTACCTGATCGAGTTCAGCGCGCGCGCCGACGGCGCCGTGGTCCGTACCTGGCGTGTCGTCGTCGTGGGCGATGCGCGCCCCGCCTCGCCGGCGGTCCCGACCGCCCGGCCCTCCGCGCCGCCGCCCGGAAACAGCGCAACGTGGATGTAACGCGGGCGCGGGGCGGGTGGCGGCCTACGCTTCAAATAGCACGGGGCTCATCCCGCGCCTGGCGCTACGATCCACGCATCATGCGCGCGACGCCCGTCCTGCTCGTCGTCGCAGTCGTCGCCGTCCCGCGGGCAGCGCCGGCGCAGGAGACGCCGCACGAGCACCCCGCGCTGGTCGACCGCCCCCACACGGTGCTCAACCTCGAGGGGGGCATCATCGCGCTGCCCAACGCCGCCATCTCGCCCTCGAACCGCGGCGGCAACACGCCGCTCGGCACCGTGGGCAGCGGCGACGCGACGCTGCAGACGGGCGTGCACATCCTCTACCGCGCCACCGGCGACTGGGCCTTCGGCGCCGGCGCTCTCTTCGCCCCGCGCCCGACCAACGACACGAACTACGGCGGCGCCAGCGGCCTGTCGCGCTCGCACTCTCGCAGCTACCTGTGGCTCGGCGGCGAGGCGCGCTACTTCCCGCTGCGCTCTCGCTGGTTCGAGGGCTGGTTCGGGTTGACCGCCGGCGCCGTCGTCGTCGGCGACCGCTTCACGACGAACAGCGCGCCGCAGGTGCCATCGATCCTCGGCAGCAACACCGTCACCGTGAGCACCGAGGGCTTCGGCGTGGGCCTGCAGCTCGGGGCCGACTACCTGGTCACCGACCAGTGGGTCATCGGCCTGGCGGTGCGCGCCGACCGCTGGGTGCTCCCCGACCAGAAGGCGTTCTCGCAGCAGTCGGCGTGCGATCCCATCGGCGACTGCCCGACGCTCACCGGCAGCGTGGCGGCGTTCGAGTTCGGCCTCACGGCCGGGTACCGCATCCCGCTCTGAGGAGCTCAGGGCGCTGCGGCCACGGCGCGACCGAGCACGCCGGCGAGCCGCTCGAGCACCATGGCCATGACCGCGAGCGTCGCGATCGCTCGCAGCGGAGCGAGCAGCGCGTGCACCTGCGCCGGAGACGCGGCGCGCGCGATCAGGGCCGCGGCGATCTCGACGACGATCGCAGCCGCCAGCAGCGGCCCGCCGAGGGCCACGGCGAGCGTGATGCCCGCCACCAGATCGTCGGCCGCGGCGACCAGCGGGTGCCCCGGCACGGGGCGATGCGCCAGCGCCGAGACGACGCGCGCCGGTCCCCCCGTCGCCAGGAAGAGCGCGCTCGCCAGCAGCCCGAGGAGGACGCCGAGCGGCGTCGCGGGGCCCTCGAGCGTCGGGACCGCCGGCGCGTCGCGCGCGCCCCGCAGCG
>JAJYCT010000582.1 GCA_021778125.1 Myxococcales bacterium
GTACTGGCGCGGGTGCGGGCGCGGTGGCTGGCGCGGGGGCTGGCGGCGCGGCCGGGTAGCTCGGCGGCGGATAGCCAGGCTGCGCCGTGTAGGCCGGCGGCGGGTAGCCCTGCGGGGGGGGCGCATAGCCCTGCGGATAGCCTTGCGGATAGCCCTGCGGATAGCCCTGCGGATAGCCGTACGTCGGCGGTGGGGCTCCGTAGGTCGGCGCCGGCGCGGCCGTGGGAGCCGCTGCCGGGTGCGCGTTGGGCAGGTTCTGGCAGGCCGCGACGACCAGCAGGCAGCCGGGGGCGGCGACGAGAAGGACGGAAGCTCTCATGGGCGAATGAAAACACGGGGCGAGACGCCGCGCGAGCCGGCCAACGTTTGCCGCGTCAGCCTCGCCCCGCCCGCCCGTGTACGCCCGACGAGACGGCGCGCAGCGCGATGCTGGGGGACGTCATCGCCACCGAGGAGCGCGGCGCCTCCGTGGCATGGGGGCGCCAGAGCACCGCGTGGGCGCCGGGCCTCCACTCGAGCGAGAGGCCCCGCGACGCGTCGTCGCGCATCAGCCAGCCGACCACGCGCATCCCGACGAACGCCTCGCCGTCCGCCGAGGGCGGCCGCTCGGCGGTGCGGTCGACGCGGTAGCAGACGCCGTCGCGCAGGCGGTAGACGCTGTTGCGCGTCTCCAGGCGCGTCTCGCCCGCGAGCCTCGGAGGCAGGGTCGAGAGATTCCAGACCTTCGCGGAGCGCGCCGCGATCCCCTTGAGAAAGGCCCGACGACCGTCCGCGCTGCCCATGCCTTCCCCCCGAGCAGGCGGCGTGCCGGGTCCCACGTCGGGGGATTCCGGGCCCTTGCGACGCGTCCGGTCCGGTCGCGAGGCGCACGGTGTGGGACGGACGATCCAGGGCGCGGCGATCAGGGGTCCTGCGCGGTGCGACCGAGCGCGATCACCTCGACGTTGAGGTCGAGCACGAGCTTGAGGAGCGCGGCGCGCTGCGGCTCGGTGGGCGGGTTGATCGTCCAGGCGCGCAGGGCGCGCTCGAACCCCTCGGCCCTTGCCCGCAGCTCCCGGACGCGCGGTCCCGGGGGCAGATCGCTCAGGCGCTCCATGGTGTCGATGAGCGAGCTCTCGACGATGGCCAGGCGCGTGGAACCCACAGGGGGATAGGCTAGCCCGGCGATCCGGAGGCCGCACCGGCCGGCGGATACGGCTACCCGCGGTCCCGAGGTCGTGCTCTGGTCGCGGGGATGGCTCCCTGGCAGCTCTCCGCCGCGACGCTCTCCGGGCTCCTCTCGCGCCGCGAGACCTCCTCGCGCGACGTGGTGCGCGCCCACCTCGACCGGATCGACGCGGTCGACGGGCGCATCCACGCGATGACCGAGGTGCTCCGCGAGCAGGCGATCGCCGACGCCGAGGCGTCCGACGCGCGGCGCGCAGGCGGCGAGGCGCGCGGGCCGCTCGACGGGGTGCCGGTCACCGTCAAGGAGTGCTGCGACGTCGCCGGCCGGGCGACGACGCTCGGCATCCCCGCGTGGCGCGCGCGCATCGCCGACAGGGACGCGGCGCTCGTCACGGCGCTGCGCGAGGCGGGGGCGGTCGTGCTGGGGCGCACGAACCTCTCGCAGACGATGCTCTTCGTCGAGGCCCGCAACCCGGTCTTCGGCCAGACGGCGAACCCCTGGTCGCTCGACCACACGCCGGGAGGCTCGTCCGGGGGCGAGGGCGCGGCGGTCGCCGCGGGCATGTCGCCGCTCGGCGTCGGGACCGACATCGGCGGCAGCATCCGGACGCCCGCGCACTTCTGCGGCGTGGCGGCGCTCAAGCCCACGCTCGACCGGCTCCCGATGAGGGGCTACCGCTCGGTGCTCGCCGGCCAGGAGGCCGTGCGCGGCATGGGCGGGCCGCTCGCGCGCTGCGTCTCGGACCTCGCGCTCTTCTTCCGCGCGCTCGATCCGGAGCGCCTCGCGTCGCTCGATCCGCGCGTGCCGCCGCTGCCGTGGCGCGAGCCGGGCGACGTCCGGCTCGAGGGGCTGCGCGTCGGCACGTACGTCGACGACGGCATCCTCCCGGCGTCGACCGCCGTGGCGCGGGCCGTCCGCCGCGCCGCCGAGGCGCTGCAGGCGCGCGGCGCGCGCGTGCAGGCGTTCGCCCCGCCCGACGTCCGCGAGCTGCTCGCGGTCTACCTGGGCGTCCTGAGCGCCGACGGCGGGGCGGGGCTGGTCGAGGCGCTCGCGGGCGGGGAGGTCGATCCGGTGCTCGAGCCGCTGCGCCGCATGGCGGCCGTCCCGTCGCGCGTGCGAGGTCTGGCCGCCCGCGCCGCGCGCACGTTCGGGCAGCACAACGTCGCGCTGATGCTCGACGCCCTGGGCGACAAGAGCGTCGCGGAGCTCTGGAGGCTGACCGACGCGCTGCGGACGTACCGCACGCGCCTGCTCGACGCGATGGAGCGCGAGGGGCTCCAGCTCCTGCTCTGCCCGCCGTTCGCGACGCCCGCGCTGCGCCACGGCGAGTCGAAGAACTTCACGCTCGCCTCGAGCTACTCGATCCTCTTCAACGCCACGCAGCTGCCCGCGGGCGTCGTGCCCGTCACGCGCGTGCGCGAGGGCGAGACGCGCCGCGCCGGCGGCGCCGACCTGCTCGT